>CAZZKP010000253.1:0-1513 GCA_964654675.1 uncultured Bifidobacterium sp. | reverse complement strand
GATGATGTAGAGTTGGGCATGGGAGGTGTTTTGCACCAAATGTGCGCCCAAGGAGCTGAAGTCCTCTACATCGGCCTTTCCCTTCCCCACCATGTTGATCATGATACGTTCATGTCGGAGTTTTGGGATAGTCAAAAACTATACAGCATACCCAAATCCAACTATTTCTTCAGGGATTACGACCCCCGGGATTTGTTTTCCAGACGCACGGAAATTCTTCAGTTCTTTTACGATTTCAACATGACGCACAAACCGACAATGGTTTTTACGCCCAGTTCCACCGATATCCATCAATCGCACCAAGTGGTTTTTGAAGAATCGAGACGTGCCTTTAAATATAGTTCCCTCTTGGGGTACGAACTGCCATGGAATCAATTTCAATCCAACCCCACATTCTTTGTTGAACTCAATAAATCGGATATTGAATGTAAAAAGGATGCCATCAATTGCTATGTCACCCAAAAGGAGCGATCTTTTTTTGGTAACGACATCCTCATCGACCTTGCGCGGGTGAGGGGCAAACAAGTAGAAGTGGATTATGCCGAGTGCTTTGAAGTCATTCGTTGGATTTCTCGCCTATGAAATGTGCTGTGCACCAACCACACTTCTTTCCCTGGTTGGGATACTTGGCAAAAATCGCAAGTGCCGATGTTTTCATCCTGCTCGATGATGTTCAATTCACACGGCGTAATTTCCAAAATCGCTGCAAAATCATCAGCACCAATGGTGCGGAAAATTGGTTGAGTGTCTCCCTCGTCAGCGCACCACAAACCCACCGTATCAATCAAATGTTGATCTCGCCAGCCTTCCAACCCAACCCCTTGGTGGCAAAGTTGGATGCTGTTTATAAAAAAAGTCCCTATTACCAATTGTACCGCGATGAAATTCATTCACTCTTGCAGGTATCTCACCCCCAATTAAAGACCTTGACCATTCAAACAATGCAATGGTTACTCAAGGTGCTAAAAATCCCAACCCACCTGAATTACTTGTCCTCCGCATTATCGCTACCAGCCGATATCGACCCAAATCAACGCATCATCAAACTCTGTCAATTTCACGGGTCCAAACAATATATCGCGGGGTCCGGTGGGAAAAATTATATGGATGTTGACCAATTCCGAGAAGCCAACATCGAGATCCTTTGGCAGGATTTCAAGCAGCATCCCATCCAATACAACAGTGTGGATGGCAAGTTCCATTTTGGATTGAGCAGTTTGGATGCCCTGTTCTCATTGGGACCTGTTGAAACCCGGGAACTCGTTTATTCACATGTGATTTCTTGACATGCCCCCTTGATTGGCCGTTGAATCACGCGAAACGAGCTAAGCAAGAACAAGTGTTTGAGAGACCCTCACCACCAGCCTCGATTTTCCAAACAATCGCACACTTCACCTCATCGTTGAAAAGGATTGCCGCGAATAGCAAAAAGGATTGCCGCGAATCATGGACTATTTTGTATTTTTGAGTTCAAAGTATTGATTTCACAGTAGCCATGGCATCGAAGAACGGA
>CAZZKP010000252.1:0-1535 GCA_964654675.1 uncultured Bifidobacterium sp. | reverse complement strand
CCTTTTGAATGTATTCAAATGTTGTGCTGGTATTGGTTGTAGAAGCTGCGCAGTATGAAACGGTGCCGCCAGTAATAGACATGGTAATTGAATTGCTGGTAGCAGTTGTTGGCACTGCGCATGTGGCATTCGAAGTGAGAACGCATGTCACTATAGCACCGTTTGTTAACGTAGTGGTGGTGTAGGTAGCAGAATTAGTCCCAACGTTGGTGCCATTGACTTTCCATTGATAGGCCGGCGTAGTTCCACCATTGGTGGCAGTAGCCGTGAAGGTTACAGATGAACCTGAAGCCGCCGGATTGGTGCCGCTGGTTTGAGCAATCGAAATAGCTGGAGTTACCGAGGCATTGATGCTCATGGTAATGCTGTTGCTTGTTGCTGTGGCAGTTGTTGCACAGGTAAGGCTTGAGGTCATTACACATGACACAACGTCTCCATTAGCAAGGGTTGATGTGCTGTAGGTCGCTGAATTCGTGCCCACATTGGTGCCGTTTACTTTCCACTGGTAACTGGGAGTTCCGCCATTGGATGGGGTGGCAGTAAAGGTTACCGAAACTCCGGCACATGCTGGATTGGTTCCTGTGGTCTGCGCAATCGTTACCGCTGGAGTTACCGGTCCGCTTACCGTCATAGTGATAGCATTCGAAGTTGCTGGATTACCGGTTACACCAGAAAGATTGGAAGTCATAACACAAGTTACCACATCGCCATTCGCGATTGTAGAACTCGTATAGGTTGCTGAATTTGTTCCAACGTTGATTCCGTTCACCTGCCATTGATAGACTGGTGCTGTTCCGCCGTTGGTTGGGGTGGCTGTGAAGGTCACTGAGTTTCCATTGCAGGTAGGATTTGTTCCTGAGGTTAATGAAATACTAACCCCAGCTGTTACAGAGCATGATTGGATCTGATAAGAAAAAACCCTGGTTCTTGCAGCACTTGAACCTGAGGTTCCTCCCATGTATTCGCTCGTGCTCCAGAAGGTAACACCATCAGGATCTAGGCAAGTGTGCGCATAGTCACCTACGCGATTTACACCGGTTTGTGAGCCGGTACCTGCAATAACAGTAGTTTCTGTTACAGGCAACGTTCCAAGCGGATCGCACGTGCGGCGTCCGGTATAGTAAAGGCCGGGATAAATAGAAGTTGCATTCGACTTAATATAACTAAGACCGATAGAACCATTGTTGTCCATTGCTATTGAACCCATCCAACGAGTATTGGCATCGGGGGTGTAGATACCCTGCTGGTAAATCGACCAAACTCCGGTTGATTGGTTCTGACGAAGTTCAACCCACATTATACTGCGTTGCGAAGTGCTTACTTTAACGGCCCAGTTCAACACAACTGTGTTATAGCCCGTCCACGATTTCCACTGAGCACGATACATCATCGCCCCGCCAATTCCGTCCAATTTCTGGGTTGTTCCCGGCTGAGAGCAGTCGTTCCAGTTGCTGGCATAGCTACCATCAAATGCGGCTGTTGGAAGTTGAGAAGCCAACGTAATCGAAGCAGTAGGAGTAGTAGTAGACCAGTTC
>CAZZKP010000251.1:0-1552 GCA_964654675.1 uncultured Bifidobacterium sp. | reverse complement strand
AAGACGAAGAGGTACATGCCTCGTTGCAATTTTTTGGTTCCGTGGAAATTGGCAACCCCATTTTTGTCAATTACGGCCGTATCTCTCAAGTATTTTCCGCCAATGTTGTGGTCGGCCAGATATACTGTATCGCCCGCATAGATATTTGTAATTTTCGGGGTGGCTTTGGCGGGGGTGATGGTTCTAAATTTAAATCTAACACTGTAAACACCGGCTTCTCTACCGTCCCAAGCAGGCGCGTTTTTTAGTTTTGGATAGTTTCCAAATACATTGGGTTTTACGGGTGCTGTTCTGGTGTATGGGGTGAATTTTACATTGGATTCAAGTTGTTTTCGAATCTGTGCTTCGGTTGGACCGTTGTTGGGGTTCGACATTTGCACAACTTCCATGTTCTGATTGTTTCCAAAAATGGTTTCTTGGGATATGGTTTCGTTTGTGGTTCGCAATTGGGGGGACTCATTTTTTTCATCACTCACTTTGGCTTCAATTGTGGGGCCTTTTTTATTTTTCTTGGCTTTTTGGGCATGCAGGGGATGTGAAAAGGCGCAAAGGGCGAAAAGAATTGTGAGGGTTGAAATTCCGAAGTTGGGGATATGGCGTAAACGAGACATGTTCATTTTATAAGTTGTGAGCAAAGTAGACAAATTTTGTTCCAATTTTGTTGTTCGGCGATGCAAGAAGAAACTTTTTATGAAAAGGTATATGCGGTGGTGCGATTGGTGCCATCGGGTAGGGCAACAACGTATGGTGCAATTGCAAAATATTTGGGTGCCGGACGTAGCAGTCGATTGGTGGGTTGGGCGATGAATCAATGTCATGGCGAGGGCTGTAATGTACCTGCCCATCGAGTTGTAAATAGGATGGGAATATTAAGCGGAAAAGCGCATTTCGAAACGCCAACGGCAATGCAAGAGAGATTAGAATCTGAGGGCGTAATAATTGTTGACGATCAGATTCGGGATTTTGACCGTGTTTTTTGGGATCCCGCGACAGAGTTGGGTTGGGATTGATTTGAGGCCCAGTGCTTGCAAAAATTATTTAAACAAATCCCACCACCATGTACCTTTGGGGTGTGGAGCAGTGATTGTCAATGAGGGTTGGGTTGCAACTACGTGAGGTGTGATCAACTTCCTGCTGTGCAATCCGATGCTTCTGTCGGGCAAAGGTTCAAGTGCTCCATATTTTAAATCACCAAGAATTGGGGCGCCCATTTTAGACAGTTGGGCGCGGATTTGGTGGAAGCGACCGGTTTCCAGGGTGATTTCGTAGAGGTATCGACCTGCGAAGTTTTTTAACAACTCGTAATGTAAAACACCGGGTTTTGTGCCAGGTTTGTGCGAATTGTAGGCGTGAGCCTTTTTTGTCTCGCTGTTTTTTAGCAAATGGTGGGTAAGGGTTCCGGATTCTCCGGGAAGCGCTTTTAAAGTAATGGCATGATAGATTTTGGTTTTCTTTTTCTCTCGAAAAATCTGATTCATTCGTGTAAGTGCTTTTGACGTTTTGGCCAAAACTACTACGCCTCTCACATGTCGGTCTAAGCGATGTACCAATC
>CAZZKP010000250.1:0-1658 GCA_964654675.1 uncultured Bifidobacterium sp. | reverse complement strand
ATCCCGAATCTCTGTATTGTTTGAGCACTACTGCACTGCTTCTGATTGCGTTCCAATCGACCCAAGTTTGCGTTTCAATATCCCATTGTTTTCCTTTGAGTAGATCGATATAACCGGTGTTTCCGCATTTGCCGTCTCTACAACCAGTTGGCCAACCGCGGTATCCAAAATCTATGCCCTCCACAAAAATGATGGGCTTATTCAAGCAACCAGGGACGCCATTGCTGTGATTGCTGTAGTGGATACTGACTTTAGCACCTGTTTTTATCAAAGTGCCACTTTCTCCCGTTACATAAGCAGATACATCAAAGTGGTCAATGGCTAGGCCATCTGTGATGGTTTGCCATTCTGGAACTTTTGGATTAAAGTAAACATGGACGCGTGTGACGAGGCGATGAACCAATTTGGTTAGGTTGAGTTGAATGCCTTTGTTTATGGCGATGCGTTCATCTGTGGAATCCACTTCGGCGTACAGGAACAAGTTGTTTATACCTTCTTTCATGTTTTTAATGGGTGCAGGAACATTAGGAACCAGCACTACATCATTTCCGTTAATGTCTATACCAAGTTTCATGGATTGGATAATTCTATGACTGATGTAAAATCTCGAGTCAAGAATTACCGAATGAATGGATGGATTGATGTTGGTTAACATGGGCATAAAACAGAAAGCATCCCTCATGACAAAATCCCCATTTGCCCAAGGGCCTTTTTTCACCATAAACCCTGAATCAGTTTGATAATCGTATGCTTGTCGTAACCAAAAAGTATCACTTAATTTTTCATATCGAAAATCAATTAATACGAGTGGTAGAATCCCTTTTTCGAGGTAGGGCTTGGACCAAACCAAGAGACTATCCCAGCAAGGCGCATTGGTTTTGGTGGCTCGCTGGGTATGCGAAAAGGATCTGCATAACTCTTCTGCTTCAATTAGATTGCGGGGTTGACCAATGTTTGATCCGTCAAAAACATTGGGGTCAATTTGTGGCGATGCCAATTCAATGACTTTTGGAGCATTTGCCGAACCCAAATTGAGTCCTTTGAAAAAAGATTGGTATTCAGTCAAATAGTCTTGTCCATAAGCTTTACCCAGAAGACTCAAGGCTGAGATCAGAAAGAAAACAAGCTTTTTCATGCTAATGCCCTCCAATGGTTAGATGGAAAAACAAAGCCGATGAGTTGATGTCGGACCGGTAAATTCCAAGGTGGCAATATCTCTAAGCCGTGTAAACTAGAATCGGATTGTGGTTGATAGGGTAGATAAGAAATTCCACCATTGAATTCTGTGCATTCGGTTTTCGTGTACATGTACTTTTCCATAATTCATATCGTTAATTGTGCCATACAAAGTTTGAATATCCCAATCCACGATGCCCGTCGTTTATTGCCAAAATCACCCCCGAGAAAAAATAAATTTTGCATTTTTCGCAAATCCTTTGGGTGATAAGTCAAAAAAAATTGTGTTAGTGCAAAACATTAATAAAAACAGCTATGCGTATGATTCAGACATTTACCCAATTATTAAATCAGAAAACCAAACAAAAAGGAATGAAAACAGCCACCATCGTAGCGGATGTATTGTGTATTTCTCAAGATGCTGCGGTTCATGCGGCGTGATGCATTTGCAACATCTGGATACTGAGGACCAACACCATTAC
>CAZZKP010000249.1:0-1695 GCA_964654675.1 uncultured Bifidobacterium sp. | reverse complement strand
AAATTGTTATAATTTTTTGAGAAGTGTCAACAGCACGCTTTTACACCCCTTCTATTTGGTTTTCAGCACTTTGACTATCATTCAAATTTTTGTAGTATTCACAACTTACAAGCAATTCATCGTGCGTGCCCACATGAGTAAGCTTACCTTCGTCCAATACCAAGATGCGATTGGCCATTTTTAAGGGGGCGATACGATGCGAAACCACAACCGCCGTACTTTGTTTTAACCAAGCTTGAAGTTGATCAATGATATTGCGTTCTGTCTCAGAGTCCACCGCACTCAAGCAATCGTCGAGAATATAGAATTGCGCTTTTTTTATCAACGCCCTCGCCAAACTCACCCGTTGTTTCTGTCCTCCCGACAAACTCACGCCACGTTCACCCAAAATGGTCTCCAAACCTTGGGGCCATTGTGTAATGTCATTTAATAATCCCGCAGCAGCGACGGCTCTTTGCAATTCTTCATCACTCGCTTTGCCATCCTCCAAACCAAATGCAATGTTTTCTCTAATCGACTCCGAAAACAAAAACACATCCTGCGGCACATATGCCAAATTCCTTCGGAAATCTGTTAAATCAATTTCGGCCAAAGGCACACCGTCAAAGAGTATGGATTTCGCTTCAACATTACCGTAATACATCCCTGCCAACATCTGAGCCAACGTTGATTTGCCCGATCCCGTTTTTCCCGTGACCCCAATAATTTCGCCTTTTTGAATGTTGAAATTTACCCCACTCAATGATGTTGATGTTTTACCCTCGTAGGTAAATGACAAGTTACTGACCGCAATTTTTTGATCGAAGATGAAGGGCTTACCTGTTTCTGTTTGATGCGATTCTGCTTGTAAAAATTCATTGATGCGTTTTTGACTTGCCGCAGCTTTCTGAACCAATGCCGTTGTCCAACCCAAGCTCGCAACCGGCCAAATCAACATATTTAGATAAATCACAAACTCCGCCAAGTTTCCAGGCGTAAAGGTGCCCGCTTCTACCGCTTTTCCTCCCAAGTAAATCACTAACAACGTACTCAAACCCATCAACAACAGCATCAAAGGGAAAAACATCGCATTAATTTTTGCCAAATCCATGTTTCTGCGTTTGTATTCCTCGCCTTCCTGATGAAATTTCTTACTGAAAATAGTTTCCATGCCAAAGGATTTAATTATGCGAATACCCGCAAAAGTTTCTTGAGCACTGGCCGTGAGCAAAGAGAGCTGTTCTTGGATCACTTTGTTGCCACGATTCATTCGTTTGCTTACTTGATAAATGGAAACCGACAAAATTGGCAATGGCAACAAAACCCAAAGTGTAAGACCCGCATTGGCTTGAACCATCTGATAAATGACCACCACAAATGTGAATAGCATGTTGGCGAAATACATAATCGACGGACCGATATACATCCTCACATTGGAAACGTCTTCGCTCATCCTGGAAAGCAAATCACCTGTCATGTGTTTGCGATAAAATCCCTCGCCCAACTGCTGATACTTATCGTATAGAACATTTTTTAAATCATACTCCACTTTCCGCGAAACCACAATTAAGGTTTGTCGCATGTAGTACATGAAAACTCCGCGAAGTATAGATACAAAAAGGATTGCTATGCCAAAAATCAAGGCCGTTTTAAATATCAACCCCATGACCAAAGAATCGCCAGCACCACTAATCCATACAGATTGTTTCAAGGCCT
>CAZZKP010000248.1:0-1700 GCA_964654675.1 uncultured Bifidobacterium sp. | reverse complement strand
CAGATAACCAACTCAGGATTTAGGATGTTAAACGCATTGGTATAACGTCCAATGTCACCAGCCAAAAATTGATCTTTGCCTTTCACACTGATGAAGATTTTCTCCTGTTCTTCCGTTGAAGAGTTGGCTTTGAAACGAACTTGCTTCATGTTCAACACCATCTCAACTACATCTTCAGTAACACCTTTAATGGTACTGAATTCGTGGTCTACTCCCTGAATTTTCACAGAGGTGATGGCATATCCTTCCAATGATGAAAGGAGAATTCTGCGCATTGCATTTCCAATGGTAACACCATAGCCTTTTTCCAATGGAGAGAATTCGAACACTCCATGAAAATCGGTGGCTTTGTGCATCACCACTTTATTCGGTTTTTGAAAAGGTATTACACCCATGATTTTGCTATTATTATTTGCTATAAAGTTCGACAATCAACTGTTCTTTAATGTTCTCAGGAATTTCAGAACGCTCAGGGTAAGTCAAAAACTTTCCACTCATGTCGTTTCCATTCCAATCGATCCAGCTAAAGCGGTTGTTTACTTTACTTACTGAATTGGTAATCACTTCCAATGATTTTGAACGCTCACGAACAGCAACCACATCACCAGGACGCAATTGATAACTCGCAATGTTCACAACTTCACCGTTTACTAAAATGTGGCAGTGTGAAACCAACTGACGGGCGCCACGACGGGTTGGAGCAATACCCATGCGGTATACTGCATTATCCAAACGCGCTTCCAAGAACTTCAATAAGTTCTCACCAGTGATTCCTTTTTTGGCAGCCGCACGCTTGAAAGTGTTACGGAACTGCTTCTCCAACACACCATAGGTGTATTTGGCCTTTTGCTTCTCAGCCAACTGAACTGCGTACTCCGATTTCTTGGGCTTACGACGAGAATTGCCGTGTTGACCTGGACCGTAGTTCTTTTTTTCAAGTGCCTTATCTTTTCCGAAAATAGGCTCACGGAAACGACGAGCAACTTTTGATTTTGGACCTGTATATCTTGCCATTGGTGTTTTCTTCTAATTTATTAAACTCTTCTACGCTTTGGAGGACGACATCCGTTGTGTGGCATTGGGGTAATATCAGTGATTGATACAACTTCAATTCCAACGGTTTGAAGGTTACGAATCGCACTGTCGCGACCGCTTCCAGGGCCTTTAACAAAAACATCAACCTTTCTCAAACCTGCATCGTAAGCAACTTTGGCACAGTCCAAGCTAGACACTTGCGCTGCATAAGGTGTATGCTTCTTTGAACCCCTAAAACCCATTTTACCCGCAGATGACCAGCTTATTACTTGACCGTCTACGTTGGTTACTGAGATGATAATATTATTGAAAGTAGCACGAATGTGCACTTGACCCATTGGATCAACTTTTACCTTCTTCTTTTGAACTTTTTTCTTATTGGTATTTGCCATGATTCTTTTCGATACTATGGATTACTTGGTGGCTTTTTTCTTACCCGCAACTGTCTTACGCTTGCCCTTACGAGTACGTGCATTCGTACTTGTACGCTGACCGCGCACTGGCAAACCTTTACGGTGACGTTGACCGCGATAACAACCGATGTCCATCAATCGCTTGATGTTTAATTGTACCTCTGAACGCAATTCACCTTCCGTCTTGATGTTGGCAGTGATGAAATTACGAATAGAAGCCAACTCATCGTCGTTCCACTCATTCACCTTCTT
>CAZZKP010000247.1:0-1704 GCA_964654675.1 uncultured Bifidobacterium sp. | reverse complement strand
GCCAAAACCCTACGGCCATTGCTTGTAGCCATGCGCTCACGGAATCCGTGACGGTTTTTACGTTTTCTAGTAGAGGGTTGGTAGGTGCGTTTAGTCATGATTGAAAATGCTTAAAAGGGCTGCAAATATACAATCATTCAGACTACATTGCAAACATACCCACTCTTTTTTTTCAATCCACGCCACTATCTTTGAAATCTATGGACGATCAACCGCAATATTTTGAAAAATCAGGCTTCCCGAGTTGGATCATCTGGCTTGTGGCCACCATTCCCGTCTCAATTTTCTTGTATGCGCGTATCTACCACCCCACTGAAATTGAGTCCTTTGATTGGATCGGGCTAGTCATCCCCGGCTGTGTTGGACTGTTGTTGTATGTCATCAAACTCAAAGTACAGATCAATGAAGATGGCATTTCTTTCCAGTTTCCTCCCTTTCACAACAAACCCAACCTATTGTCTTGGGACAAAATTGAATCGATTGAATTCATGAAAATCAAACCCTTAAAAGAATTTGGCGGCTGGGGCCTGCGCTATGGCAAACTGGGCACCGCATATACCACAAGAGGTCGCCACATTCTGCATATCAAAATGCAATCCGGCAAACAAATCAACCTATCAATCACTCAACCCGACGATTTCGTTGCTGTGGTTGGTCGACAAAAATGGCCCATTCCGCCCACCATGCCAGCGCCTCAATCCCATTGATTATCCGTTGTAATACAATTCGCGAATCAGACCATCGGCCAAACCGATTCTGGGCACACCAATCTCACTCACATCCGCCCATTTTAGTATGGAAGTATAAATCTGCAAAGCGGGAACAATGACCTCTGCCCTCTCCTGTCGCAAATTGAATTCATGCATTCTCTCAATCACAGAAAGATTGCTCATCACCTTGTAATAATTTTCCATTTGATTGGCAGAAAGCGATTTCCCATCCTTGGTTTTGGAAATAGAGAATAGCTTATTGATATTCCCACCACTGCCAATAATGGTAAGATCTTTCACCCCTTTCACCGAGGATTTCACCGCCGATTTCATCGAATTCCAAACCTCGTCGGAAACCTGACCTTGTAACATTCTCAGCGTACCCACATTGAATGAATCCTGCAGAATGCGCTTGCCTTGAGAATACATCGTCAGTTCTGTACTTCCACCTCCCACGTCCACATACAAACGCGTCTCGCCATCCAAATCCGATTCCATCATGTGCGTATCGTAAATGATGGCCGCCTCCTCTTTTCCCGTGATGATATCTATCTGCATGCCCGTTTCCTCAAAAATCGACGTAACCAAGGCCTTGCCATTTTTTGCATCACGCATCGCCGATGTCGCACAAGCCCTAAAACGCTCTACACCGTAAATATCCATAATCAATTGAAAAGCGCGAATACTCTTTTTCAATGACATGGCCTTTTCCTCTCCAATGAAGCCATTTTGGAAAACATCCACACCCAACCGCAACGGTATTCTCAGCAAAGTCAACTTCGTAAAATCCACCGTCTCTCTGTACGGAACAGCCTCGGAAACCAACAGTCTAACTGCGTTGGATCCGATATCAATGGCTGCGAGATTCAAGGTCGTATTCTTTATGTAATAAGTAATCGTGTATTGCCACTTGAGAACGTAACCAAGGCTCCCCTTCCTCGGGAACCACATATTGATTGCTCAATGCAGCATCCAAAATTCGGGCTTTTTCATT
>CAZZKP010000246.1:0-1731 GCA_964654675.1 uncultured Bifidobacterium sp. | reverse complement strand
ATTGGGTGATTGGGTGATTGGGTGATTGGGTGATTGGGTGATTGGGTGATTGGGTGATTGGGTTGAATTTGTTTCGCGGCAAAGATAATTGATGTTGTAGTTGCCGCGGCCAAGCTGGGGGCCAAAATCGCCCACAAGGCGATTGGTAGCCGTCCATGGGATGGAATTTCTCGTGCAACGCCATGATCAACAACCGCTCGCAAGGTGATTGGTCCAGTTTGACATCTCCTGCCCCATGAAGGAATTGGCGGTGAATGACTTTTGCGGAATTCGCAAATTGTTTGAGGCGGTTTGCGCGATTCGCGTTTTACAGATAGCGAATTTTGCATTATGATTGGACCGGATTTTTTGTCGACATTCCGTTTGAAGCCCATCGAAACGATAGGTGAATGGGAAGACGCTCGTTTGTGGAAGTTGAATTTGGAAGCGGAGTTGTATCGGCGCAAGCGAGTAGCTGAGGAAGAGGGGGTATTGCAGCAGAATGTCGACACGGTTCAAGATTCGGCGGTTCAAGGCAGGGCGGATCAGTGTTCCGTGATTCAAGATGTTGGTATTCAAGACATTGATATTCAAGATATTGAGGTTCAAGATTCGGCGGTTAATATGTCAGATCGGTTGACATTTGATTTCACGTTGAGTGAGGTTGTATCCTTGCTGGGTGTGCTAACGGATCATTTTGATCGCCATTTTTGGTACAACGAATCGAGTGATGTCATTGATGAAATTCGTTCGCGAATGCAAAAGCAGGAATTTCGGAATTGCGATTTGGTGGAAGAAATCGGTAGCAAGGGCTATGTGAGCGACATTTTAAATCGCCGGAAGCCACTCACTTTAAGGACGGCCAGAGTTTTCAAAGAATTTTTTGACATTCCTGCGGAATGGTTAATCTGTGGTTACAAATTGGATCCGCGGGAGGTCGCCCATGTAAAGTTTCGTTCTCGTTCAAAAGTTGGCAATGTTGTCAGGAAAAAAACGATGAAAAAACCTGAGTCCAAGAAATTGCCTCATCACAGAATTTTTCGATAACTGGAATGACGCTGTGGATCACTAATAGTATTGACCGAGCGGTGCCAACTTGGAAGAAAACATCATGAATTTGATGGCCCGCGGGGTTGAATTTAGTCCTCCCAAAAATGAAGTTCACTAATATTGGTCTCTGGATGTGTGTTGGGTTATTTGTTTGGCTTTAATTTGGTGGCCTGCGGGGTTGAATTTATTCCTCCCAAAAAATGAAGTTCACTAATATTGGTCTATGGATGTGTATTGGGTTTTTTGTTTGGCACTTTGTGAACACGAACGCCATTTGAGAACCAAAAAAACCTTGAAATCGGTGAAGATGAGGTTCTTGAATTTTGGATTGCCAAATCGCTTTGTTTCGACGATTGTGGAGCCTTAAATAGAGAAATTTTCAAAAAACAACAAAAACCCGAATTCGGCCGTATACAGCGTGAGATTTTTCGTTCACTTAAGGTGAACAACGGGCCTTTGAAAAAAAATATATTCCCCGGTGTGAAAATAACGCTATGAGAGAACTTTCGGTTTCAAAGCGCGGAGTGAGGGTGTTAAATTCCCCAACGATCCCAAGTTTTTTTGCCGCGGGTGAAGTAACCGGAAACGATGGAATGTCCCAATGTGCCTGGCAATGCCGACAGAGGTTTGGCGCCGGGCGTGGCAGGGAACTGCGATTTGATGCGATCAAATTCGCGGTGGGCTTTCACAATTTGCGGGATG
>CAZZKP010000245.1:0-1736 GCA_964654675.1 uncultured Bifidobacterium sp. | reverse complement strand
CACAAAGGGTGCCCAATTGGGCACCCTTTGTGTTATTTTTGAATTTCATCACCCATCGAACCAATGTCTAAGCAGGATGAATATTTTAAATCACAAACCACATTTTACATACAATAAAAACATGATTAATAAAATCCATCACGCTTTTGGCCTTACAGTAATGGGAATAATAGGATTGGGAATTTCTGGCTGCGGCCAAGAATCGAAAAATGACCGATCAGATTCTACAATCATCAGCTCAGATCCCTATCTCAATGCAACACCCGGAAGCGAAACCCCGGCGGGAATCGCGCCGCCGAAATATACCGACACATTAAAATTTACTGACCCATTGGCCAAAGACAGCGTAAAACTGTCCATTGCCTTTCAACGAGCCGCCAACGAGTTGGGCATAGCCTATTTAAACAAAGATGTGAATGGATATGCCAAATTCTGCCTTCCCGCCATTGAGAAAATGGCAGGTGGACCCGCGGGTTATAGGGCCAAGTTGCAATCCATTTTTCAGGATAAAACAGCAACACAATATTTCAAAATTCTATCCGGGCCCATTCAAAGAACCAGAGCCAGCTTAGACGACCAAGGTTATTTACAAGGTTGGTATTGCTTGATGCCCGTAAAAATGTTTCGTCGTGAAGCAGGAAAAGTCATGGAAGACATCAAATGGATGGGAGGCCAAACGCTCGACGAAGGCAAAACGATTTATTTTATTGACATCACCAATGTGCCACCGGAAAGCATCATGCAAATCATGCCTGACTTAAAGGTGGTCCTCGTAAAATAGGGCAACAGCATCGGGTTGATATTCAGTCGAGATTCTGAACTACGACGCTCTGTGTCTGGCAATCAAAAAACCCCTAAAAACAACAAAGGCGCCCTGCGGGCGCCTTTGTTAATATCCTTGCACAAATTTATTTTGTGGTCAAACGCATCTTACGACGGGTGGTCTTTTCAACCTTCTCCTCATCTACAGCTGCTATGCCGGTAATGGCTTGGTCAACCAAAATACGACCGCAACTTTCACAGTCGATAATACGGTAGTGGGCACGAATGTCGCTATGACGTTGGGGTGGAATCTTACTGAAACAACCTCCACACGAACCACGCATGATCGAAGCCACCGCAATCCCGTTGCGCACGTTGCCACGAATCCTGTGGTAAGCACGGTGCAATCGAGTATCAATTTTTCCTTCAGCGGTGCTACGCTCACTCATGATTTTCTCGATCTCCTCCGCGTTCTCCTTCTCAATCTCCGTCAACTCTGCCTTCTTGAATTCCAAATCCTTGTTGCGTGAATCCAAAGCGTTTTGCGTATTGGCCAAAGTCTCCTCCTTCAATTCTATCTGCTTGCCATACTCACGCATGCGCTTCTCAGCCGACATAATTTCCAATCCAGCGATCTCCTTCTCCTTGTTGATCGCATCATACTCCCGGCTGTTCTTGATGTTGTTCAACTGATCATCATATTTCTCAATCAAACGCTCGAAATCTTTGATCGCATTTCTCTTGTTGCTAATCTCTTGGTTTAATTCCGCGATTTCCGTGGTGATGTGCGACACACGCGTCTGCAATCCGGCGATATCATCCTCCAAATCAGCTACTTCCATTGGCAATTCGCCCAATACCGCACGAAGGTTGTCAAGCCTTGAATCAATCTGCTGCAATTTCCACAGATCTTTAAGTTTTTTGTCGATGGTTACGTCCATGTTTATGTTAAATAATCAATAGGGTTGGTGATA
>CAZZKP010000244.1:0-1744 GCA_964654675.1 uncultured Bifidobacterium sp. | reverse complement strand
CATCAAGGATTTGTTGGGTATGCTGCCTGGGGTTGGAAGTCAGATAAAGGATATGGACATAGATGACAACGCGTTCAAAGGCATCGAATCGATGATTCAGAGCATGACACCACAGGAGCGCGCGAAACCCGAAATATTGAATGCAAGTCGCAAGCAGCGCATTGTGCGGGGTAGCGGAAGGAATATTCAGGATTTGAACAAGTTACTTACGCAATTTGAGCAAATGCGAAAAATGATGAAGATGATGAATAATTCGGGTGGAAAGATGCCTAAGTTGCCAAATATGCCGGGTATGCGCAGATAAATTTGGGGCATAAAAAAATAGAAACAAGAATTCATGAAAAACATCGCCGATTTGCGCAAAGAATACACCAAGGGTGTTTTGGAGCCTCGCGACATGGGTGCGGATCCCCTATTGGAATTTAGGGGTTGGTTTCAGCAGGCGTTGGAAGCGGAAGTTTTGGAAGCCAATGCAATGATTATCAGCACGGTGAATTCGGAGAATCGACCTTCATCGAGGGTGGTATTGTTGAAGGAGATTACCGCGGAGGGCATTGTGTTTTTTACCAATTACGCGAGCAGAAAAGGTCAGGATATTGAAACAAACCCATTTGTATCGGCTGTGTTTTTTTGGGCCGAGTTGGAGAGACAGGTGAGGGTTGAAGGAGAGGTAAGAAAGATCAGCGACGCTGATAGCGATGCGTATTTTTATAGTCGTCCCCGTATTTCACAAGCGGGAGCGGTTGTTTCTAATCAGAGTCAGGTGATTGCGGACAGGGATGGGTTGGATGCGCAAATGGCTGCTTTGTTGGCGGATGAAAGCATCAAAATAGAACGGCCCAAGCATTGGGGAGGCTATGAGATTGTGGTGGATGGGATAGAATTTTGGCAGGGGAGACCGGGCCGTGTACACGACCGGGCTCGATACGACAAAGTGGAGGGCGAATGGGTGAAATCCAGGTTATCGCCCTAAGGCCTCGATGTATTATTGAGCTTACAGACGATGTGTTGGCATACCCCGATACGCTTTGAAGTGTCTTTGGAGAGTAAATAAAATACATATATCTCTTGAATATGAACCGATTAGCGTTGATTTAACCGTTGTTTGTACAACCCAAATCAATCTTTTTTCGTCTTAATTTGCAATTAATTTCTCATAGGATGATGGAAAAATTATTCAATCCCGTAAAGCATTTTTCGACATTTTTGATGGGCCTATTGCTCGCAATTCCAGCCATTGCTCAGCCACCAGCGGGCGCCGTGGCAGCCAAACCCAACATTATTTATTACGCCGGCGGGAAGTGTGATTTTTACGATGTGAACAGCAATTTACTGCTATCGGTTGATGCGGTGGAAGCGGGATGGTCAGCAACACCGGCCAAAGCGGCTTGGGTAGTAGTGACTCCGAGCAGTGGCGGGTATTATGAATTTCCCAATTACAGCAGCAATGCCCCTACTTGTAGTACGCGTGAATATTTGCAACCTTTTTGGAATTCGGATACCATTTTTAATGAGTTGGTTTTGCTTTCAGGTGTTAACAGCACGGCCAATTTGATGTTCAAACCCAAACAAATTGTCAAAGTCACTAACTATGATTTTTCAAAAACTTTCACAGTCAATACGGATTACACGGTGAGTGGCAAGACGATTACCCAAAAATCATCGGCAGTATCGACGACCTACGTTGTCAAAGGGGGCGTGAAAGGCAACGGCCAATCGAATGGTTTGATGAATACCAACCCCA
>CAZZKP010000243.1:0-1760 GCA_964654675.1 uncultured Bifidobacterium sp. | reverse complement strand
ACAGGAACGCCGCCGTCTCTCCCGTGGACTCCGACGCTTTGGCAGCTGCGGATGAAGCCGATGCGATTCAGGATCGACGCCCCAGTCGGTCCGCAGTTCGGTCTAAATTATCGCGTGAGATACGCTCGCCAGCAGCGGACGAGCTGGAACATGAGCTACACGGACGAAGTTCAGCAGGCTTTCGGCGAGATCGGTATCGACTCGAAAACCGTCAAGTCCGGCTCGTGGGTTCATCCGATGACCATCAGCGGCGTGCAGGTTCCGGCCGCGGCGGTGGTCAGTCCCTCGTCTCTTTACGGACGATTTACTGAGGAAAAGATCTACAACGCGAATCGTCAGTACCTGATCACGACAACGATCTCTCACGCTCGCGTATGGATTGACGGTGTCGACAGGACAGGGATCACGGCTCTCAGTTCCGCCTCGCATACTGTGCAGCAGGGACCGGCCGGCAACAGCCTTTACGGCGGTATCCCATGCTGCGGACCGCTAACGGATTATCTGGCGGTCACTCCCGCGGCTTTGGCCGACAAGACGGTCGAGTTTGATCTGTGGGTTAAGATCGACATCAGACACAATGGAGCGGCCCCAGGGGCTTCCGATTTCTGGGGCACGCCGACGCGATCAGTCTGCTGGGCAATCGCCGACTGTCGCGGTATGCCGGCACAGCTGCACGCCGCGAACCTATACCAGACTTTGCCGGCAGGCAAGCGCTGGGAATTCGCCTTTTCCGCCAACGGTCCCGGCGGGGTGTCGACGATCAGAAACGAGGCAACTTCTGGCTGGTCTTACGCCGAGACAACGGGCGGCTTTACGCTGAGCAAAAGCAGCAGTCCGACAGGCTTCATAAGTATGGACTATCTCCGCGAGATCCCGCTAATCGAGGTGCGCAACACCTATTATCTCAATGGGCTTTACGTTCCCGACGACGACGCTCACTTCAGCAATCTGACGTTTCAAAACGGGGCCCAGTGGAAACCGGGGATCTGGAATCCTAACGCCGCAACGACGTTTAGGCTGATCGGCACTCGCGAAGACTATAACGGCCTCCCCTATCTCTGGCTCCGAGCGCTCGATACTGCAAGCGGCTGGAGTAATCTCCCCGAAACTATCACAGTCACCCCGGTCTGAGGTGTATCAATGGCCTTTCCAACTCAATCGCTCACTTCGACTTGGTGGACAGCGACCGACTGGATCGATCCCGATTTGCCTTTTTTTGCAATCACCGGAACGGGCTCTGTCGAGTTCATCTGGTCCGCGGCGGTCCCGGCCGCAGCTGCGACAGGGATCTCGATCGCTGCCGGGGTGTATCAGATGGGCTCGCCGATGGCTTCTCAGCGGCTCTATTTGCGATGCACCAGCGGCACGGCTTCCGTGCAATACGCTCAGGACGTCGGGGCCAGACTCGACATCGACGCTTGTGGCTCAGCGTACTACGGCGACGGAGGATCGGATACCGGTTTCAATGGTCCGCTGCTGCAGCTGCAGATCGGGCACGATGACGCGACAGTCAGGACAGGGGCGAATCCTTACGAGGAAATCGCGTATCTTTCGACAGTCGCTGCTGGGCTGGCCTCCGGTGACTCAGTCGCCAACGCCTGGCTGGTGATCCCGTGGATCTGCCGGCGAGCGGATCGGACGCTGAGATTTTACGGGCTCGAATACAGCACTAGTCAGTTTAGCGGGCTTACCGACTGGTCGGATCTGACGGGCAAGACAAAGACGGCGGCCTACTCTGAGGTCACGACCAGCGGCGAGGG
>CAZZKP010000242.1:0-1767 GCA_964654675.1 uncultured Bifidobacterium sp. | reverse complement strand
AAATGTTTTGCAAAATGTCTGATGGTTTACGCAATCACTGTCGATTTTTGATAGGCACAAACGCGCAGTTCAGGCTTCCCTCAATTTCAATAATTTCAGCGATCAACGAATAATTTTCATCTCCGAGATAATTGCATTAGTTTCGTATATAATCAAGTTAGTGGCAAGGCTAACAAGACACAACGAACAGACAACGACAATGAATAAAAAGTTGATTTTAATATTTCTCGGGCTGACTATTTTGGCGACTGCACTTTTCGTTGGGACACCTTTTGAATTTTTAAATGTTACCGCTGACACAATTGCGACATCTATAATAATGGTTTTGTTTTTGTTTCTTTTCATCGTTCTGTTCAGACAAATTTTGCGGCTTGACAAAAAAGAATATAAATGGACAGCATTTGGACTATTGACACTGCTTGCAATTCCGTATTTATTCATTGGTCTTTGGACAGGACTCTTGACTTGGTCAAATTATCATCCAATGTGGCAAGACCTCTTTATTTACACGAATGACAAAAACGAAAAAGTAGTTAGTCAGTGGAGAGAAACAAGCGGTTCTATTTATGATTACCGTGACAGAAAAATTATTGCTGACTATGGACAGTTCAGAATTTCTTTTGACTGCAATGCCAAAAAATTAAAAGGTATTTGGACTGAATACGACACAAGAAATAATAAAATGACAACAATTAACTTTGATAACGAGAAAAAATAATATGTTGACAAGAAGCCCAGCCACTAACAGCCGTTTTGCAAAAGCGGGGGTTTCGTGCTTATATGAAAGTGAAGTGCTAAATTCAAGCCTGTTGACTAAAATTCGTCAAGAAATCAAAGTTCCCAGTCCATCGTGTGTTCAAATTCGGACCTACGGCAATTAGTTTACAATCAAACAAACCTCAGCGCCTTCGCTACATCCTCCGGTGTGTCAATGGCAGGGAAGGCCTAGGTGATTTATCTCAAGTCGAAGTCAGGCGATGGCGCTTTTTGTGATTTGAAGTTTTCTTGGTTAGTTTCGTAACAACCTAAAATGCATCAATAAAACAGTTTACAAAACCAACTAAAATACACAGATACTGAAATGAATCAAATGATGGGTAAATTATTGCCAACGGATAATAAAAAAAGAAAATTATTGTCCGTTAGTATTACGGTGATAATTGCAGGTTTGCTCACACTTTGGGGTATTTACGGAATTGGTCAATATGGAATTGCATTGTTTATTTTAACACCAATCTTTATTGGTTCGGGTTCTACAATCCTTTATGGACTCAACAATGGAATCTCAAAACGCGAGGCATGGCTAATTGCCCGTGTGACATTGGCAATTTTTACAATCGGACTCTTGGTTTTTGCCATAGAAGGGTTGATCTGTATTGCCATGGCCGCTCCATTTGGTCTTTTATTGACTTGGGTGGGCAGTATGATTGGTTATGCTGTTCTTAATAGAGCACCCCAAAAAGCACCGTCGGCCATCTTGATTTTATTTTGCATTATTCCTACAACCGCGTTCGTAGAAAAAGAAATTGCGCCCACTTTAACTTCCGTAGTTACCTCCATTGAAATCGACGCCCCGCCAAAAGTAGTATGGGAAAATGTGGTTGAATTCCCCCAACTCAAGGAGCCTACAGAGTTTATATTCAAAACAGGAATTGCTTATCCAATCAATGCGAGGATTGAGGGTGCTGGCGTTGGAGCTGTGAGACATTGTAACTTTACCACAGGTAGTTTTGTAGAGCCCATTACGGTTTGGAACGAATCAAAATT
>CAZZKP010000241.1:0-1813 GCA_964654675.1 uncultured Bifidobacterium sp. | reverse complement strand
CCGTGCTCTTCTTTCAAAATTTGAGCAAGCTCGTTAACCTCTTTTACAGTAAGGTTTACCAACTGGTTCGCGAATTCTTTTAAATCTACCATTGTTATTTAATTTAAGTGTTTTTTTTTAGTTTCTTTCTTCAAGCGCCTTAATTAAGCCGCCAATTTTTTGTGGTCCGCTTGCTTGCAATGCACCAATAACATTCTTGATGGGTGACTGCAACAAT
The DNA here is from genome assembly GCA_964654675.1 of uncultured Bifidobacterium sp. Taxonomy (GTDB): domain Bacteria; phylum Bacteroidota; class Bacteroidia; order NS11-12g; family UBA955; genus UBA955. Next base: position 1,596 of record CAZZKP010000241.1, on the reverse strand, counting down.
CCGATAATTTCGCCGATCAATTCTTCTCTCGACTTCAACTTGATTAGAGCGGCCAACTGATCATCTCCAATAAATACTGAATTATCAATCCAAGCACCTTTCAACAATACATTCGGTGAAGTTGCACGGAAATCTTTGATCGATTCGGCGGGAGCCTTCTGTGAATCCGATGTCATCACACAGGTGGTTCCTTTCAATGTTCCTTTCAAGTCACCAAAATCTTTCCCGCTTTGCTCCATCGCAATGCGCAACAAAGTGTTCTTTACCATGCGCATTTCTACACCACGTTCGAACAACATGCGACGCAACTGGTTCGTTTGGTTTGCAGTGAGTCCCGTAGTATCAGTAAGGTAAACAAAACTGTTCGTCTTAAAGGTTTCGGTTAACTCGGCAACCACTATTGATTTATCTGCCTTATTCATCGCTTATAATCCTGGGATTGATTTAATGTCTATACTCACACTGGGACTCATGGTACTACTCATGAAGATACTGCGGAAATAGGTTCCTTTTGCAGCACTTGGCTTCAATCTTTGTAATACTTGCACCAATTCCAATGCATTTTCACTCAATTTATTGGCTTCGAACGATACCTTTCCTACCGAAGTATGAATGATACCCGTCTTATCTACCTTGAAGTCGATTTTACCGGCCTTAACCTCAGTAACGGCCTTACCAACTTCTAAAGTAACAGTACCACTCTTTGGGTTTGGCATCAAGTTACGAGGACCCAAGATTTTACCCAAACGTCCCAACTTTGCCATAACACTAGGTACAGCAATAATGATGTCGATATCCGTCCAACCCCCTGCAATTTTCTCGATGTAATCGTCCAATCCCACGTGGTCAGCACCCGCATCACGCGCTTCTTGCTCTTTGTCCGAAGTACAAAGGACCAACGTACGAACCACTTTGCCCAATCCATGAGGCAATGACGCAACACCACGTACCATTTGATTGGCCTGGCGGGGATCCACTCCCAAACGAACATCAATGTCTACTGATGCATCAAACTTGGTGGTTGAAATTTGTTTGAGGATGTTACAAGCCTCAAGCAAAGTATACGACTTGGTGTTGTCGTATTTAGCTTCCGCTTCTTTTCTTTTTTTACCAACTTTCATAATTCAAATCAATTAAATGGGGCATCCCCTGTTACCGTGATACCCATACTGCGGGCTGTTCCTGCAACCAATTTCATGGCAGACTCAACTGTAAAACAATTCAAATCAGGCATTTTATCCTGAGCGATGGTTCTCACCACATCCCAAGAAACAGAACCCACCTTCTTACGGTTTGGTTCGGTTGAGCCTTTTTGGAGCTTGGTAGCTTCCAACAATTGAATTGCCACTGGAGGAGTTTTAATTACAAAGTCGAATGATTTGTCCGAGTATACGGAAATCACGACTGGTAATACCTTCCCCATCTTGTCCTGCGTGCGCGCATTGAATTGTTTGCAAAAATCCATGATGTTCAAACCTTTTGAACCCAAAGCCGGACCGATTGGAGGCGAAGGGTTTGCTTGACCACCTTTTACCTGGAGTTTGACGAAACCTGTTATTTCTTTTGCCATTGTTACTGTTACAATTTTTGTATTTG
>CAZZKP010000240.1:0-1855 GCA_964654675.1 uncultured Bifidobacterium sp. | reverse complement strand
CCCGCAACAGGGCGGTAATCACCCCATTCACTTTGTTGTTTCTATACGACGATGAAGGATCTCTATAGTAGCTCCCCGAGGGTGCGAAAACAGAATCCATGAGGGTTTCCCCATCATGGGCATACCCGTTCATCTTTACCGAAACCTCATAACCATCAGACACATTGTGGGCATTGCAGTAATCCAACACCTCTTTCCAATGGCTCACATTGCGATTGGCCGCTATTTCTATGGCCGCCCTTTTCGCCAACATATCCTCTGTAAGGGAATCGTTCAAAGGATAGTTGTGTGCGCCATCCACCTGAATCCAACCCGAAACCCACTGCTGATTGTTCTCATGCCCCAAAAAATAAGGCGTTAAAAACCCACCCCAGCTATGTCCCATCAAATAAATCTTCAGATCCTCACCATATTTCGTCCGCAAAAACTTCACCACCGTCAACAAATCCTCGCGGTAATCCGCCAAGCCACTGGCCCCCGCGTTGCCTTGGGAATTCCCTCCAAACCGCTGGTCCCAATAACCCACAGCCACATTGGGCTCAAGCACCGCTTTGATCATGGAATCGCGATAATCCAAGCTATTTCCACCCGGACCCCCATGAACGATGAGCACCAACTTCCGACTGCCTATGTTGCCTGCTACCTTCAAAAATAGCGATTGATTTTTCTGTTTGATAAAGGCATCGTCGTTGACAATACCCTGAGTTACGGGATCTATTTTGCAGCCCATGAAGGACACCGCAAAAAAACAAACAAGTCCAACCTTAAACAATGAACCCATCTCCTTTTACATATTCCGGCGATATTGTCCGCCCACCGAGAACAAAGCCTCAGTAATCTGTCCCAAAGTACAAACCTTACAAGCCTCCATCAATTCGGCAAACAAGTTTTCGTTGGCAATGGCCTTTACCTGCATCCGCGCCAACAACGCCTCGCTGCGCTCGCCAAAGAAAGCGTGTTGATTCGCCACCTTTTGGATCTGGAACTGCTTCTCTTCATCGGTACTGCGAATCACCTCACCCGGCAACACCGTGGGCGACCCCTTCGAGCTCAAGAACGTGTTCACCCCTATGATGGGAAACTCTCCTGTATGCTTCAAGGTTTCGTAGTACAAACTCTCTTCCTGGATTTTTCCGCGCTGATACATGGTCTCCATCGCACCCAAAACGCCGCCGCGCTCTGTAATACGATCAAACTCCAACAACACCGCTTCCTCTACCAAGTCGGTCAGCTCCTCAATGATAAAGCTTCCCTGCAACGGATTTTCATTCTTGGCCAATCCCAACTCTCTGTTGATGATCAACTGAATCGCCATCGCCCTGCGCACACTCTCTTCCGTTGGCGTGGTAATGGCCTCATCGTAAGCATTGGTATGCAAGCTGTTGCAGTTATCGTAAATCGCATACAGCGCCTGTAGAGTGGTTCTAATATCGTTAAAATCGATCTCCTGCGCGTGCAAACTGCGTCCGCTCGTCTGGATATGATACTTCAACATCTGAGAACGTGCATTGCCACCGTATTTCAACTTCATCGCCTTGGCCCACAACCTGCGAGCTACCCTGCCAATCACTGCGTATTCTGGATCGATCCCGTTGCTAAAGAAGAAACTCAAGTTCGGTGCAAAATCATCGATATGCATGCCGCGACTCAAATAATACTCCACATAGGTAAAGCCGTTGCTCAACGTAAAGGCCAACTGGGTGATGGGGTTCGCACCCGCCTCGGCGATGTGGTAACCACTAATACTCACACTGTAAAAATTCCTCACCTTGTTGGCGATGAAGTAATGCTGCACATCACCCATCAACCGCAACGCAAACTCTGTACTAAAAATACAAGTATTCTGCGCCTGATC
>CAZZKP010000239.1:0-1882 GCA_964654675.1 uncultured Bifidobacterium sp. | reverse complement strand
GTGAAGCCATTACATCGTCGTTTAAATCTCGTTTTCTCACACTCCGCGTCTCGCCGTTGTTGGGTGTTAAGGCCAATTGCTGGGTTTGGGGATTGTAAAATAGCTCGATGGATTTTTGGATTAGGATTTCCGCTTTTGCTCGGTAGTCTTCGTTTTGTGTGATGGTGTAGGCGGACAGCAATCCTTCGCAGAAACAGGCGTAATCCTCTAGGAAGCCAGAGATTTTGGTGATGCCATTTCGATGGATGCGCAGCAGTTCGTTGTTCTGCCAGAATGTAGACCACATCCAATCGGCCAGGGCTGTTGCTTTCTCTCTGTAGTTTGTGTTTTGCAGGAAAAGAGCGGCATCAGCCAAGGCTTTGAGGTATAGGGCATTCCAGCTGCAGATCGCTTTATCGTCGAAGCTCGGACGAATCCGACTGTCTTGGTATCGTTTGATTTTTTGTTTGATGCTGAGCAGTCGAGGATGATACTCGGCGGCTGTGAGTCCGGATTTTTCTAACACTTGCAACGGCGCTAGGGGTTGATGCAGGATGTTATAGCCATGTTCCCAGTTGCCATCTTTTTGGATGTTGAATTGGATTTCGGCCAGGGCGAATTCCTCCTCGCTGAGGATGGTGAGGAGTTCTTCGCGGGTAAAGACGTAAAACTTGCCTTCCATGCCTTCTGAATCGGCATCCAGGGCGCTTCCGTAACCGGCGTGGGTTTGATTTGGCCCCTCGCTCCGCTCGGGGCCACCCTTCAACGCATGACCCTCCTTGAACGCTTGAGCGCTCTCCAGCGCTTGACCATCCTTCAACCCAAGTTCCGCCTCGCAAAAATGAATACACTCCTCTGCAATTTGTTTGTACAACGGGGCATCACTCCATGCAAAGGCCCTGGCATACAAGGAAATCAACTGCGCATTGTCGTACAGCATCTTCTCAAAATGCGGTGCAAACCATTGGGCGTCTGTGCTATATCGACAAAATCCGCCACGAATCGTATCGTAAATGCCGCCATGGCTCATTTTTATTAGGCTCAAATGCAGGAAATCCTTGGCACTTTCATCGCCGGTGAGCAGGTGGTAATCCAAGATGTATTCGTACTGACCTGGCAATGGGAATTTGGGCGCGCGATTGGGTCCGCCATCCACCCAGTCCAAGTTCTCGGCAAGGGTTGTGAATTGTTCCAGCATTTGGGCGCGATGCAAAGGGTCCGAACTCTCCGAATCCCATCGGTTCAACGCATCCAACTTTTGCTGAATCTTGCCCGCGTAATCATGGGCCTTGTCCGGCTCCTCCCGATACACCTTCGCCAATTGCTCAATGATTTGCTGCCACTGGGATTTTGGAAAGTAGGTCCCCGCATAAATCGGCTGCCCGTTGGGAAGACAAATGGCGTTCAAGGGCCAACCCCCACGGCCTGTCATCAGCTGACATGCATCCATATAAACCATGTCGATGTCCGGCCTTTCCTCCCGATCCACCTTAATGCAAATCAGATGATGATTCATAATTTCGGCGGTTTCAAAGTCTTCAAAACTCTCGTGTTCCATTACGTGACACCAATGGCATGTGCTGTAGCCGATGCTCACCAAAACCAATTTATTTTCTGCCTTGGCCCGCTGCCAAGTGAGGTCGCTCCATTCCTCCCAAGCCACCGGATTGTAGGCGTGCTGGAGCAGGTAAGGACTGCTGGCGTGAATGAGTGCGTTGGGCTCGTTTTGCAATGAATTGTGGTTTGATGGCGGCGATTGGGTCATTTTTGCTTGGGCTTCCTTAACTTTGTTACTACACGATGAAATCGTTTTTCAAAGGTCGTCTCGGAATGCTAATTCTCATCACAATTGTGACGAGCCCTGAAATTTTTTCTTCTCGCTGGGTTATCTCTTTTGATTTCC
>CAZZKP010000238.1:0-1924 GCA_964654675.1 uncultured Bifidobacterium sp. | reverse complement strand
AAACTGGTGGTTTAAGCCACTCACCCACCTCACCAATGGGGCTGCAAATATAGGAGTATCGATTTTCCTTTACAAGCGGATCGACCAAAGTTTTTTGTAAAAATCCCAAATCTTTCTCCGCTCAAATCCCAAATCGATTCAGTATTTTTGTAGCCCTTATCGAAAAATTGAAACGTATGCAAATCAACATCACCTTCCCAGACGGCGCCGTTCGCAGCTACCCCAGTGGATCTTCAGCCATGGATGTGGCCCTGTCGATCAGTGAGGGTTTGGCTCGCAACGTGCTCGCTGCCAAAGTGGACAAGGAAGTCTGGGATGCCAGTCGGCCTATCACCAAAGACGTTGCCTTGCAATTGCTGACGTGGAAAGATAAGGAGGGTCAGCAGACCTATTGGCATTCGAGTGCACACTTGATGGCGGAAGCGCTAGAGGCTCTGTTTCCCGGGGTGAAGTTGGCCATTGGTCCTGCGATCGACAATGGTTTTTATTACGATGTGGATTTTGGCGACCACCATTTTTCTTCGGAGTCATTTGAGGCATTGGAGAAAAAAATGTTGGAATTGGCAAAAAACAACAGCGTTTTTGTGAGGAAAGACGTTTCAAAAGCGGATGCAACAGCCTATTTCACGGCCAAGGGGGATCCTTACAAGTTGGAATTGATTGAGGATTTGGCCGACGGAAGCATCACTTTCTATGAGCAGGGCAATTTTACCGATTTGTGTCGTGGCCCTCACATCCCACACACCGGCCATATCAAGGCAGTAAAGTTGTTGAATACAGCGGGGGCTTATTGGAGAGGAAACGAAAAGAACAAACAGTTAACGAGAATTTACGGTGTGACCTTCCCGAAGAAGTCTGAGTTGGATGAGCACTTAGAGAGAATGGAAGAGGCCAAGAAGCGAGATCACCGCAAATTGGGCAAGGAATTGGAGATTTATACTTTTGACGATGATGTAGGTCCAGGGTTGCCGCTTTGGTTGCCCAATGGGGGTGTCATCATTGAGGCGTTGGAGGCATATGCCAAGAAAACGGAGAAAGAGGCAGGGTATCAGCGCGTGAAATCGCCGCACATCGCCAAGGAAAGTATGTACTTGAAGAGTGGGCACTTGCCGTACTACGCTGAAAGTATGTTCCCGCCCATGGAAATTGACGGGGAGAAATATTACCTCAAGGCGATGAACTGTCCTCACCACCACAAGATTTTCAAGGCTTTGCCGCATACTTACAAGGAATTGCCCTTGCGTTTTGCGGAATACGGCACATGCTATCGCTATGAGCAAAGCGGTGAGTTGTTTGGTTTGATGCGGGTGCGCAGCCTTCAAATGAACGATGCCCACATCTACTGTACAGAAGCGCAGTTTGAGGAAGAATTCAAAGGGGTGAATGCCTTGTATTTGAAGTATTTCGAGAAGTTTGGCATTGAAAAATATGTGATGCGATTCTCCAAACACAATCCCGAGAAACTGGGTCAGAAATACATCGATATGCCTGAGCTGTGGGAGAAGACAGAAAACATGGTGCGTCGCGTTCTCCAGAGCATGGGCGTGAGCTATGTAGAGGTGGAAGACGAAGCGGCTTTCTACGGTCCCAAAATTGACATTCAGGTTTGGAGTGCCATCGGACGTGAGTTTACATTGGCAACCAATCAGGTGGATTTTGCGCAAGCAGAGAGATTTGATTTGAGTTATATCAACGAGAAAAACGAGAAGGAGAGGCCCATTATCATTCACCGGGCGCCTTTGAGTACGCATGAGCGTTTCATTGGTTTCTTGTTAGAACATTACGCGGGAAATTTCCCCACTTGGTTGGCTCCCAAACAAGTTGTGATATTGCCGATTAGCGATAAATTTACAGAATACGCACAAGAGGTTGTAAATTTCTTAAAAAAGCACGATATTCGCGCCTCCTTGGACACTCGGGCCGA
>CAZZKP010000237.1:0-1963 GCA_964654675.1 uncultured Bifidobacterium sp. | reverse complement strand
AACAATTTTTGAAAATCGTAACACATATATAACAATTACATAGTTTTTTTGCACCCGATGAAAAAGATAAGTATTTCACTCATTCTAAGCGTCTTGGTTGGTATTTCTTCCGCCACTGCGCAAACAATTGCTGATGGTCAGCGCTACACTCGAAACGAAGAATTTGAAAAGGCTGAACAGGTTTACAAAGATCTGATCACCAAAAAGCCAAAAATTGGCGATAATTACTATTGGGCAGGATTGAATTACTTGGCCAAAGGGGATTCTTTGAATGCCGTTAAAATGTTCAACGATGGATTGGGTATCGCACCCACAAACCCCTATAACCTCATCGGTAAGGGGCACATGGAATTGCGTAAGTTCAACACCCAAGGCGCAGAAGTTTTCTTCGCTCAGGCATCGGCTGCCAAAAAGAAATTGCGCCCTGTTCTCAACAAAGAAATCGCCAGGGCTTATTTGTTGGTAGAATTTGGAAGCAGTGAGCAATTGAAAGCCTACGCTTCTCGAGCCATTGATTACCTAAAAATCAGTAACAACGACTTTGAAGCCAAAATACTTCTGGGTGATGCCATGGTGATTCAAAATCCAACCAACTCATCTGATGCCATCCAACAGTACATTGTGGCAGGCTATGATGCGCCGTCTGACCCAAGACCCATCTTGCGTCAGGCCAAAGTATATGCGCGTGCAAGTGCTTACTCCTTGTCGATTGCCAAACTGGATGAAGCCTTGGCATTGGATGTCAACTTTGCTCCCGCGTATCGTCAAAAAGCAGAGGTGTTTTCCTTGATGAAAGAGCGCGATTCTGCCGTTTACTATTACGAAGAATACCTTCGCAGGAATGATAACATTACCGCCCGTAAATTCTATGTACAAACCTTGTACTTGGGTGGTGATTTTGATCGTTGTATTTCAGAAGGCAATAAATTGCTAGCCGTCAAGAGCATCCCCAACATTTATGGTGTCATTGCTTACGCCATCGCCGAAAAAGACAAAGCAAAACGTCGTTTGATTGATTCTGCCTTGAATTATTACTTCTTCAATTACGAACAACTATATGTCAAGCCACAAGGTCGTGAATTGCAAAGCAGCGAGAAATTTATTAAAGCCATTTTAATGTATCGATCTGGGCTGGCTTCAGGCAATGATACCACCAAACAAATAATGGCTGCCTCGAGTTATTCGATTCTGTCCATGGTGTTGTCCGATACAGGCAAAACAAGCATCAAATCGTATCAGCGGATCCAGGATATGTATTTTAATGGAAAGAGTTATGAGCAGGCCTACGGCATCCTAGAACTAAAGAGGAAGAAATTGGCCGGCGTTCTCAATTCAAGAGACTTGTATTTTGAAGGTCGTTGTTTGGCTGCCACCGGCAAAAATGCAGCGGCTTTGAAGATTTATCAAGAGTTGGTGACAAACGATACCAACTATCTTACAGGGTACTATTTGATCGCGACCACTTGGGCGGGATTGGATCCAAATGATTCTACAGGGAATGTGACCGCTGCCTTTGAACGTTGGATGACTAAACTTGATTCCGCGCAGCGTGTGAAATTTGTGAACGATCGTGAAAATGCCTACCGTAATATGGCCTTCTTCGCTCAAAAGCGCAAAGACTACGAGAAAGCGAGTTACTACTATGGAAAAGTGATTGAAATTCGTCCAGAAGACGAGGCAACCATTGCAGTGAAAAAACGCATCGATGATTACATGATGAAGGTAAAAGCCAAAGCGAATAAGCCAAAACCGACATCAACACCGGCGTCAACCCCTGCAGGCACAACATCAGGCTCAGCAGTGAATGCTACCTCTACGTCTTCGCCCGCAAATACAGGCACTACCACACCTGCAACCACAAGCCCCGGCGGTGGGAAATAAATTTTAACCAAGATTTTTGTAAAATAAAGCCCCGATCTGCGATCGGGGCTTTATTTTTGAAATATGCTGGGAAGAGAAATAA
>CAZZKP010000236.1:0-1973 GCA_964654675.1 uncultured Bifidobacterium sp. | reverse complement strand
TTGGAAGCATCCCAACTGCTGCTTGTTGCGTTTTCGATCGACGTAACCGAGGCATTTGAATAACGAACCGAGCCAATATCCATGATACTCAAACCAAACTTGTATTTATACAATTTGTGTCGCTTCAAATAATCACCATTCCGCTTGTAATCGGCCAGATGAAACGCGTAACTCCAACCCAAATCAAAACCCGTCCCTTTGCCATGGCCTTGGTATAGAGCATAATGAATTTGGGTTTTATCGAATTGCAACTGAAATGGATTTCCGCGATGCACTTGCATGTTATCATACTGAAAATAACCACCGCCCAAGCCCCAAATCTTCTTTACGGTGGCCCCAAACATCATTTGCTGCTTCCACATCATTGGCATGTTGTAGGCAATATTAATTCCCGAACTCACGTAGGCATTGGCAGACACGGTAGTCCGATTCAAATTGTAGTTGCCATTTTTATCAAGTATGAAATATTTAAAGGCCTTGCGATTGTTACTTAAATCGGTAAGTAATGCATGTGCCATCGGTTCATCGAGTCCGGAAACATTGGCCAACACAACCACATCATTCAGCAATCCAATTTGGATTTTCTTGTATTTCATGGTAAACGACGGCAAGTAGGCGATGGCACCCACCCCAGCAAATTTTCGCTTTCGATTGAAATCTTCCACCAAAAACGACGAATCGAATCTGGGATTTCCGTTGATGGTTTGATACTGAACTGGCACTTTATTGAATGCCAAACGATACGCCGAATACGGCAACTTGAGGTTTACATAATTGTTATTGACATTGCCCCAGACCCCGACAATGTTGACATGCCATTGGTAGGGCGTATAGGCTGTGAGCGATGGATTGATTTTCGCGGCATGAACCCCAGCGTATTTTCCCACGGCGATGGGCGCAAAATTTTGGGCGTTAACACATGTCGCCCAAACAGTTAACCATGAAACCCATAATAATTTTAATTGCTTACCACCCATCATGATACTTTTCGCAACCAAAGATAATTACAATTATTTACTTTAGGGAGTAGGGATTTTATGCATAATCACGGCGTTCAAAAACAATGTCTGCTTCTGATTTGGCTGCGGGTGTTTATTTGTTGTGCGATAACAAAGGCGGTGCCTTGAAATTTATCAAACAGTAATACCAGCAGTACTTTACATTGCAATCCAACAAAAAGGCGCAGAATTCTGCGCCTTTTTGTTGGATTGACGATTATTTTGATTAATTTATTGGCTGATTTTTGTCAATTTTTTAATCAAATTTCGCCCTATGATTTTCCACTTCCACTCTCACTTCAGCATGCGTTACGGATTGATTTCGCCAGAAGAGATTGTGCAACGCTGCGAATCCGAGGCCATTTCTATGGGGTTTCGTGTACCGGTGTTATTGGCCGACATCAATACGGTAACGGGGGTAAGTAATTTTTTAAGGGCTGCCAGAGACACAAAACACATTATGCCTTTGGTGGGGGTTGACATACGCAATGGCGATGAACCGCTGTATATTTTAATCAGCACATCGCAAAGCAGCTTTGCTGAAATCAACGCTTTTTTATCGGACCACCTCATGAACCACAAACCCTTCCCTACCTATCCACCCACATTTTTGTCGGTCAAGGTAGTTTATGCCTACAAAAAAGAAGGTTTGGAAAATTTACATTTCCTGGGGGATTCGAGCATTGAAAACACCCGCAATTCCGCATCGGAGACAACCCAAATGGGTTATAAACAGGCAATCGCAATTCACGCGGAGGTGCTACCTCAATTGCGGCTGGCGAAGAATCGGAATTTTTCGTTGCCGATGATTGCTTGGCACACGGTGACATTTCGAGACGAGATTGATTTTGAAACGCACAAATTGTTGCGGTGCATTGATCACAATTGTTTGGTAACGAAGTTGCCCATTTCTGCCACGGCTGCGCCGTGGCAGAAATGGGCGCCCCTGCGGCAAATTTTTTCAAAATTTGCCGC
>CAZZKP010000235.1:0-1993 GCA_964654675.1 uncultured Bifidobacterium sp. | reverse complement strand
GAGGAAGCATCTTTGGGTGGCGGACAAACTCGAATTGATGCTCAACACAAAAAGGGCAAATTAACTGCGCGCGAGCGTATCGCTTTGCTCATGGACGAAGGCAGTTTTTGCGAGGTGGGTGCATTTGTCACACACAGAAGTACCGATTTTGGTATGGAAAATCAGCAATTTTTGGGTGACGGTGTAGTGACGGGCTACGGGAAGGTAAATGGCAGAACCACTTATGTGTTTTCGCAAGACTTTACCGTTTTTGGTGGATCTCTCAGTGAAACCCATGCAGAGAAAATTTGCAAAATCATGGACATGGCTTTGGCCAACGGCGCACCGATCATTGGATTGAATGATTCAGGTGGGGCCAGAATCCAGGAGGGTGTGGTTTCATTGGGTGGATATGCGGATATCTTCTATCGTAATGTGCAAAGCAGTGGGGTAATCCCTCAATTGTCGGCCATCATGGGTCCTTGTGCGGGAGGGGCTGTGTATTCTCCTGCGTTAACTGACTTTATTTTCATGGTTGAGAACAGTAGTTACATGTTTGTGACGGGTCCCAATGTAGTAAAAACAGTGACCAATGAAGATGTAAGCAGTGAAGACTTGGGTGGGGCTTCAGTACACGGATCCAAAAGTGGGGTAGCGCACATGACCGCGCCGAATGAAGTGGTTTGTATACAGAATTTGCGCAAATTGCTCTCGTATGTACCTCAGAATTGTGAAGAAAAACCCTCGGCGGTTCCTTATCATGCGGGTAACGAGCTTAGGGAAGCGTTGATTGACATTATTCCCGAAAATCCCAATCAGCCCTATGACATGAAAGAGGTGATTCATGGGATAGTAGATGCGGATTCATTTTTTGAAGTACACGCTTCTTATGCCGAAAATATTGTTGTGGGTTTTGCCCGATTGGCAGGGAAAAGTATAGGTATTGTAGCGAATCAGCCTGCGTTTTTGGCAGGTGTGTTGGATGTTCATAGTTCACAGAAGGCGGCGCGTTTTGTGCGTTTCTGCGATGCGTTTAATATTCCTTTGTTGGTGTTGGAAGACGTTCCGGGATTTTTGCCAGGGACAGACCAAGAATGGAATGCCATCATTACCAATGGGGCAAAATTGCTTTATGCCTTTAGTGAAGCAACCGTTCCAAGAATTACTGTAATTACCAGGAAAGCGTATGGTGGAGCCTATGATGTAATGAACAGCAAACACATTGGCGCCGATATGAATTTTGCATGGCCCACAGCGGAAATTGCGGTGATGGGTGCCAAAGGTGCAGCGGAAATTATTTTTAAACGTGAAATCGATTCCTCTGACAATCGAGAGGTTGCTTGGAAAGAAAAAGAAAAGGAATACAGTGATCTTTTTGCAAATCCCTATAGAGCAGCGGCTCGCGGTTTTGTAGATGAAGTCATCTTGCCTGAAGAAACAAGAACTCGTTTGATACAGGCTTTTGATATGCTACAGAACAAGGTGAAAAACAATCCTAAGAAGAAACACGGTAATATTCCCTTGTAAACGCAATGCAAAAAATATTCAAAAATGTACTGGTTTTTTGTGTGGGATTCTATGGCTCCATGGCACAAGCACAAACCAATGCTTCGGTCAGTCAAACAAAAGACGCTTCGGATCAACAAAATTTGCTGACGGTTGCCTATGGGTATGGAAGCGGTAATCTTTTGTATTGGGGATTGAAAAAAACGATTGAAATTACCATTCCGGCAAATCCTGATGCCCAATTTATTCATGTTCAATTGTCAAAAACGCCAATTACATTTTTCAAACTAGAATATCGATTGAAACCAAAACACTCTTTGGGTTTGAATTTCGCGCACAATGCCTTTACGTTAAATGGAGATCTCAAAGATTCTTTTTTCTACAACGATTTGGGAAAGTTGGTGCAAACAACCCTAGGGATAACCTATTCGAGTACGAGCTGTAACGTAAGATATAATTATTTCTTTAATCCAGACGATAAAGTACAGTGTTATATGGGTGTGAGTAT
>CAZZKP010000234.1:0-2002 GCA_964654675.1 uncultured Bifidobacterium sp. | reverse complement strand
TCCCCCGACACCAAATTTTTGAGAGCTATTTTCTTTGCTTGCAACTCTTCGTTTCCGATAATGGCAGAAAATCCCATTTTCTTTTCATTGGCATAATCCAACTGTTTTTTCAATTTGGGGGTTCCTGGATACAGTTCTGCGGTAAGGCCCCGCGCGCGAAGCGCGCGGGCCACATCAGCCCCAAACGCCAAACACGCATCGTCCATCGCACAAATCAATGTGTCCCCGCCAACACCCATCACCGCATCAAACAGCCCCGCCGCCTCCATCGTATCGTAAATCCGATCCAAACCAAAACTCACGCCCACGCCCGACACATCCTTCAAGCCAAAAACACCCGTTAGATTATCGTATCTGCCGCCCCCACCAATGCTTCCCAAACGAAAATCCGATGGCAATCTCTCATCTACCGCCTCCACCTCAAACACCGCGCCGGTATAGTAACTCAAGCCCCTGGCCAACGTAAAATCCAATTCCACATTGCCCGCATCCGCCAACAATCCAAAAATCGTCTCCAATTCACTCATGCCCTTCAACAACGCATCGCATTGCAAAAACTCCGCGCTGCCCGCCAACGACATTTTTCCTGAATTACCCAATACCGATTTGCTATCCCAAAGCCATTTCCAGGCATTCAACGCCATCGATAAGCCCTTCTCTTCGAGTTCCTTCGCCACCCCCTCAAAGCCAATTTTATCGGCCTTATCAATGACAATCATAAAAGCATTCCAATTCTCTCGCGTACCCAAAACACCCATAAAAGCGTCCAATATCCCGCGATGATTGATGCGAATCTTTACGCCCAAATCCAAGGCCGCAAAAACCTCCTGATACATTTCCACCAATTCCGCCTCCGACACCACCGAATTGGCCCCCACCACATCAATATCGCATTGCCAAAACTCACGATACCTTCCCTTCTGAGGTCGATCCGCCCGCCAAACCGGCTGCATCTGATACCGCTTAAATGGAAAAACGATTTCGTTGCGATTCATCACCACAAAACGCGCCAAAGGAACCGTTAAATCGTACCTCAATCCGCGATCCGAAATCTGGGGCGTGAGTCCCTTGCTGTCTTTCGACGATAACAATGCTGCATCTGCCTTCAACAAAAAATCGCCAGAATTCAGTACCTTGAACAGGAGCTGATCGCCTTCATTGCCGTATTTGCCTTGCAAAGTGCGAAGGTTCTCCAACGATGGCGTTTCCAACGCACCAAATCCATGAGAAACGAACACCCTTTCCATCACAGACAAAATGTACTTTCTGCGCTGCATCACACTGGGTGAAAAATCTCTCGTTCCCGAGGGCAAACTGGGCTTTTCCATGATGCGAAGTTAACAATCAACCACCAAAGGGATAAATCTGTTGCGAATTTTACAAAAATCGAATTCGCTTTGGCACCAAATTTGAATACTTTTGTCGCAATGAAAAAACATTTTACCGCATTTTTAATCGCCGCATTGGCCTTCGCACCCAGCCTATTTGGCCAAGACGCCACCCAAGAAGCCCCGTCTGTGAATGTCAAAAATATCGATGGCGCCCCCATCAACTTTAACTCAACCGTAGAAAAAGGAAAAATTACCATCGTTTCTTTTTGGGCCACCTGGTGTGGTCCATGTATCAAAGAACTTCAAGCGATCGATGAGCACTATGCCGACTGGCAAACAAAATACAACGTCAAATTGGTTGCGGTAAGCATCGACGATGCAAGAAATAGCCGAAAAGTAAAACCCAAAGTGTTGGCCGAAAACTGGCAGTATCAAATCATTTTGGATGAGAACATGGATTTGGCCCGCGCGATGAACGTCAACAACCCACCAATGACATTCATTTACGACAAAAATGGCAAGTTGGTTTTCACCCACCAAGGATATACTCCTGGAGCGGAGGAAGAAGTGGAAGCAAAATTGGCTGAATTGTCGAAGTAACAATTTCTGCTTCAGGAATTACCTGCATTTCACTATAGAAGTCAAATTGCAGTAATATCATCATTATTCAA
>CAZZKP010000233.1:0-2007 GCA_964654675.1 uncultured Bifidobacterium sp. | reverse complement strand
TTAAAAGTAGAAAACGCTGATTAATTAAAAAGATGAATCTCAGTAATTTAAAACCCGCAGAAGGTTCCATCAAAAGCCGTAAACGCATTGGCCGTGGTCAAGGTTCAGGTAGAGGTGGTACATCAACAAAGGGTCACAAAGGTGCACAGTCTCGCACAGGATATAGCCGTAAAATCGGTTTCGAAGGTGGTCAAATGCCATTGCAACGTCGTATTCCAAAAGGGGGATTTAAGAATATCAACCGGGTTGAATACGCTGCCATTAATTTGGACGTGTTGCAGCAATTGGCTGAATCAAATGGTGTAACTACCATCGACAAGCAATTCTTGATCAGCAAACACTTGATAAACAAGCGTGAAATGATTAAGGTATTGGGTCGTGGCGAAATTACAATCGCCTTGGAAATTCACGCGCACAAATTCAGTGCAACTGCGAAGGCAGCCATTGAAAAGGCGGGTGGTAGCATCAGCGAAATCGCTTAATTGGACACGCCATGAAGAAGCTGATTGAAACGTTCAAACATATTTGGTCAATCGAAGAGTTGCGCAGGAGGATTGTTTATACAATCTCTCTGTTGGTGATTTACCGATTGGGTTCTTATGTGATTTTGCCTGGGATCGATAGTGATGCCTTAGAGGGTTTGAATAACCAAACCAAGAATAACATCTTGGGGTTAATCAACACTTTTGCGGGTGGTGCTTTCGGTAGAGGTGCGATTTTTGCGTTGGGAATTATGCCATACATTTCGGCATCGATTTTCATGCAACTGTTTTCGATTGCTGTTCCTGCTTTTCAAAGAATGCAGAAAGAGGGGGAAGAAGGTCGCAGAAAAATCAATCAGTATACACGAATCTTAACCATTGCATTTACTGCTGTTCAAGCCTTTGGATACTTGAATAACATTGCCAACACACCTGGAAACAGAGCGGCTTTGTTGTTCAACTACACAGATGTTTTGTCCTATGAAATGTTTATGATTAGTAACATTTTCTTGCTCACTGCAGGTACTATGTTTACTATGTGGTTGGGAGAACGTATCACAGACCGTGGATTGGGAAATGGAATCAGTTTGTTGATCATGGTGGGTATCATTGCCCGTATGCCATCGGCATTACTGAGTGAAGTGGTTTTCAAATTCCAAGGCGCTGGTTTTATCTTATTCATCATCGAAATGGTGGTTTGGTTTATGGTTGTCTTAGGGGTAATTCTTTTGACCCAAGGTACACGTAAAATCACCATTAACTATGCAAAACGTGTGGTGGGTAACCGCCAATACGGAGGTGCTCGTCAATATTTGCCCATCAAAATTCTGGCAGCAGGTGTGATGCCGATCATTTTTGCTCAAGCGATTTTGTTCTTGCCAGCAACTGTTACAAGTTTCTACACGCAGACAGCTCCACCGGAATGGTTGATGAGTATGATGAATCCAAACAGCTTTTGGCACAATGCGATTCTCGTATTTTTGATTGTAATATTCACATACTTCTACACGGCGATTATCTTTAACCCTGTTCAAATGGCCGACGATATGAAGCGTAACAATGGTTTCATACCAGGTATTAAACCAGGCAAGCAAACAGCCAATTTTATTGACAGTGTAATTTCTAAGATTACTTTCCCAGGCGCTATTTTTATCAGTATTGTCGCAATACTTCCGGTAATGGCAACAAATAGTGGTGTGAATCAGGAGTTCAGTCAATTCTTTGGCGGTACGAGTTTGTTGATTTTGGTGGGAGTTGTATTGGATACTTTGCAGCAAATCGACAGCTATTTGTTGATGCGTAAGTATGATGGTTTGATGAGTGGTGGGGGGAAATTGAAGGGTAGGATGACAAACCAATACAGTCAAGTTGATTTTTAATAATAAATTTTGTAATTTCGCAACCCTTTTAACAAGATGTCCAAACAAGATGCAATAAAACAAGATGGCACAATAACGGAAGCGTTATCAAATGCCATGTTTCGTGTAAAGTTGCAAAACGGACATGAGATCATAGCAACCATTTC
>CAZZKP010000232.1:0-2009 GCA_964654675.1 uncultured Bifidobacterium sp. | reverse complement strand
TACCCAAAAAGCAAGGATTTATCAAGTTTATCTCCCCGATTCTTGCATGTTCCTTGCGATTTATTTTTTACCGCCTTCCAATCGTTTATAGAAAGTTACTATCTATGTCGTACAATTTCAACATTTTATCGAATAAAATTGCAGAAATTTTACGATAGCTCTCCACCGACCATCCCCCCACGTGTGGCGAAAAAATTGTATGGTTTAATTCCATCAACCGCTCAAATGCCCTCTTCCGATTTTCATCCGAATCCTTCCAAGGGGGTTCAATGGGCAAAACATCGGCAGCAAAGCCCAAAATCTGACCCCTTGCCATGGCCTTTTCCACAGCCATCAAATCCACCGTCATCCCCCGAGACAAATTGAGCAAGTAGATGCCCATCTTACACTGTTCCAAACTGCGTTCGTTGATCCAATTTTGGGTTTCTTTTGTCAGGGGAACATGAAGTGTTATTACATCGGATTGAGAGAGCAATTCCAAGGCGGAAACCTCTGAAATCCCATCGTTACCAAAACCCGTTTTGTACTTGTCGTAGGCCAAAATTTTCACACCAAAACCTCGGAGTTTCTGTGCCACTGCCGAACCGGTGTTTCCATAACCCACAATCCCAACCGTTTTGCCTTTTAACTCTATCCCTCGGTTCCCTTCGCGATCCCAGACGCCAGCTTTGACCTCTGAATTTGCTTTGGGTAAACGGGTTAGCAACCCCAGCAACATCGCCAATGTGTGTTCTCCCACTGCATCTGAATTTGCCTCACCGGCGTTGAAACATCGGATACCCAATTCTTGCGCCGAATCCTCGTCTATGTTGTCCATCCCAGCACCACCCCTTCCAATCCACTTCAGCCCACTACTGGCAACCATTAATTCTCTGCCTATAAACACCTTACTCCTCACAAATAGGCCTTCGGGTTGATGCAAATGCAACAAACCGCCTACCTCACTTGGCGTGCAATCTCTACAATCAATCACCTCGAACTTTCCTTGCATCGATTGATGCAGATACTCGTGAAAGTCATCAATCAATAGGATTTTTTGCATTTCGAAATCAATAAGCTTTGCGCTGCAAATACCAATCTGTATGTCCGTGGTTTGAACCAGCAGCCTCGGAAACGATTGCATCGGAGGTACCACCCTGCTGATAAAACTGCACGGCTGCCATGGCCAACAATTCTTGATCTTCCAGCAACAATGTAGGGGCTTCCAGTTCGGCACCCGTAAAATAATGCTGAATAAAGTGGGTATCAAATTTCCCTTCAATGAATGCAGGGTGTTGCATCACAAAATCACCAAACATCAATGTCGTTTCGATTCCAGTAATCACATATTCACTGATCGCTCTTCGCATTTTTGCAATGGCTTCCAACCGCGTAGGCGCCCAAACAATGAGCTTCGCCAACATATTATCGTAGTAAATGGGAATTTCCATCCCGCTTTCCATACAATCATCCACCCTAATTCCAGGGCCCTGTGGCACTTTGTAGGTTTCAACCTTTCCTACGTTGGGTAAAAACTGATTGACGGGGTCTTCCGCACAAATTCTCAATTCGATGGCATGACCGTGAATTTCCAATTCATCTTGGGTAAAACTCAGTTTTTGTCCGGCCGCAACCAAGATTTGCTCTTTCACCAAATCAACCCCAGTAATCAACTCTGTAACGGGATGCTCTACTTGCAAACGCGTATTCATTTCTAGGAAATAGAATTCCATCGACTCGCTCAATAAAAACTCCACTGTGCCAGCGCCAGAATAGTTACAGGCTTTGGCAACATTCACCGCCGCCTCGCCCATGGCTCGGCGAAGCTCAGGAGTCAGCACCGCACTCGGCGCTTCCTCAACCAACTTCTGATGCCTGCGCTGAATACTACACTCCCTCTCAAACAAATAACAAGCATTGCCAAAATTGTCAGCCATCAACTGAATCTCTATATGTCGCGGACTGCCCACGTATTTTTCTATAAAAACACTATCATCGCCAAATGCATTTCTGGCCTCGTTCTGAGCCAT
>CAZZKP010000231.1:0-2012 GCA_964654675.1 uncultured Bifidobacterium sp. | reverse complement strand
TATCGTACAGCAAAATTGAAGATCCAACATTGACGATTAAATTGTCTGATGGAGAAACTGTGGTATCCGACATAAACATGAACAGTGTTCGTAAAATGAAAAAGCCAGGTATTCTTCGCAAGAAATACAAGGTTAAAATGAAGCACCTAAACAGCGCTAGTTAATTACCATGCAGCAACTTACCAATCGTTCACAGCCGGTCATGGATAAAAAAATGACCTTCTCTGAGAGGATTTACCTACCGGCAATTTTGGGCGGTATGTGGATTACCCTCAAGCACTTCTTTCGCAAACCTGCGACATCTCAATATCCTGAGCAAGTTCGCTCTCGTTCAGAGGTGTATCGCGGACAACACGTGCTTAAGCGCGATGAGCAAGGCAAAGAACGTTGCACAGCTTGCGGTTTGTGTGCCGTGGCATGTCCTGCCGAAGCCATCACCATGGTGGCTGCAGAAAGAGAAAAAGGAGAAGAGCATTTGTATCGCGAAGAAAAGTATGCAGCAACCTACGAAATCAATATGTTGCGTTGCATTTTCTGCGGTTTGTGTGAAGAAGCCTGTCCCAAACAAGCGATATTTCTTACCGATCGCATCGTAGATGCAGAATTTGGTAGAGAAGATTTTATTTACGGCAAAGACAAGTTGGTTGAGCCTGTAGATGCTCGCATTGATATCACCAAACGCCAAGTCTGGTCTTAATTTAATAACTATGTTGCAGAACTTACCGATTCCCTTTTTGATATTGTCGTTCCTTACGATTTTATCGTCGTTGTACGTAGTGACCAGTAAAAACCCGGTGCACAGCGTGTTGGCATTGATTTTTACGTTTTTTACGATTTCAGCGCACTATGTATTGTTGAACGCCCAGTTTTTGGCTGTTGTTAATTTGATCGTTTATGCCGGAGCCATTATGGTTTTGTTTCTATTCGTTTTGATGCTGTTGAATCTGAGCAAAGAGACTGAGCCGGTGAAATCGAATTGGTGGGGTATTGCTGCCGCCATCGCCGCAGGTTCATTACTTTTGATTGTCACCGCTGCCTTTCAAGTCACGGGAGAAGCGGTTGCGAAGAACCCCGTAGAAGGCATCGGATTGGTGAAAGCTTTGGGAAAAGTATTGTTTACTCGTTTTGTGGTGCCATTCGAATTGACAGGTATTTTGTTCTTGGCTGCGATGGTAGGGGCCGTTTTGTTGGGCAAGAGAGAAAAGAACAACGCAGTATTAATCCCCAAAGAAGAAGGAGGCAATTCATGAACTTGTTAAGTATATTTAATCAGGTGGAAATCAGCCACTACATCTATCTAAGCACCGTGTTGTTTAGCATAGGTTTGTTTGGTGTGTTGTTTCGTCGTAATGCCATCATTTTGTTGATGTGTATCGAATTGATGCTTAACGCAGTAAACCTGTTATTTACGGCTTTTTCAACCTATATGGGGGATTCCGACGGACAGATATTTGTGTTTTTTATTATGGTTGTAGCGGCGGCGGAAGCGGCGGTAGGCTTGGCCATTTTGGTTTTGGTGTATCGCAATACGCGCAAAACGGATGTGAGTTTCTTGGACCAATTAAAAGGATAGAGGTATGTTGACATTAATGATATTTTTGCCGTTGATGGGTTTCTTGATCAATGGTTTGGTCGGAAGATTCTTACCAAAAAATGTTTCAGGTTGGTTGGGAACTGCAGCCGTTTTGGGTTCATTTGTTTTGGCGGTAGTGAATTTCAATGCGCTGACCGCTGAGGCAGCACAGTTGGAGAGCATCCACCAAAAATTGTTTACTTTTTTGCACGTTGGAAGTCTACACGTAGATTTTGCATTTCAATTTGATCGCTTGTCTGCTGTGATGACGTTGATCATCACCGGTATAGGCACTTTGATTCACATGTATTCCATCGCTTACATGCATGAAGACGATGGATTGTATAAGTTTTTTGCCTACCTCAACTTGTTTATTTTCAACATGTTGGTTTTGGTATTGGGGTCTAACTACATGATGTTGTTTTTTGGTTGGGAAGGC
>CAZZKP010000230.1:0-2039 GCA_964654675.1 uncultured Bifidobacterium sp. | reverse complement strand
GTGCTTTGTGCCTTCATTTTCCATAATGGAGTCAGCGTGCAGCCAATTAAATGTCCCTATGATATAACCGCAATTCAACATGTCCAATGCGTGATTGTTCATGATATCACCCGTTCCAGTGGGACCCGCCGCACTGATGCAATACGACATAACATCTTGGTATCTGCTCATTTTTGCCGGATGATAACCACCCACATTTTTATGAAAAGCCCCCGCTGTATTGTCGTTGAAACTGTGGTTGATACCACCCCGGTAATCAATTACACGCTTGCCGTCCTTGTTATTCGCGATAATCTGGTTGTCAACCGCCGATGGCATGATCGCCTCCTCCGTTTCCTTGTCTTCCCAATTGTCATCGGTTAAATAACGCTTCGAAACACCCATCATATCAAATGATACCATTCCAATCACCAACAATCCCGTAACCAAAGCACTTATCTGTTTCTTCAAAATCATGTAAATTAAGAACAACAAAGCGCCCATAAACATGATGCTTCGGAAAATGTCGTTCCAAACCATCGAACTGCGCAACGACTTAATCTTGGTCACAGTTTCCATCCCCCCTTGCTCTGCAATGCGCTTGTCGGTCTCGGCAGAACTGAAATCCGTACCCATCGTAATCACAATCATCAATGCAACCAACACAATCGATACAATGGCAGTTAATTTCATCACACGCTGCTGTCCGGCCACACTCAATCCGTCTTCCGCCATCAATGTGATAAAACGATGCAAGCCCAACAAGCCAATCATCGGAACCACAACCTGGGCAATCACCAATGCCATCATTGGCGTTCTGAACTTGTTGTAGTACGGAAGGTTATTGAATAAGAATTCATTCAATGGGAAGTAACGACCCATACCGAGCAATAAGGCAACAACAAAGGTAACCAATCCAAAAACGGCCCAACGATAATTCAATACAGCGCCCTCACTTTGAGGCTTGTCTTTGCGCCAAACAAACGCCAAAATCAAACCAAATACAAACAAGAACATCATCGTAGCACCCAGATAAACCGGACCACTGGTAAATTGCAAATCACCAAAATACAATGGCAAACGAGTATCACCAAAATCCGCGTCACTCACCATTTCATTGGAACTTCCTCCCTTGAAACCAGGGACCATTAACGTAAACGATTCATCCACACCATAACTCCATGAGAACGCATATTCCATATCCAATCCCTTCTTGCCCACCTGCTTGCCTTTGCTGCCATTATCAGCCTCTACCGCAGATCCTCCGCGCATGGTTGCCTTGGCATAATCGTTGGTATCCGACAACTTTCCGATGCAGGTTAATACCGCCAATCCCATGGCTACAGCGGCAATTCCCGTTGACATCAATACGTGTTTGAAGTCCTTATTTTTTACCGCGAACGCCCATTCAACGATGAAGTAAACGGCCACCATAATTCCTGCGTAATAGGCAATTTGATAGTGGAAATAGTTCACAACCATCCCAAAGAAAAGGGCAGTGACCGCTGCACCCAATAGATATTTGCGCTGACTTAATAGGGCCAATCCACCAATCACACCGGGCATCACACCCATTGCCAAAACTTTGGTGATATGACCTGCTTCGTAACTCGAAATACTGAACGTCATAAAGGCATAACCTACAGCACCCGCCGCAGCCAACCATCGATCTACCTTCACAGATAGAAGCAACACAAACATACTTAACATCGATACAAACAAGAAGTTGAACGGCGATTTTACCAACCCAAACAACTCCGTAACCTTGTATTTCAACAACAAACTGCTTTGCTCAACTCCGGTAATCAAACTACCTGGCATACCCGAAAACAAACGGTCATTCCATTGTGGCAACTGACCCGTACTTTCTTTTACCTGTTCAGCCGCATATCGCATCAACCGAACCTGCTGCATATCGCCCTGTTTTAATACCATGCCATCGGAAGGTGGCTTTAAATACATCAAAGTGATAAACCAGAAACTGATAATGAAAAGCAAGAATATCCCTGCTTGCTTGAAAAAATGCTTGTTCAAATTCATGAGATTATTAGGCGAATTTC
>CAZZKP010000229.1:0-2047 GCA_964654675.1 uncultured Bifidobacterium sp. | reverse complement strand
CTGAGGCAATTTTTGCCATGATTTCTCGAATTTCATCCGGTGATTCACTGCCTACCAGCCTCATACGATACTCCTTAAAATTCGGTAAACCCTTGAAATAATTGGCATAATGCCTCCTCATTTCAAAGATTCCTACCTTCTCGCCCTTCCACTCCACACTTTTTTCAAAATGGGTCAAACAGGAATCCAATCGCTCCGCCAAAGTAGGCCCATCCAGCACTTCGCCCGTAGCCATAAAATGTTTCACCTCCCTGAAAATCCAAGGATAACCGATGCTAGCGCGACCAATCATAATTCCGTCCACCCCGTACCTATTCCTATACTCCAATGCCTTCTGCGGTGAATCAATATCGCCATTGCCAAAAATAGGAATCTTAATTCTTGGGTTATTTTTCACCTTGGCAATCAATGTCCAATCCGCCTCGCCCTTGTACAATTGCACCCGCGTTCTGCCGTGAATCGTTAAGGCCTTCACCCCCACATCCTGCAATCGCTCCGCAACCTCCTCGATATTCTTCGTGCTATCGTCCCAGCCCAATCGGGTTTTCACTGTCACGGGCAACGAAGTACCCTTTACCACTGCCGATGTCAGCCGAACCATCAAATCAATGTCCTTCAACACCCCAGCACCCGCGCCTTTGCAAACAACTTTCTGCACCGGACAACCAAAATTGATATCCAACAAATCGGGTTGTGTGGCATCTACAATCTTCGCGGCCAATCCCATCGCCTCCTCATCGCCCCCGAAAATCTGAATGCCAATCGGGCGCTCATAATCAAAAATATCCAGCTTTTGTCGACTCTTCACCGCATCGCGAATCAACCCCTCACTGCTAATAAACTCAGTATACATAAGGTCGGCCCCCTGCCGTTTACACACGTATCGAAACGGTGGATCACTCACATCTTCCATGGGTGCCAACAACAAAGGAAATTCCCCCAACGCTATGTCGCCAATTTTTACCAACTTTGCTGCAAAGTTACATATGCTTTCACAAACCCCTTCTACCAATCCGCTCAGAAATCTTTGGGGCGTAGGCGCGCTACTGCTTTGCATCATCATTTTTAGTTTGGTTGGACTTGGCTTATCGCAGCTGATGGGCAAAGTTTTGTACGGACTCACCGCCGAACAAACCCAGCAATTGTTGAATAATCCTTCTCGCACCGCTTTGGGAATCAATGTATTGCGATGGGGCAATTTGTTGCAATTCCTCTGCTTCATGGCGCTGCCCGCGATTTTGGTTGCAGCCATAGCCCAATTCAATCTCATTCAAATGGGTGGATACAAAATCAAACCCACCGCAAATAAAACCTTGGGTTCCATCCTCCTAGCGCTGGGAATGATTCCCACCGTTGCCTTACTCACAGCCTTGGGGAAACACCTTCCTTGGGGAAATTTGGGTACCCTCTTCGCCAAATTCGATACCAAACGTCAAGCCATCTTTGAAGCGATGCTCGATATGGAAACCTACACCGAACTGTGGGTCTGCATCGGCATTCTCGCCTTACTTCCCGCCATTTTCGAGGAATTGGTTTTCCGTGGCTTGATGATCAACATGGCCAGCAACACCTTCCGTCTCAAACGCACCGCCGTCCTTTTCCAAGCCTTCGTTTTTGCCACCATCCACTTTTCGCCCTTCGAATTCGCGGGTATCTTTGCCATGGGATGGCTTTTTGGCCTGATTTACGTCTACACAGGAAGCTTATGGTACTCCACCATGGCCCATTTTATCTTCAATGCAAGCACCGTGGTGATTCAATTCATTACCCTCAAACACTTCAACGCAACCGGAATTTATTTCAACGTGGAATCCTGGCTCGCCCAACCCGCTGTCTATTTGATTTCAATACCCATAGCAACCGTCGGTCTTTTCCTCACCCTCAAAAAATAACGACATGAACAACTTCACCCTGCGCGCCATCTCCGGATTTTTCTATGCGATAACCGTTGTAGTTTGCATCCTGCTTTCGCCAGCGACTTTGTCGATTCTCATGTTCGTGATCGCCTTTTTCTGCGCCTTCGAATGGGCCCGCATCCATGAGGCAA
>CAZZKP010000228.1:0-2059 GCA_964654675.1 uncultured Bifidobacterium sp. | reverse complement strand
TGGTGTTGATTCCCAACTGCCAAGCCATGTCTTCGTAACTTTTTATTTCAATGCCGCAATCTCATAAAGTAACATAAAAACAGTTGTGCCCGAAACGGATATAAACGCTTATATCCGTTTCGGGCACAAACCCTATGAATTCCGAAATTTTATTTCAAAATATCGCGAGAGATAACCACACGCTGCACTTCACTGGTACCCTCATAAATCTGTGTAATCTTTGCATCACGCATCAAACGTTCTACATGATACTCTTTTACATAACCGTATCCGCCGTGAATCTGAACTGCCTCAACCGCCGTCTTCATAGCAACCTCTGAAGCAAATAACTTCGCCATGGAACTCGCACGGTCATAATTCATGTGCTGGTCTTTCATCCATGCCGCCTTCAAACACAATAAGCGCGCCGCCTCAATCTCAGTAGCCATGTCGGCCAATTTAAATGCAATTGCCTGGTGGTTCATAATTTCAGTACCAAATGCCTTACGTTCTTTTGAATATTTCAATGACAACTCGTAAGCACCACTGGCGATACCCAATGCCTGAGCAGCAATTCCAATTCTACCCCCACTTAATACCTTCATTGCGAACTTAAAGCCGAATCCATCTTCACCAATGCGGTTTGCTTTTGGCACTTTCACGTCTTGGAACATTATACTGTGTGTATCACTTCCGCGGATACCCAACTTGTCCTCTTTTTTACCAACTGTAACACCGTCCCAAGCCTTCTCCACGATAAATGCATTGATCCCCTTGTGCTTTTTCTCAACGTCGGTTTGAGCAATTACCAAATAATAACTGGCTGAATTTCCGTTGGTGATCCAATTTTTCGTGCCATTCAGTAAGTAATAATCACCCATATCAACGGCTGTTGTGCGTTGACTTGTTGCATCGCTACCCGCTTCAGGTTCACTCAATAAAAATGCACCGATTTTTTGACCCGTTGCCAACTCAACCAAATATTTCATTTTCTGCTCCTCGGTACCATATTCCTCTAAACCCCAACAAACCAAAGAGTTGTTTACACTCATACAAACACTTGCAGATGCATCAACCTTTGAGATTTCCTCCATCGCTAAAACATAAGAGACTGCATCCATTCCACCGCCACCATACTTGGGATTCACCATCATTCCCATAAAACCCAATTCACCCATCTTCTTTATTTGCTCGTAAGGAAACCTTTGCTCGTTGTCGCGCTCAATAACACCTGGTAATAATTCTGTTTGAGCAAAATCACGCGCCGCCTGTTGAACTGCCAAATGCTCCTCGCTAAATTCAAAATTCATCATATTTTTTTCTGTTATGTTTACAAAATTAAATCATTTACTGATTGTCTCGCCACTCGTAAACCCATTGCGCTTGAATCATTTCCAAATGTCCTTCGTTGCTTTCTTCACGTGTACCTGCAAAGTTGGGTATCTCTAAAACCCATTCCAACAAATCCGTAAAACGGATTCTGTAAATTTTTGCCTCGTTAAAATCCTCGCCAAATCGCTCGTAAAGCTTCATGGCAATGTCCTCATAATCATTCCATTGTATCGGTGGTTCGTACATTTTTTTCTTATTAGTGTCCTATGATTCCACTTTGGTCTGGCACGATGACAACCAAATCGCCACCACCCGTTAATCTGCATTGACATGCCAAACGACTGTTGTATTTTGGATTCCGAGCACGATCTACGTACTCTTCCTCTCGGTCGCTCATCTCTGGTAAGAAGTCCTCTCCTTGTTCAATGTAAACATGACATGTACTGCAACCGCAAACCCCTCCACAATTGTGATTTAAGTGAATCCCGTGATCCAATGCAACATCCAAGATCGATTCACCCTCAAACATTTTCACCTCCATCGATGCACGATTTTTCTCTTCAAACTGAAATGTAATCTTGGCCATATCAAATGCAAAATTAATACTTCGCAACCGCATTGCTTCATCAATTTGTGGAAATAGTATGGGCAATTTTTGTATCTTTGCACCTTCGTTCTATGATATCAAGAAGATTGGTGCGCATCAAAGCCCTTCAGGCACTTTACTCCTATCAACAAGGAGGAAACA
>CAZZKP010000227.1:0-2060 GCA_964654675.1 uncultured Bifidobacterium sp. | reverse complement strand
ACCACAGCGCCGCGATGGCGACCGGAGCGCGCACCAGTCGGCGCACGCGCCCGGTCACCCGGCGCGTCTGCCGGTCCACCACCCGCCAGGTCCCGTCGACCCCCCGCAACACCCGAACCGGCGTCCCGATCGCCGGGCGATGCGCGTCGACGGGCAGGGTCGCGAACAAGGAGACCTGATGCGCCATGTCCATCCGATAACCGGACGAAACGCCCTCCGCAAGCACGGCTGTTGGGAGGTTGGGCGATCGACGTTAGGAAGGGACGTCGTATGCCCACGCCGCCGCCCGTCTCCGCCCCGCCGATCGAGATCGAGTCCGAGCTGATCTACCACCTTCGTCGCGTGAGCGAGACCCAGGTCGAGATCGCCCAGGCCCTGCAGGAGAGCCAGGACCCCGAGACCCTGCGCCGGCTGGTGGGCGAGGTCCAGGCGCTCCGCACGCTCGTGGAGCGCATCGCGGACCCCATCCTCATCCGGGAGGACGCCGACCGTCGGGCCCGCGCCGAGCAAGAGGCCCTCCGAGGGCGCTGGCTCCGGTACATCACTCCGGACCGCGTCGTCGCGCTCGCGAAGCTCTTGTTCCCCTACCTGTTGACCGCAACGATCAGCGGCGGGGTGGCGGCGAACTTCCGGGGGTGTACCGTCTTCACCGCCAACGACCTCGCGGCGACCCAGGCCCTCCCGGCCCAGGTCCCCGCTCCGCCCTCCACGCCTTCCTCGGGGGGGACGCCCCCCACCACGGAGCCTCCCCGATGACCCCGCCCCTGTCCATTCCCGCGGCCTCAGAAGGACCGCTCACGCCCAAGGCCCGGCTCGCGCGCGCCGCCGAAGTGGCCAAGAAGACGGCCGCGGACCTGGCCCAGATGCAGGCCGTCCGCGAAGCCGCCTCCCATCATCATCGCAACTGAGGGGTCCACATGGGCGTCCACGTCAAAAACCAGTTCACCGCCGCGCACGTCGACGAAAACGGCAACGGAGACTGGTGCTTCATCCTCCACTACGCCGACGGAAACGAGCCCGGCGACTACAGTCCGGGATGGGCCGATTCGGCGATGAAGGCCCTCGTCGACGACGCGATCGCCGCCCAGAGTCTCTCCGACTTCGACACCGCGGTGCAGAACCGGCTCCCCTCGAACGCCGCGTCCTGGTACGCCGCGAAGGCGACCGGTCGCCGGGACAAGCTGTGGGCCTCGACGAAGAAGCTCGCCGCGATCCGCTGAGTCACCGTCCGAGGAGTCGCCACACCGCGAGGCAAAACAAGTCCCACGCGGCGTGTCGTCTTCGCGCTCGATGCTCCATGCGCGACAACGTCAGGTACTCTCGCCAGTTCACCGTCTGCGCCGCCAACGTGCGCAACCGATCGGCGGTCTCGGCCTCGAACCGGTAGTCCTCTGCGAGGGCATCCGCTTCCTCGGCAATGCGGCGGGCGTGATGGGCGATCTCGCGCGCATGGTCCGCCAGGGCATGGGGATCGACCATGGGTGCTCCATCCCCTCCCTACCCTGCAAACGTCGACGTGGAAGGGTCCACGATGCTGTCGGGGCCTACGTCCCCGTGGAGGCAGCGTCCGACGCCGACATCCGGGGAAGGCCGAAGGCCGCCTCGACGGCGTCGAGGCACGCCGAGATCGGCATCCGGGTGTCCACCGAGATCCAGCGCCCGAACCATCCGACCGAGCCCGACGCGGGTGGGTCGAACGCCTCGAGGTAGCTGCGCGCCGCGCAATAGGCCTCGTGATGCCGCCGGAGCCGCGCTTCGGCGTCGAGCGCATCGTTGACGCCCAAGGCGACACGATCGGCCGCGCGGGCGAGGAGCACCTCGAGCGGGGGGAGGACGAGCACGGTGAGGTCCGGCGTCGGCGCCCCGCCGGCGACCAGACGCAGCTCGGTCGGATCCGCGCGCCGGCCCAGGCGCCCCGAGAGGGCCTCGAACTGATACGCCCAGGTGGAGAGCACATACCGGTCCTGCACCACCGACCGCCCCGCGGCGCGCGTCGCCGCCACGTCCTCCAGGTGTGCGATGCGGTCGAGGAAAAAGGCCCCGATCGCCGCGTCCCGGGC
>CAZZKP010000226.1:0-2104 GCA_964654675.1 uncultured Bifidobacterium sp. | reverse complement strand
TAATGGTATGACTCCTGGTATCAATAATCGTTGGTATAATAGTTATTTATTATGGGGCTACATTCTTCCAAAACATTCTGAGCAGCAATTAATTTGGGATTCAAAGCGACATCATAGAATGCAGCTTTTTTTGCTTGGTCAATCTTTAACTTTTTAGAAACAATCCCTTTTACTTTAGAAATTTCAATATCCATCAAATCCACTTTCTCAGAAATTTCTATTGCTATTTTCTTTGCACCGTCAGAATCAAAATTTGCTAAAAAAGGCTTACTCAAATTAAAATTCTCTTTGGACTGATTATACTTTTTTATCGCATCATTATCCCTTGGCTTTAATTCCATTGCCTTTTTGTACTTATCTACCCTGTAGAATTTCGATAAATTATCCTCCAATTTTGCTTGTCTGTAGAAACCAAACAAAAACCACATCCCTACAGCAGACAGTACAATCAATAACAAACGACCATATACATTTCTCTTGATCGTTACTACAGTAATAAAGATGGAAATAACCATGCCTATTAACGGTGCGAGTAAAATAAAATAGACCGTTTTTGTGATTTTGTCCATTTCGACCACTTCGCCAAAAGGAACCCACCCCTTAACAAAATATGCATGAGCCAAGGCAGCCCCGGCAAAACCACCAATCAATGTATGACTTGACGAACTTGGGATACCAAACCACCATGTTAGTAAGTTCCAAAAAATAGCCGCAACCAACCCAGCCAATATTACGGGCAAGGTGATATAATTGTCAATCACCGTTTTAGCAATCGTATTTGCAACGGCATGATCCTTAAAGATAAAGAAGGCCACAGAATTAAATAAAGCTGCCCACAATACGGCTTGCAACGGAGTAAGCACTTTTGTACTCACAACCGTTGCTATAGAATTGGCCGCATCATGAAAACCATTGATGTAATCAAACACCAAAGCCAACACAATGATCACGATAACAAGGGTCGACATGATTTATTGTATTATAATATCAATTATGCGTATTTTACAATGATTGTTTCAATCACATTCCCAACATCCTCACATTTATCGGTGGCAACTTCCATCACCGTATAAACTTCTCGCTTTCGAATAAGTTCCTTGAAATCATTTTCCACCTCAAACAAATTCTTGATGCTCATATCAAATACATTGTCAGCATGATTTTCATAACTATTAATTCGCACCAAACACTCCATGATTTTCTCAGGGCGCTTCAATTCACGTAATTGCATCACTGCTTTTCCAACTTCGGTAGCACTTTGCATGATGATTTCAGCCAAACTCTGAATTCCTTGTTCGTTTGGACTGACACCATGAAATTGCATTTTTTTGCAAGACGCATGTATGTAATCTGCCACATCATCCATCGCAGAAGCCAAATAATGAATATCTTCTCGATCAAATGGCGTAATAAAATTTTTTCCCAACTCAGTAAAAATATTGTGCGTTATTTCATCATTCTTGTGCTCAAAGTCCTCTATCTGTTTACTAATTTTTAACCGCAAATTTGGATCTGATTCAAAAACATATTGATGCAACAACTTACCCATCTCCGTCACGTTCTGAGCAGTTTGCTCAAATAGACTATAAAAAACCTTGTCCTTAGGTAAAAAAATGCTCAGAATGTTGTTTAATGCCATGATAGTACTATTTTTTGATTCACACAAAATTACCCACAGCATTAGCAAGAAAAACGCGTTAATCCATGTTTAACACAAAGTTAACATTGAGGGGTTTTTGTGGGGTTTAATGACTTATAAGCCGATTGCAATCGCTGGGTTAGGGATAATATTTGTATTTCAAAATCCCGATACTCGGCTGCGCTGATTAACCCCATAGATTCAACCGCTTGCAAGTAACTCATTAATCGCAAACAGCGCTGATAGGCTTCATAAATTTCGCCTTGATTTGCCACCACACCGCCATGTTGAATCATTTTTGCGGCTTTTAACATTTCTTCACCCAATTGCATAAATTCAGATGACTTCATTCTGTGCACGGTTTCAATGGTGTTGATTCCCAACTGCCAAGCCATGTCTTCGTAACTTCTTATTTCCATGCCGCAATCTCATAAAGTAGCATAAAAACAGTTGTGCCCGAAACGG
>CAZZKP010000225.1:0-2106 GCA_964654675.1 uncultured Bifidobacterium sp. | reverse complement strand
GTCGTCCATATCCTCCAATTGAACCTCCCAACCGTAATGTTTTGAGAGCAAATTGGTGAGTGTGGTTTTACCCGCGCCAATATTACCTGCAACCGCAATGTGCTTAGCCATACTGCAATAATACGAAGGTCTTGCACCCCCTTACAAATCATTATAAAACAAAAGTTTTACACAATCCATTTTGGGGCATAATTCCCATAAGTTTTCCATAAAAATCGTGGGTTTAGACCTAATTTTGTACGCAATTCATGCCAAGCAAAAAAACAGAGGCCACGGTCTCACAATGGGTACTTTTCAAGAGAATACTGGCACTGGCCAAATTTCAACGCCATTGGATGATCATCGCCATCATTTTAACCATCACCCAAAGCGTAATCACCGCATTTCAACCCTACCTCTACAAGATTGTTATCGATAAAGTAATTATCCCAAAACAATTTCAATTGCTAGAAAAATGGGCCCTCATCATACTCATTTGGATCATCGTACAAGCGCTGCTCGGATTCGCTAACTCATACATCTCTGAATCGATCGCCCAATCCGTGATCCTGAAACTAAGACAATACATCTACGATCACCTGACGCGATTAAAACTCTCTTTCTACGACAAAACCCCGGTGGGGACTGCCGTTACGCGATCCATTAGCGATGTCCAAACCATCACCGATTTGTTCTCCTCTGGCGTAATCACCATTGCCGGCGACCTCATTCAAATCATCGTCATCATGAGTTGCATGTTCTACATGGACGTAAAACTTACACTCATTACACTTACCGTGGTCCCCTTACTGCTTTTTGCAGCCAACCGATTTCGCAAAGGCATCCGCGATACCTTCCAAGACGTGAGAAATCAAGTCGCAAAACTCAATGCCTTCCTACAAGAACGTATCACAGGAATGCAAATCGTGCAGCTTTTTAACCGAGAAAAGGAAGAAAAACGTAGATTCGACCAAATCAATCAAGCCCACCGTGATGCCAACATTCGCAGCGTCTATTACTATTCCATCTTCTTCCCCATCGTTGAAGTCCTCGTTGCTGTCAGTTTCGCATTAATCGTTTGGTATGGAAGCGGTTCTCTCGTGCGCGGAAGTATTGAATTCGGGGAACTCACCGCTTTTATCATGTTCATCAACCTGTTTTTTAGACCCATCCGCGCCATCGCCGATCGATTTAATAACATCCAAATGGGCATCGTAGCCGCGGATCGTATTTTCAAACTCATCGACGATGTCGACAATATCGAAAAAACAACAGATGTCGCCGCGCCGACGTTGAATGGCGATGTGAAATTCAACCACGTTTGGTTTGCCTATCAAAATGAAGAATGGGTCCTGCGCGATGTCAGTTTTCACCTACCCGAGGGAAAAACAATGGCCATCGTAGGTGCTACAGGTTCGGGAAAAACCACCATCGCAAGCCTGGTTAACCAACTTTATCAGCAACAAAAAGGAGACATATTGCTAGACGATATCAATATTCAATCGCTGAACATCACTTCTGTTCGACAGCAAATTGCGCTGGTACTGCAGGATGTATTTCTTTTCAGCGGAAGTGTAAAAGACAATATCCGATTGCACAACGACGATATCGACATTCAAAAAATGATAGATGCGGCTCGTTCGATAGGTGCATACGAATTCATCGAAAAACTACCGGGCGGATTCGATTACAATGTAATGGAGCGCGGAATGACCCTTTCCTTGGGACAACGCCAGTTGGTCAGTTTCATCCGAGCCCTTGCATTTGACCCAAGAATCATTTTGTTGGATGAAGCCACGAGCTCCATCGACACAGAAACGGAACAATTGATTCAGAAAGCCATAGACCGCCTATTAGAAAATCGGACGGCCATTGTGATTGCGCACCGTTTGAGTACCATCGCCAAAGCGCACGAAATCTTGGTTTTGGAAAAAGGCGAAGTCAAAGAGCGAGGAAATCACTCCACTTTGATGGCAGCCGGCGGACATTACGCGCATTTGTACGAAACACAAATCGCCGAGTAAACTTTCATCGCAAATTTCAATTATATTATTGTAGGAGGCAATGTGTTTTATGTCGGCCAGATTACAAACAAAGAGGGCGGCCTGCGGCCGCCCTCTTTGTTTG
>CAZZKP010000224.1:0-2180 GCA_964654675.1 uncultured Bifidobacterium sp. | reverse complement strand
AGACAAGCAGCCGCAGATGCGCGAAAACGTTGTGAGACCATTTTAAAGGAAGCGGGATCCGACAACGGTCGATTGATTAAAAGTTCTATGGGGATTTTTCAAATCACTGGGCAGCATTCAGACGAAGAATATTCATATGGGGGCACCTTGAATACAAGCAACAAGGAAAAAACGGCAAGTATTACGGTTACGCTGGAATACAACATCGATTAATCAACACGGATTAATCCTCCAACGAATCAAAATAATCCAAAGCCTTAAGGCCCGCCTCATTCCAAAATGGATAATTGTGTCCTGCACCTTTAACGAACAGTGTGCGAACCAACCCCACGTCGGCATGGTTTTTCTGAAAAGTCAATGCCCGTTTCTGATAATTACCCGATGACTCCAATGCTTTGAACAAAGATACAGTCTGTTCCCAAGGAACTACTTTATCATCGGTTCCGTGGGCCAAAAATAAGGGAACCTGTAATGCATCCACCCGCATCTCGATATTATTCGTACCCCGCCATCGCCATGGAACCTCAGCATATTTTCCCAAACAATTGATCATGAGGTTGTCGTTCTTCATCAACAACGGATTGTAATCACCACTCAAACTAGCGCACCCTCGAAAAGCCTCTGGATGCTCCAATGCCAATAACAAAGCGCCTCGGGCACCTGTCGATAAGCCCATCACAAAGGACGGAATGGGCAATCGCATCGATTTATGGTAAACATGACCATCCACGGTCTTTATTGGATCTTCTGGTGTGCCTTTGTCAGTAAAATAACGCCTTTTTTGTAATGGCTTTAACACTGAATCCCACAACCACGTCCGCGTGGGATGCAATCGGTAATCCGCTCGCATCTGCGGATACAGACTATCCATGTAAACACTCTTGCCCATTTCCACCAACATCACATCGTAGCCTCGATTTCTGGCCTCATCGCAAACCCGCGTGCGTGTATACCACTGCGTATCGGCGTAATTCCAACCGGGCAACAGCAGCAACATTTTTCGAGGAGTTGTTGAACTTGCAACTTGCGTCACCTTGATTTCAACACGAATCGATTTTCCATTGCAAGAAACAAAGTACACGGTATCGCGAGCAAAACATGGAAACAACGATGAATCTGCAATGGCGGACTGGGCTGCTATGTTGGAACCAAAATTTCTGGGAAATGAAAATACACCCTGTTGATCAGTCTCTGCAAATAGCGTGAATGCCAACAGCGTAATCGACACGATGCCCATGCCAACAATGATCCGTATACGACCCAGAAAAGAAACCCCTCCTCCAAACACTGCAAGCTTGTGCCGTAAAAAGTTCCCAATTCGTTGATATTTCACAATCCAAGCCATAGGCACATCACCTAAAGTTACTCCGATTCATATCCAAATTGATCCAACATCTTCTTGTTGTTGCGCCAATCTTCACGCACTTTCACGAACAATTCCATATACACCTGCTTCTGGAAAAATTGCTCCAATTCTTTTCTTGATTCGATGCCCAACTTCTTGATACTTTGTCCCTTTTTCCCAATGATAATAGGCTTCTGAGAGTCACGCTCAACGACAATTTCACAACTTAAACGGATAATTTTTGGCTCTTCCTTGAATAACAAAGTCACAATCTCTACCGAATATGGTACCTCTTCATCGTACAGCTTCAATACATTGTTCCGAATGATCTCATTGACAAAAAACCGCTCTGTTTTATCGGTCAGTTGATCCTCAGGATAATAGGCTGGGTGCTCGGGTAAAAAATCAACCAAATACTTCTCCAAAACATCAATCTGAAATTTCTCCTGTGCAGAAATCGCCAAGTAGACATCACCAATAAACGTCTTTTTCAACCAAACCAACTTTTCCTCCAACTTCTGCTGATGTACCTTGTCGATTTTATTCAAAACAACGATTTTTTTTGCCTTCGACCGCTCAAATTTCTCTTGA
The DNA here is from genome assembly GCA_964654675.1 of uncultured Bifidobacterium sp. GTDB lineage: Bacteria > Bacteroidota > Bacteroidia > NS11-12g > UBA955 > UBA955. Next base: position 244 of record CAZZKP010000224.1, on the reverse strand, counting down.
ATCTCCTCTGAAAAGTCCTTTCCATTGATGTCAATCAACAATACCAAAACATCGCTATCGTCAACACTTTCCTTCACAAACTTCATCATCCGCTCATGCATTCCGTAGCTGGTCTGCCGCAAAATCCCTGGGGTGTCTGAAAAAACAATTTGGTGGCCAGGGCCATTTTTTATACCAAAAATCCTGTGTCGGGTTGTCTGCGCCTTTGAGTTAACGATGGCTAACTTCTCGCCCAATAAGGCGT
>CAZZKP010000223.1:0-2186 GCA_964654675.1 uncultured Bifidobacterium sp. | reverse complement strand
AAAGCAACATGAAAAAAGCAAAATACATCTTTGTTACGGGGGGCGTAACATCATCCTTGGGTAAAGGAATCGTAGCCGCATCTCTAGCCAAACTTTTGCAAGCGCGTGGATTTCGTACCACGATCCAAAAGTTCGACCCCTACATCAACGTCGATCCAGGAACCCTAAACCCCTATGAGCATGGCGAGTGTTATGTTACCGAAGATGGTGCCGAAACCGATCTGGATTTGGGCCACTACGAACGCTTTTTGAATGTCCCCGGCTCTCAAGCCAACAACGTAACCACAGGTCGCGTATATCAAACAGTGATCGAAAATGAACGTCGCGGCGACTACCTGGGAAAAACAGTTCAGGTAATCCCTCACATCACCGACGAAATCAAACGCCGGATGAAAATATTGGGCGAAAATGGCGAGTTCGATATCGTAATTACAGAAATTGGCGGTACAGTGGGAGACATTGAATCCCTGCCCTATGTAGAAAGTATGCGTCAGCTGCTTTGGGAAGAAGGCCACGAAAATGCCTTGGTAGTGCACCTTACACTTATACCCTATCTGAGTGCCGCCGGCGAGTTAAAAACCAAACCCACCCAACACAGCGTAAAACAACTTTTGGAATTGGGCGTTCAGCCCGATGTCCTGGTTTGCCGTTGTGAAAGACCCATAACCGCCGAAATTCGTCGCAAATTGGCTTTGTTTTGCAATGTCCAGCCCAATGCCGTCGTTGAAGCAATGGATTTAAAAACCATTTACGAAGCTCCTTTGGCGATGTTAAAGGAAAAGCTCGACAAAGTCGTTCTAACCAAATTAAAATTGAGCACGAAGACCGAACCGGATTTGGATCAATGGCGAGATTTTTTATTCAAACTTGAACACCCCAAGGCAGAAGTCAATATCGCTTTGGTGGGCAAATATGTTGAATTGCCCGACGCATACAAGTCGATCAACGAGGCCTTCATTCACGCTGGCGCCAGCAATGAGTGCAAAGTCAAATTGACCTATGTGCACTCAGAAATGCTGACAATTGAAAACGCAGCGAAGAAATTGGCCGGTTACGATGGCGTTTTGGTAGCACCAGGATTCGGACATCGCGGTATAGAAGGGAAATTGGATGCCATTCGATACGTCCGAGAAAACAACATCCCCTTCTTTGGAATTTGCTTGGGCATGCAGTGTGCTGTCATTGAATTTGCTCGGAATGTTTGTGGATTGACAGGCGCATTCAGCACCGAAATGGACCCAAATACGCCCTATCCAGTGATCGATTTAATGGAAGAGCAAAAAGAGCAAACCCAAAAAGGCGGCACCATGCGATTGGGTGCCTATGATTGCAAATTAGAAAAAGATTCAAAAGCATACAAAGCCTACGGTAAGTCGATGATTAGCGAAAGACACCGCCACCGTTATGAGTTCAACGACAAATACAAAAAACAGATCGAAGCTGCGGGCATGAGAATTACAGGAACCAACCCACAGACGGGTCTCGCGGAAATCGTAGAAATCCCAACGCATCCATTTTTTGTGGGTGTACAATTCCACCCTGAGTTAAAGAGCACGGTTGCCACGCCTCACCCCTTGTTTGTGAAGTTTGTAAAGGCTTGCTTGAAATAACCCATTGAACGTACAGCATAAAAAAGGGGCAGAGAAATTCTCTGCCCCTTTCTTTATGAATGATTCGAAGAAGATATTCTGGGGCTAACGACCCATTGGGTGGCGATGCACCAACACAATGTCGACAAACACGGGCAAGTGATCCGAAAACCCATTCATATATTTCTTGCCGGCGAAAGTTCGAAGCGGCCAGCCATCATATTTGTTGCCATCGTGTTGTAGCATCCATGAACGTTTGTACACGTTGACGCAAGGGGCACCCCAAAGTTTGTTTTCGTAGGAATGGAGGTGACTTGGTGCTGCTTCGGATACTCCGGCTGCAGTTTCATGACTATGCAAATTGGCAAAAAACAGAGGTCTACTGATCATGATTTGATCAAACATATTCCAGCCGGTATGCCAAGCAAGTGTCCCTAGGGTGCTATCCGCCTGTCGGGCCAAAAATGCCAAATTCACAATGGAGTGAAAGGCATCACCGGCTTGGAGACCTTCTGTAATGGACACGTCTTCTGGATCATCATTGAAATCGCCCATGATTAAAAAATTGGCCGGGATGCTTGGATTGTTTTGCAGGGT
>CAZZKP010000222.1:0-2232 GCA_964654675.1 uncultured Bifidobacterium sp. | reverse complement strand
TTCTGATGCCCTATCTTTGCGGTACGGATGAGTAACCCAGAGATTTTCGAAAAAGTCATTTCCCATTGCAAAGAATACGGTTTCGTATTTCCTTCCAGTGATATTTATGGTGGATTAACCGCTGTGTACGATTACGGCCAAAATGGCGTGGAATTGCGCAACAATCTGCGTCAGTACTGGTGGAAATCCATGACTCAGCTCAATCAGAACATCGTTGGGATTGATTCTGCCATCTTTATGCACCCCAAGGTGTGGAAGGCCAGCGGTCACGTGGATGGGTTTAGTGATCCCATGATCGACAACAAAGACAGCAAAAAGCGTTATCGCGCCGATGTGTTGCTTGAGGATCATCAGGAGAAAATCAGACAGAAAATCGACAAGGAAGTAGACAAAGCGGCCAAGCGATTTGGTGAGACTTTTGATGCGGCGATGTATCGCACAACCAACCCCCGGGTAATGGAATACCAAGCCCAGATTGATCGCATCGATGCGGTGATGAAGGAAGGGTTGGAGACCGGCAACCTCGCGATGATCAAAGAATTGATTGAATCGGAAGGGATTGTTTGTCCGATGAGTGGCTCCCGCAATTGGACCGATGTACGTCAGTTTAACTTGATGTACAGCACCCAAATGAGCGCAACGGATGCCGGCGAAGACAGTTTGTATCTGCGTCCTGAAACCGCCCAAGGGATTTTTGTGAACTTCTTGAACGTGCAGAAAACCGGAAGGATGAAGCTGCCGTTTGGTATCGCCCAAACTGGAAAAGCGTTTCGGAACGAGATTGTGGCGCGTCAGTTCATCATGCGGATGAAGGAGTTTGAGCAAATGGAGATGCAGTTTTTCTGCAAGCCAGGCACAGAATTGGAATTTTATGAATTCTGGAAGGCGCAGCGCTTGAAGTGGCACAAGGCTTTGGGCACTGCGGATGCGAAATACAGATACCACGACCACGTGAAGTTGGCACACTACGCCAATGCGGCAGTGGATATTGAATACGATTTTCCGTTTGGATTCAAAGAGGTGGAGGGGATTCACTCCCGCACCGATTTCGATTTGGGCAAGCACGAGGAGTTTAGCGGCAAGAAGTTGAGATACTTTGATCCCGAATCGAACGAGAGTTTTGTGCCTTATGTGGTGGAGACCTCGATTGGTTTGGATCGTTTGTTTTTGTTGACGATGTGCGAGGCGTTTGCCGAGGAGGATGTGGATGGCGACACCCGTACGGTGTTGAAGTTGCACCCGGCCATCGCCCCGGTGAAAGCGGCCATTTTGCCCTTGGTGAAAAAGGATGGTTTGCCTGAGTTGGCGGAGCAGATTTACAATGAATTGCGTTTGGATTACAACGTGTATATTGAGGACAAGGACAGCATCGGAAAGCGTTATCGCAGGATGGATGCGATTGGAACGCCGTTTTGTATTACGGTGGATCACGACAGTTTGGTGAACCAGGATGTAACGGTGAGATACCGCGATACGATGGAGCAAAAGCGCGTGAAGATTGCGGATTTGGGTGCTTTGATGCACGCCGAAGTGAATATGAATACCCTTTTAAAACAATTGTTATAATTCCATAATAGTGTAAAAATCAAATCATGAATACTGTAGAAAAATTCTCATTTGCCGGCGAAAAAGTTTTGGTTCGCGTTGATTTCAACGTGCCTTTGGACGCTGAATATCGTATCACCGACGATTCTCGCATGAGGGCGGCACTGCCAACAATCAAGAAAATCTTGGGCGATGGGGGATCGGTGATTTTAATGAGCCATTTGGGTCGTCCGAAAGAGGGTCCAACGGAGAAGTATTCGTTGAAGCACTTGGTTTCGCATTTGTCTGAATTGGTGGGCACGGGCGTTCGCTTTGCTTCGGATTGTATTGGCGAGGAGGCCGCGCATTTGTCGAGCAGTTTGCAAGCGGGCGAGGTGATGTTGTTGGAGAATTTGCGTTTTTACAAGGAGGAGGAGAAGGGCGATCGCGATTTTGCGGCGAAGTTGGCCTCGATGGGTACGTTTTATGTGAACGATGCCTTTGGAACTGCGCATAGGGCTCATTCGAGCACGGCGATCATTGCTGATTTCTTTGCTGGACGCAAGGCGTTTGGTTTTCTGATGGCCAAGGAGGTTGCGAATGCGGATCAGGTGATGAAAGCGCCCCAACGTCCGTTTACTGCGATTGTGGGCGGTGCGAAGGTGAGTGATAAGATTTTGATTGTTGAGAACTTATTGAATACGGCCG
>CAZZKP010000221.1:0-2241 GCA_964654675.1 uncultured Bifidobacterium sp. | reverse complement strand
TAGAGCACTAGCTTGTGGCGCTAGGGGTCGCCGGTTCGAGCCCGGTTAGTCGCCCCCCCAAAAGAAAAAAGCAGCGAAATCGCTGCTTTTTTCTTTTTCACTTTTTTCGGAACTCCCTTTTCGCCATCCCACAACATGATCGTCAATCCAAAAATTGGCATCAAAAAACGCCAACCCTCATCGCAATCAACCAATATACCTCAACAACTCAGCGCGGGTTGATGCATCCATGAACTTGCCATGAAAACTGCTTGTTACCGTGCTGCTCGACGTGTCTTTAATCCCCCTACTTGCCACACACATGTGCTTGGCATCAATCACCACCGCCACATCCTCCGTACCCAAAACCTGTTTCAACTCCTGCGCAATTTGAACCGTCATGCGCTCCTGAACCTGAGGACGGCGTGCATAATAATCCACGATGCGATTCAATTTACTCAACCCTATCACCTTGCCACTGCTGATGTAAGCCACATGCGCAAATCCATAAATTGGCACAAAATGATGCTCACAAGTGCTGTGAAACTGTATGTTCTTCTCCACCAACATTTCCGAATACTTGTAACTGTTTTCGAAAAGCGTTGGCTCCGGTTTGTTCTTTGGATCCAGACCCTTAAAATGCTCATTTACAAACATCTTGGCCACACGCAATGGCGTACCCTGTAAACTCTCATCGGTCAAATCCAATCCCAATACATGCATAATCTCCTTGAAATGCTTCGCAATCAACTCGATTTTTAACGCATCATCCATCACAAAAGCATCCTCCCTTAGAGGCGTCTCTTGCTTAATCGAAATGTGCGAATCGCCCATCTCATCCCACTGCTTCAGCAGTTCGTTTGCTAACTTTTTATCCATTGAACTCTACAAAATTACGCGGTGTTTCGTACAATCTTACACCCAAATTCATTTCCTGGGGAACGCGAGCACGCAATTTTCGCCAAATCACCCAAACGATATTTTCGGCCGTTGGATTCAAATCACGAAATTCCTCAGTATCCAAATTCAAGTTTTTGTGATCAAATCGCTCAATCACCTCTTCTTCGATGTACTGCTTAATCAGCTTCATATCAATCAAATAACCCGTCAAAGGATCCACTTCACCCTCAACCCTCACCTCCAAATCGTAATTGTGGCCATGGTAGTGCGCATTGTTGCACAGCCCAAAAAAAGCCTGGTTCTCAGCATCCGTCCAAGACGGTACATGCAAGCGATGGGCTGCATTGAAATGGGCGGTGCGGTAAACGGCGACTCTGTGTGACATTCTTTTTGATAGAAATTGTGATAGTAAAACCAAACAAATCGAAAATGGTTTGTTTCTATACAAAACTATGATGCAATTCACATTTATCACCCACGTTGATGCCAATATCGACGAGGTTAGTCGAAAATTCAACAAAGAATTGCTCCTCAAACTCAACCCGCCATTCATCAAAATGGATTTACTGCGATACGATGGCCAACATACCGGCAACCAACTTTCCTTCCAAATTGGCATCGGCCCCATGAAGCAACAATGGGATGGCATCATTACCGCTCACCGCTACACCCAAAAAGATTGGCTTTTCCGCGACGAAGGCCTCAAACTGCCACATCCCCTAAAAACTTGGAAACACACCCATGCACTCAAGACCCAAGGAAAACAAACCCTTATCATCGACCGCCTGAGATTCCAAGGCTTAAACCCCTTCTTCACTGCGATGCTCTGCCTACCCTTTGTATTGATGTTTTGGATGCGGAAACCGCTGTACAAAAAACACCTGAGCGCACGCTAATCGTGCTTGTGATTCCGATAAAGCCCATCCATCACAATCACATGCGGCAAAGTAACCAACGACAATAGAATGAAGGCAAACCCCAAATTCGACGCCAAATCAAACCGAAGTAAAAACGCCATCCCCATCAGAGCCATCAATCCAAATGGCACAAATCCCAAGAGGGTTTTCTTTCTGTTTTGATGGTAATTTATACGAACATAGTCAAGTTGATATTGCATCGACTGCAAAGCATGCCAAAAGCAAAAAACGACAACGAACCCCAAGAGCAGCGGCGTGAGCCAATACCAAACTGTGACCAAAAACCCCTGTAACAAATACCATAAGCCTCTGATGCGATGGGTGCGATACAAAATGGCAAAGTAAATCAAACCGAAGGCAGCAGAAACGACAAGCAACTCCGTATTGTTGGATACGCCAGATGTTTTCTCCGTAATCTTTGTATGACGCGAAACGCCCCATACCG
>CAZZKP010000220.1:0-2253 GCA_964654675.1 uncultured Bifidobacterium sp. | reverse complement strand
GTCTGCCTATGACCTTGCAAGTGTATTGGTATTCTTGATTTAGCATCACAGCACCTCTGAGAAGCATCCTGTGGGATTTGATATGTTCAATGGCTTATCAAAACGCTCTCCTTGGGTGGCTTTCGCGCTGGTTGTCGGCGTATTGTCGATGGCTGGAATCCCAATTTCTGCCGGATTCGATGCCAAATTCTATTTGTTCTCATTTGCTTGGCAATCATCACCTTGGTTGGTGGGCGTGGGTTTGTTAGGCTCTGCGATCTCTATTGGATACTACTTTAAGTTTATCAAACACGCTTTCTTGGTGAAAGCGAATGGAGATGAACCTGCGGTAGAATACAACGACAAAGCTTTGATGATGTTGATCGCCGCAGTACTTTTGGTAGCGGGTGCTTTGCCTTGGGTGTTGCTGAAGTGGGTGTTCTAAGTTTCGTTTAGAAACGATATCCAAATCGACAAACAAAAGGTCCAAAAGGCATATTGCTGGAAAATTTTCCATTTGTTGATAGGCCGATTGAAACCCATCCGGACATATCTGGGCTAGAAGCATAACCAATACAGATGATTGGGGATCCAATCCACTGCCGCTCCCCGGTATTCACGTTGTTCAAGTTTAAATACCGATACTCTCCTTGAATAAAAATGTTGTTCAAGGTCAACCTTGTAAAACCAAATCCCCCGAAACTCGAATGATTGTTTGCGAGTCCGCCATGGATACCACCTCCCAACAAGAGTCGTTGGTTCCACCAATAACCCGCCTGAGGATCTAAGGATAAATAAAAATTGTAACTATTGCCATTTCCATTGGTCATGAATTCAATCCCTTTGTACGGTTCGATTTTGTCCATAAACGAGGATGAAAATTGGTATTCATCAACAAGTTGGGTGTCTCTGTTGCCTTGGTTTGAATTGCTTGTCTTTGGCGGATTGGGTTTTTGTTTAGATTCACCTTCCAAACCATCATACTGACCATAGCAGCAAATGGTGGAAAGAAATAGGATAAATAGTACGATTCCTTTATGGTTTGACAATGTCATTTGCTTGTTTCCCCGCAATTATACGCGTAAAATTGTAACTGTTTAGACACACTATGTCAAAGATTCATAATTTCTCTGCCGGTCCTTCCATTTTGGCGGAGAGTGCTTTTGAAAAAAGCATTCAGGACATCAAGAATTTCGCCGGAACTGGCTTGAGTATCTTGGAAGTTTCCCATAGAGGAAAAGAATTTGAAAAAGTAATGGCGGATGCCGCAGGTCTCGTAAAAACCTTGTTGGGCGTGCCCGACGATTACGATATCCTGTTTCTACAAGGGGGTGCCAGTACCCAGTTCTTTCAAATTCCCATGAATTTCCTCAAAACCAAGGCTGCCTACACCGATACTGGAACCTGGGCCAATCGCGCATTGATCGAAGCCAAAGGGTTTGGTGAAGTCAATGTGGTTGCCTCAAGCAAAGCATCCAATTACTCCTTCATTCCAAAAGACTATCAAGTACCACAGGACGTGGATTATTTCCATTGTACAAGTAACAATACGATTTTTGGTACCCAGATTAAGCAGTTTCCCGATTGTGGCAATACAGCGCTAATCTGCGATATGAGCTCCGATATTTTCTCTAAACCGGTAGACGTGTCGAAATTCTCTTTAATTTACGCTGGAGCGCAGAAAAACATGGGCCCTGCGGGTGTCACTTTGGTGATTATCAAAAAGGATATGTACGATAAAATGGCCGACAGACATATTCCGACCATGATGAAATATAAAATTCATGCCGACAACGACAGTATGTACAATACCCCTCCGGTGTTTCCGATATTGGTTTCAAAATACAACTTAGAATGGGTGCTTAGTGCAGGTGGAGTAGAGGGTATGGCCAAGCGCAATCAAGAGAAGGCGGATTTGCTGTACAACGCTATCGACAATAGTCCTTATTTCAAAGGAACTACCGCTGTTGAAGATCGTAGCCAAATGAATGTTTGCTTTGTATTCAACGAAGAGCATATGGGTTTGGAAGAGAAATTTAACGAGGCTTGTAAAATGGCCAATCTTTCTGGTTTGAAAGGGCACAGGAGCGTTGGCGGATACCGCGCATCATTGTACAATGCCTTGCCATTGGAAAGTGTTCAGGCTTTGGTGAATGTAATGGAGACCTTTGCATCATGAGAGTTTTAGCAAACGACGGGATCGACGCTGCGGGTAAAGCGATTTTAGAAGCCGCGGGATTTGAAGTGATTACCCAAAAGATTGGCCAAGAGGAA
>CAZZKP010000219.1:0-2255 GCA_964654675.1 uncultured Bifidobacterium sp. | reverse complement strand
CAGGCAGTATTGCGTTGTTTGTGGCCGATCAAGCGAGGGAAGTTGTGGGGATTGAGTATGTGGAGGAGGCGATCAAGGATGCCAAGGACAATATGGTATTGAATGGGGTGGAGAACTGCAAATTTTACGCCGGCGATATGAAGGATATTTTGACGGCTGAGTTCATTGCGGAGCACGGTAGACCCGATGTGGTAATCACAGATCCTCCGCGCGATGGCATGCATCCGAGTGTGGTTGAGCGATTGCTGGAGGCCAGACCCAAGCGCATTGTTTACGTAAGTTGCAATCCAGCGACCCAGGCCCGCGATGCGGCGTTGTTGGACGTGGCGTATCGTTTGGTGAAGGTTCAGCCTGTGGACATGTTCCCGCATACGCATCACGTGGAGAATGTGGGACTCTGGGAGTTGCGGGACTGATTTACCGCTTCAAATAAATATTCTTTGATAGTTGAGGGCGATGTCCATCGTTGTAGTTGAAGACGATGAAGTAAACGCCCTCGGGGAGTAGTTCTGCGGGTTTGTTGCTTTGGCTTTGGCCCGATGCGTGATTGCGTCCGTCCCACGCGATGTTTTGTTGGGCATTGGACTCAAAGACCACCTGTCCCCAGCGATTAAAAATTACCCATGATGCTTTTGGGAAGGCCCAGAGTCCGGGAATTACTAGAGAGTCGTTGACACCATCTCCGTTGGGTGATATGCCTTCCGGGATTTGGATTTCGGCTTCGGGTTTGATGGGAAGATTGAGACAAAGCGTGTCATCGCAACCAAAGGAATCCCTCACCACCAAGCAAACCTTGTAGTTGATCCATAGAAATGATTTGACATAACTGTGCGTTGGACTTTGTACGTTGCTGCCATTGAGGTCCCCAAAATCCCAGATCCATTGTTTGGCGTTGGTGGTTTTGCTCATGAATTTGAGCGTTGGGAACTGTGAAGAGTCAATCGAAAAATCAGATTTTATGTTGTGGCTGATGACGGATAACTCAAACACCGAATCGCAGCCGGTGAAGGCCGATAGCGTATCGCGGAGCGATAATGGCAATGGATATTTTTTGCTTCGGTAGGCAAAAGAATCGGTGTTGCAGAGGCTGAGTTGCTGCGATATAAATTGGGGTGGATTGACGGTCAACTGAAGATTGATCAGCGAATCACAGCCGTTGGTTCGCGAGGTTTTGATTTGATAATTGCCCGTGGCAAAAAACGGCAAGTTGTTGAATCGAAGGGTATCGCCCAAACAAATGGCCGACTTGATAGAAATGGTGGTGTCGGTGAGGACGGTCAGGCTCGTATTGACAATGGAATCGCAGCCGCGGAAATTGGTGAAAGTATCGGTGTAAGAGCCAGAAATCCGGTAGAATCGACTGCCAACGGAGAAACTATCGCCCCGACAGATTTTAGGATTTAAAAAAGTAAATGAGCGGGGCTTGAAAGTGAGCTTGTACTGAATGAGGGAATCGCAGCCGAATTGGTTTTTTAGGGAGTCGGTGAAGGTGGTGTCGCCGTGGTAAGGGAGTCCATTGTGGAACCAGGTATCAGCGGAACAGAACTGCAGCGACTGGGCGATGAAATTTTTTGGGTTGGACTGAAGTTGATACCGAGTAAATGCGCCGTTACAATGAAAATTGCGCTGGATTTTCACAGTGTATTGCTGTCCGGCGGTGGGGTTAAACAGGGTATCAGAAAAGTGGTTGAGCGAATCGACTTGCTTTACGATTTGTTGGGTTTTGTTATCGGTCCAAACGAATGAATACTTGGAGGCTGAATCGCATCGGGGCAAGGTAACAAAGAGATAATCATCGCAGGTGGCGGGGCCGTTGGAGTTGAATAATAGGGTGGAATCGATGCTGACGTAGGGGTTGGCAATGGCGGCAACCAATTTTTCTCCGGTAGCATAAATTAGGTTGTTTTGGATGTTGTATTTTACGTCCTGTATGCGACCGATTTCTTTGATTCTAGAGGAGTCGATGATGATATCTGCTTCTTTTCTAAACGTATCTCCGAGGAAAGTAAATACTGTCAATTTGGGTCGATAATTCCCAACAAAGATGTGATTGGCATAGTCGGTGGCCACACCAAATTGCATATTTTGCGTATCGAGATTGTTGGTAAATTTATCGAGTATTTTACCGGTTTTTTTATTGTAAGCGGTGAGCGTTTTTCCATCAACAGTGAATGCGAAATAAGTGGTGGCGGCCACGGCAGTTGAATTGAAAATTTTTAGGTTTCTGTAAGGTGAAAAGCGCCATGTTCTGCCAC
>CAZZKP010000218.1:0-2258 GCA_964654675.1 uncultured Bifidobacterium sp. | reverse complement strand
TTTTGCATAAAGGTAGTTTGGGCGGGGTTGTATATCAAATCAATCACGACGTGGGTTGGATTTAATTGGTGGAACGGAAATTCAATATGCTCTTCAATCTTAGGCCACATGCCCACGGGGGTTGTTTGGACGATTAAAGTGTGGGGAGGGATTTGGAGTTCGGTGAGCGGGGTGTTGGTTTCCAAAATTCGACCTCTTTGCAGTGTGAAATGGGGTATGTTTTGGTGTTCAAGAATATGTCGTACCGCCTTGGCACTGCCTCCATTTCCCAAGATAATGGCTTGATTAATGGGGTTTGATGAAATTGGATGATTAACTTCTCCGACGGTAATTCTCGATGCGATGGATCCTATTTGCGTTGAATTCAGAGGTGTTTTCACAGCACTCTGTGGATTTGGTTTTTCGGTCCTCATTTCGTTCACTATTTCTAGCGATTTCGCAAATCCGTCCACATCGGTGTTGTGTCCGTGGAGTTGAATTGCCTGTGTGATGGGGTCGCGAGAAATCACGACAGTATTCACGGCTTGGATGGCTTGGGCCTCCGCGGAAATCGTACTTAAAAACGGAATGATTTGTGTTTTGTGCGGGACGGTGACATTGAAACCCAGCAAAGGGTTGTCGGCGTTGGCTTGCTGTATTATCCAGGCCTCAAAATTGTCTAAATTGGTCAAATCGAACAACTCGTAAGACGCATTGGAAAATCCCTCGCGATCAAATTTTTCCCGAAAGATTTCTGGTGATTTGGAATGGGAAACGGGGTGACCAATCAATCCCAAACGAAAAGCTTTGGTAGATGTCATGGTGTGAAATTGGGTTTTTGAGCGATGACCGAATTATTTCTTTTTCAACTGGGCTTTCAACGCATTGAAAAGGATGGGTAAAATGGACAGGCCGATGATTCCGAAAACGACGGTTTCAAAGTGGTCGTGCACCCAGGGAATGGATCCCAATAAATACCCGAGTGTGGTAATGCTTGTCACCCAAAGCACGGCTCCCGCGATGCAATAGCCTATAAACTTTTTGTAGGTCATTGAGCCAAGTCCGGCTGCAAAAGGAGCAAATGTCCTTACGATGGGAACAAATCGCGCCATGATGAGTGTATAGCCGCCATGTTTTTCATAGAAGGCTTCGGTTTGTTCGAGGTATTCTCGTTTAAGCAGTTTCCATTTGAGGTCGAATATCCGCACCCCAATTTTAGAACCAATAAAATAATTGGTATTATCGCCCAGCAGTGCAGCCACAATGAGGAGGGGGATGAGGACAAAAATATTGAGAGGGTGCCCGTCCATCGCGGCGATGGAGCCGGCGGCGAAAAGCAGGGAATCTCCGGGGAGTAGGGGCATGACCACCAGTCCGGTTTCAACAAAAACGATGGCAAAAAGGATGAGGTAGGTGAGGTTTTTGTATTCGCTCACCAGGAATTGCAATTTTTCATCGAGGTGTAAGAGCCATTCTTTGGCAAAATCGAGGATTGAGAGGATGGTCATATCGACTACAATTTTACGACATCGGCTTGAGGGGATTGATATTTGATTTTGTATATTTGTGTTTTATGCAAAAATTTGTCTTGAATCTGGGGTTAAAGCGCATCTCTATTTGGGTTTTGTTGTTGGTTTGTGCGGGGGTTGTATTTTCGGCTTGTGGTTCGCCGCGGGGACATGTGAAGGCAAAAAATACCGGCTGTAACTGCGGATTTTGATCGGACTGATTGATGATAAACGATTTAAATTGTTGAAAGTTCAACAAAATTGATCGTAAACGATGCATCTTTCTTGGTGTATTGTTGGGGTAATGTGGCTCGTGATGCCTAATTTTGCGCAAAATTTAACAATGACAACGCAATCTACATACGTTCCTTACAAGGTAAAAGACATCTCATTGGCAGAATGGGGTAGGAAAGAAATTAAAATGGCCGAGGCTGAAATGCCTGGTTTGATGGCTTTGCGCGCTGAGTTTGGTGCGTCCAAGCCATTGGCTGGCGCTCGCATCGCGGGTTGTTTGCACATGACAATTCAAACTGCGGTTTTGATCGAAACGTTGGCTGAATTGGGTGCTGAGGTAACTTGGAGCTCTTGTAACATTTTCTCAACGCAAGATCACGCTGCTGCTGCAATTGCTGCTGCGGGTATTTCTGTTTACGCTTGGAAAGGTCAGAACGAGGAGGAATTTGATTGGTGTATCGAGCAGACTTTGCATTTTGGTGCTGAGCAAAAGCCCTTGAACATGATTTTGGACGATGGTGGTGATTTGACCAACAT
>CAZZKP010000217.1:0-2279 GCA_964654675.1 uncultured Bifidobacterium sp. | reverse complement strand
ATTTAATGTCTTATGAGTTTAGTAAAAATCCTCGCTTTTTTATGCCCGATTCCTGAAAACCCTCGATATCATTGAAGATTAGAGAAGCCAAAATACTGAGTTGGGTGGTTCGATATTCTCCCATTTCAAAAACGAGAAAATCTTTAAATATCGAACCAATGATCTCTTTCTTTCCTCTTACATCTGCGTTATTATGTAAGTGAGTCACGGTTTTTTTAACTAACAGCGCTGATCTTAAGCTCTCTCGAGATTCTTTTGTTTCAACAGTCAAGGATTCTCTTCGCAATTGAAGTTTGAGCACATCAGTTTCAGTGGGTTTAAAATTTCCGCCCATTTTCTTGCCCAAGTAATTTAGTTTAATGAATGAGCAGTTAAGTCTGGCAACAAACCAATAACTTTACATTTTATTTAAAATCAAAATCACACTGTATGAAGCAAACGTTTAAGACTAAGTATTACAAATCTTTAGAGTTAATCGGTTTCGTTGCCTTTTTATCTGTAATCGTGGTACAAAGGTGTATCCGCCCTAACAGCAGAGATTTTGATGAATCCATCAAGCACCTACTTGGAGTAATGCCTAACCTTTTAGCGGGTATCGCTATGTGTATTGCCTTTTTTATTTATGGCAAACCTTACTTCATTCGTTTTCAAATGAGTCCGAAGAAAGGCATGCTGGTTTCGATGATTATAGCAATCGTTGGACTCACTCTTTGGGAATATTTTCAAATCCTAGCCCATCGTAAGTTTGATAATGAGGATGTGATGGCATCGACATTTGGGGGCCTACTTAGTGCCATAGCGATCTATATCAATATCCAATACAACCGCAAATACAACAGGGTTGAATAATTTCACGCTCATCCTAATCAAATTGGTAAAACACATATTTCCGAAATAATGGCAATACCAAAAGACAAAGATGAATTAGTAAAGGCAATCGCTGACAATTACAAAAAGTTGAAAAGCGAACTTTACACTATTCCGATTTTTTAATAGACCCAAAATTGGGCCTGGATAAAAATTGATATTCTCGCAAAAATGGCCAACCTCGCCCGATTACCGTTCTGAGATAAATCGATTGAAAACCACTTTGGCATCTGCATTTTCAAACAACGATTGATGTCCGTACCCGGCAACTTCATGCACTTGTACGCTTTTACAATCCAAACAATCTGTCACTTTTTGCTTAAATAACGGCCATGACGTCAATTGAATCGGGCTATCATCGAGGCCCTGAACAAACAAAATATCTGATTTGTAGGCACTGGTGTAATTCAACAATGATCGCGCCTGATATGCCTCCGGATTTACCGCAGTGGTACCGTACTTGTTTTTTAGCAAACTACACACAATTCCATTCTCAATTTTACCATCCTCTTCCAATTTGCATCGAAACACCAAATTCAGAGGTCCTGGGGCATTGGCGATGACTCCATTCGTTTCGTGGAGGGTATTTAACCGCGTTACCACATAGGCGCCCTGTGAATGCCCAGCCAAAAATACCTTTTTGATTTGAACACCGAGCTCATTGGCGGCCTTATTTTTTAACCAAACCAGCGCTTTTTCGGCATATTTTACATTGTCTCCCATCAACAAATTTTCCTCGGGATAGGCCACACTCACAATCATCATATCCTTTCGATCTAGAATTTGCTTGAAACCTTCCAATGTCGTTCGCGCAGCTCCCAAAATAAGACTATCATAAGTAACGGTCCCATGGAATACCATCAATACATCAAAGGAGGCACCCTGGGGTTTATCGATGATCACATCAACGGGAAAACTATCGTCAACTAAGGTTTTTGTGACTTGATAGGCAGTGTCCGTGACTGTTTTTTGAGACGAATTCGCCCTTTTTTTACAGGCAGAAAACAGAATCAACAGTAAAACTATGCCGATGAGCGATTTTTTCATTCACAATAATACACGTAACGACGCAATGAAATCAATTCGGTTTAAATCCGCCCTACTAAAGACGCTTCACAAACCAATAATCTGTTTGCGGCGTTGAACCCAACGGAAAATCATTCTCAATACCGGAATTCACAAAGCCGTGTTTTTCGTAAAACCCACGCGCCCGGAAATTGTATTCCCACACCGACAAATACATTGCACGATAATTTTCGCCCAGAGCCCAAGAAATCGCATGGGCCATCAGCTGATTGGCCACGCCCGTGCCGTGAAATTCATGCAATACATACAATCGCACCAATTCGATGCTCGGCAGACCCTTCAGCGACGCTAACGGACATTCATGCTCCGCATTGATGCGCATATAC
>CAZZKP010000216.1:0-2349 GCA_964654675.1 uncultured Bifidobacterium sp. | reverse complement strand
CTTCATTGTCACAAGCTCAGTATTTCAGTATTCCTTTCTTGAATGCTGGAAAAAACCCAGGCGGCGTGAATGCCGATGGTGAAAATCCTTATCCTTCCACTGCAAACGTGGGTTGGAGTAATGTTTGGAATGGTGATGCGACCTCTACGCCTACCTATGCTACGGAGCAAACGTTGCCTTTTTCGTTTAAATTTAATGGAACGGCGGTAACGAAATACACTCCGAGTAACTTCGGAACAATTTCTTTTGATGCAGGTACTCCTACTGTGAAGCCTTCTGCTTTTTCAAATTTGACTTTGCCTAGTGCTAACATCCCAGACAATTCAGTTTGTGTTTTGGGAATGCAACCCAAAAGTGTTGTAAGCGGTACCACTACATACCAAAGTGCGGTGATGACCAAAACCTATGGTAAGGCTCCTTTCCGTCAACATTGGGTTTGGTTTAACTTCTTCGGTGAACCAAACATTCAGAATGGTTGGACATATTGGGCCATCGTAATGGAAGAAACCACCAACAATATCTACGTGGTTGATATGAAGACATTGTGCGTTACCACTGCGGGTGCTTTGTGTACCAGCAACGTGAAAATGAGTGTAGGTATACAAACAAGTGGAACAAAAGCTTACAATTTGTCTGCTTCTCCAAATGTAGGGGCACAACAAATTACTGCGAATATTTTCACGGCTGAGGATAACAGCTATTATCAATTCGTTCAAGGCAACCAACCCACCAACGATTTGAGCGGTAAATCTGGAACCATGTCTCAGTTCTTGGTTTTGGGTTCTGCTCCTTTCTCTGTTACAGGAAATTTCTTCAACATTGGAACAGCGAAAGTGACTGGTGCTGATTTGAATTACTCTGTGAACGGTGGTGCAGTTGTAACGGCTGCTGCCTCTGGTGCCAACATTTCTACTTTTGCCAGCCAAGAATTGGCTCATCCTACCAAGTGGACTCCTGCTGCTGTGGGTGTTTATACGATAAAGTATTGGGCATCAAAAATCAATGGTTCTACAGATGAGAACCTTGTGAATGATACCATTACTATGGTAGTGAATGTTGTTGACAAAATTGTACCTCGTAAAATTTTGCATGAGGTATTTACTTCATCTACATGCGGACCATGTGCCGGTGGAAACGTGAATTTCGAAAGTATCGTTGCTCAAAAATCTAGCCACAGCACGGTGAAATACCAAATGAGCTGGCCTGGAACGGGTGATCCATATTACACTGCTGAGGGTGGTGTACGTCGTACTTATTATGGTGTAAACTCTATCCCAATGATGTTTGTTGACGGTGGATGGGGTGGAAACGCGGCCAGCTATACTTCTGCGTTGTATGACCAATTTGCGGCGAAGCCTGCGTTCATGGATATCAAAGGAAATGTTTCTTTGACATGGAAGAATAAAATCACTGCAAACATTGACATCACTCCAGTGGCTAACTTTAGCAGTACCAACATGAAGTTGTTTGCAACGATTGTTGAGGGCGTTACCTATGCCAACAAGAAAACCAATGGTGAAAAGCAATTTGAAAATGTAATGAAGAAGGTGATGCCTGATGGTAATGGTTTGGCTTTGTCAGCGATGACAAAAGACACCAAAGTGAGCAAGACTTTGTCGTTTACTTTCAATGGATCATATCGTTTACCAGCCGATGCTACGGCTCCTATCAACTTGGCTACTGAAAACAGCTGTGAGTCATGGGATGATTTGTCGGTTGTGGTTTGGGTTCAAGATGCGGTGACCAAAGAGGTGTTGCAATCTGAGACTTTCCCCATTGCAATGACAGGTGTTGAGGCAGTTGAGCAAAACTTGATGTTGTATCCCAACCCAGCAAACAGTGTATTCAATGTAGAGGCTCCTGAAATGGGCAATTCTATGGTGAGTGTAATGGATGTTCAAGGCAAGGTGGTATTTGCGGGCGCTATGGAGTCTGGCAAATTGTCTTTGAACGTTGCTGATTGGTCTGAGGGCATTTATGTTGTGAAGGTGTCTGGCAACAGCAAGACATTGAACAGCAAGATTGTTGTTCGTCACTAATCGTGATGAGTGCAATCGGTTTATAAGGAATTCAAAAAAGCCCCGGCAACGGGGCTTTTTTTTAGAAATCCATCGGAGTGTTGAACCATTCTAAATTGTATTTTCATGAGCCAATGGCGCTTTGAAAATTCTTGATAGTCGTATCTTTGTAGAACTTAAAAAACCTTTTCTGGCCATGTTATTGCGAAACATTGTGAACCGGGAAGAGTTGAAGAGGCGAATGGATGCCGATGAACGTCCTTACACCACCATCTCTTTCTATTGTTCTCATCCCACCTTCGATCCCGAATCATTTAGAACCGATTTGTTT
>CAZZKP010000215.1:0-2403 GCA_964654675.1 uncultured Bifidobacterium sp. | reverse complement strand
CCGGGGGTGATCATGTATTCCGCTTTGGTTTTGAGGTTCTTTTCAGAAACCTGTTTGGCCAGAGAAACGGCACGAGAAATGTCTTCGTAAGAGGAGTTGGTACAGCTGCCGATCAATCCCACTTCTACTTTGGTGGGCCAACCGTTGGCGGCGGCGGTTTCTTTCATTTTTGAGATGGGCGTGGCCAAATCGGGCGTGAAAGGACCGTTCAAATGGGGCTCCAACTCAGACAGGTTGATTTCGATGACTTCGTCGAAGTAGGCCGATGGGTTGGCATATACTTCTGGGTCGGCATTGAGGTGCTCACGAACGCCGTTGGCAGCATCGGCGATGGCTTCGCGACCAGTGGCACGCAGGTAACGCTCCATGGAATCATCGTATCCGAAGGTGGATGTCGTTGCACCGATTTCAGCACCCATGTTACAGATGGTGCCTTTTCCGGTACAGCTCATGGCGTTGGCGCCTTCACCAAAATACTCTACAATGGCTCCGGTTCCACCTTTTACGGTGAGGATGCCAGCGACTTTCAAAATTACATCTTTGGGGGCAGCCCATCCGTTGAGCTTGCCTGTTAATTTGATACCGATGAGTTTTGGCCATTTGAGTTCCCATGGGAGTCCTGCCATTACATCGCAGGCATCAGCACCACCCACACCGATGGCGATCATACCCAATCCACCCGCGTTCACGGTGTGGGAATCGGTACCGATCATCATTCCGCCGGGGAAGGCGTAGTTTTCGAGTACAACTTGGTGGATGATACCGGCACCGGGCTTCCAGAAACCGATACCGTATTTATTGGAAACAGAGGCGAGGAAATCGTAGACTTCTGCGCTTTCTGCGGTTGCTTTTGTGAGGTCTTCACCGGCGCCAGTTTTGGCGGTAATCAGGTGATCGCAGTGTACGGTTGAGGGCACGGCTACTTTGGGTCGGCCCGCCTGCATAAACTGCAACAATGCCATTTGTGCGGTTGCGTCTTGCATGGCTACGCGGTCTGGGGCAAAATCGACGTAATCGCTACCACGTCCGAAGGCTTGCGGCGCGGCGTTATCCCACAGGTGAGAGAAAAGGATTTTCTCAGTGAGTGTGAGGGGTCTTCCCAACAATTGACGGGCGGCGGCCACGCGTTGGGGCATTCTTTGGTAAACGGATTGGATGAGGTCTAAATCGAAAGCCATGGATATGCAATAATTGCTATTTCCACAAATTTCGGAAATTTTCCGCGGATTTTTTCGGAAATCGGCATCTTTGTAGGGTGGAGAAACCGCGGGTAATATTGGGCATAGATCCGGGCACCAATTTGTTGGGGTATGGATTGATACAGATCGACGGCAAGAAGCCTAAGTTATTGGGTTTGGGTGTGGTTCGCTTGGCCAAGGTGGGCGATGCGGGGGAGAAGTTGCATCACATTTACGAGCGCGTTACGGCGTTGATTGAGGGGTTCGAGGTGACGGAGGTGGCGGTGGAGGCGCCATTTTTTGGCAAGAATGTACAATCGATGTTGAAATTGGGGCGGGCTCAAGGGGTTGCCATCGCGGCAGCGATTGGCAAGGGCTTGCCGGTATTTGAATATGTGCCGCGCAAGATCAAGCAATCCATTGCGGGGAATGGAAACGCGAGCAAGGAGCAGGTGTTTGCGATGCTGCATGCCGAATTCAATTTCGAGGAAAAGCCCGAAACGATGGACGCCACGGATGGATTGGCTGCCGCGGTCTGTCATTTCTATCAGTTTGCACCAAGGGCGTTTGGCAGCACCAAGGGTGGCACGGCCGGGGGGAATAATAAGGCCGGCGGTTGGGCTCAGTTTCTGAAAGAGAATCCCGATCGGGAGGTTTGATTGTTTCGGTTAAACCGATTATAATCGTTTAATAGTCAGTGTTTTTTTGGTGTTTGGCGAGGTTTGATTATTTTCGCTTTGTGAATTTGATATAAAACGGCTTTGATGTCCTTAAAATTACATTCGCTCAACTACTTGGATGCCGAGCAAATTGAGTCCGTGTTTTAAGGTGTGGGCGGTGAAATGAGCGAGTTTGAGGCGGGTGTTTTTGATGATGGGGTCCGGTTCGCGCATGATGTGACACTCGTTATAAAACCGGTTGAACGTGCGAGCTAAATCAATGCAGTATTGGGCAATCACCGCAGGGGATGATTCGCTGCAGGCCTTATTGACCTCGTCGGGGTAGCGATACAATGTTTGAATTGTTTCGATCTCTAGGGGCTGAAGGTCGTGGTTGATATCGCCCTGCTGCCAAGAGGCACTGCCAGAGTCCGCTGAGGCGCTGCGCAAAATGCTCTGGATACGGGCGTAGGTGTATTGTACGAAAGGACCTGTATCGCCTTGGAAGTCGATGCTCTCCTGCGGATTGAACAACATCCGCTTGCGTGGATCTACCTTGAGAATGA
>CAZZKP010000214.1:0-2456 GCA_964654675.1 uncultured Bifidobacterium sp. | reverse complement strand
TCAAAAATCCAAGCAATTCAGCAGTATTGCGCTTTAGGTTGTGGTGCATTTCCACATACTTCCTTGCTTGAGTGGTCATTTGTTGAGATTTTGCTGGACTCGATAGCAAGGTACAGATTGCAGCCGCAAAATCCATTGGGTCATCGGCCAGTTTGATTTCTACATCATCACCTACGGCTAGCCCTTGCGCCCCTATACTTGTTGATACGATGGGCACCCCCAACGCCATCGCTTCAAGCGTTTTTATCCGAATTCCACTGCCCGCTTGAATTGGCACGATCATCACCCCGTGTTGATGCATAAAATCCTCAGCATCAGATACTTCGCCATGATTGACAATCCCCGACTGAAAAAATCTCGGATCTTGCTTGCTCAACCCCTTCCCTGCCAAATGAAATTTCGCATTGGGCAAAGTCGATAAAACCAAAGGCCACACCTTATTCAGAAACCAAACCACACCCTGTTCATTGGCTTGCCACTCCATGGAGCCTATATGAAACAATGACATCGGCTGGTGTACAAAAGCAAAGGGTCGTTCAATGGCGATGCCCGGCTGATACACATGAATGGAGGGCTGATTTACATGGGAATCCCCGCTACTGAGTTGATGGCTTTTCTCGATTTCTGCCAATGCTGCTCTAATCACAGATGAATCTGTTTCTACGATGGGCACAATGGCATCCATCTGACACCAGGCTTCGATTTCTGCACGCTTTAAACGTTTCGATTGAATTGATAGGTACCATCTTTTGAGCCACTGAGGCGTGGAAATTGCCAATCTCTCCCAAATCTGATATTCTAAATTGTGTGATCGATACACCCATTTTATGGGCTCTTTTTGAATTGTGTCGTCGCTGTGTTTCAGGTCGGCATCCATCCCCCTGTTGTTCGCCCTAACAGACAATTGCTTCATCACACGCAAAGTGATGGGCATCGAATACAAACCTTCCACCATTACGCAGTCGTAGTTTCCCGACTGTATGATATCGTAAAGTTCAACGGCCGCTTCTAAATCATCGTATCGCTCCAAGTGATAACTGCCGCCAAAGAACAAATTCCAAAGGGCATTCAAGGGCTTAACGCCTGCATCCAATGAGACCAGATGCACTTTACAAAATCCAAAATACTTTTCGATGGTTGCGTTATCCGCAAAGTGTTTTTTTGTATTGAAACTAAAAAAATCGACGTCTGCTCCATTTTCTGACAGAGATCGCAGCATCCCATAAGTAGCAATGGCTCCTCCATCGTGCAGAGGCCAAGGAACGCGATTTCCAACCACTAACAATTTCATACGTCGGATTCCCCTTGCATTGCCGTGGTCGATTTTTTTCGTTTCTGCCACATCGAAACAAACCAATTTTTTAGGGGATTCGTGCCTTGAAAACTCTTGTCGATACTGGCGCGATACGTGATTACCAACCCAATTGGAAACAGCAACATCGAACTCATCCAACTGCCCACCCAAACGGGTACAATCCCCTCTTTACCCATTTTTTCACCCGTTAAATTGACAGCATAAAAAAGCACAAAAAGCACCACCGAAATAACCAAAGGCATTCCGATTCCGCCTTTTCGAATGATGGCACCCAAAGGCGCAGAAATCAAAAAGAGCAAAATCACCAAAATGGAAAATGCGAATTTTTTGTGTAACTCAGATTTGTATAGGTTGATATCGGTTTCTTCAAAATCCAGCGAAGTCATAAGACCTTCCACCGTACTCTTAATACTTCTAGCATGGTTGATGGCACTCGCGGCAATGGTGGCTTGTTGTGGCTCTGGATAATTCTTTAGAATTCTGGTTTCTGTCAACGGATCATATTGGGAAGAACTCCGCTTAAACGCCCTAAGTTGTGTATCGGCGGTCATCACCCCCGGGATGTGCAAATACCGGCCTAAATAACGACTGTTATCCTCCTTGAGCGACGCGCATTTGAGGTTAAATGTATCAATTTCTTTAAACAATTGCGATACATTCTGAAGTCGATAATCCGATGCAATCAAGTCTCTATCTGAGAACTGATAATCGAGGCTAGATAGATCAATTTGAATCTGCTGTTTTTCAAAGAACATTTGATTAAAGGGCTGTGTTTTTCGATACTCGGGGCTGTTGGTCATTTCCTCATACCTCACGCCATTGTAGAGCGTAAAATTCAGCACGCGTTGATCGTTTGTAAGCTTCATTGTACCCCATTCGGCTCTCACCACATTTAAACGTTTGGAATCGTCTTTTTTGTATTCATAAATCAGTACATCTCTCACCGTTTGATTGTCTGATTCTTTTTTTCCCACGCGGATGGCGAATCCTTCGATTTGATGGTAAAAAATGCCTTCGGCGAGGTTGAATGTGGGTTTTTTAGAACGCATATCAATCAGCATGCCGGCTTGTTCGAGTTTGGCTTTGGGGATCACATAATTTAGGAACAAGAAGTTCATCACGGCCAAACAGCACATCAACA
>CAZZKP010000213.1:0-2460 GCA_964654675.1 uncultured Bifidobacterium sp. | reverse complement strand
CCTTCATTTGATCCATCATTACTTCATCTAACATATCGGCCTTTGTGATGGCCAATAGTCTTCGCTTATCCAATAACTCCGGATTGTATTTCCGTAATTCATTCAAAAGGATTTCATATTCTGATCGAATATCCTTGGTGTCACATGGAATCATGAAAAGCAAGCTAGAATTACGCTCGATATGCCTCAAGAATCGATGACCTAATCCACGACCTTCAGCGGCGCCTTCGATAATTCCTGGAATGTCAGCCATCACGAAGGAACGACCATCGCGATACCGAATCATTCCCAAATTAGGAACTAATGTAGTAAATGGATAATCTGCAATCTCAGGCTTAGCAGCGCTGACGGCCGCAAGCAGGGTTGATTTTCCTGCATTCGGGAAACCGACTAAGCCAACGTCGGCTAATACTTTTAACTCGAGAATCTTCCATTCTTCCTTGCCTGGTTCTCCAGGTTGAGCGTAATCAGGAGCTTGGTTGGTTGATGTTTTGAAATGATCATTTCCAAGACCTCCTCTGCCGCCGGAAAGAAGCACAAATTCCTGTCCATGCTCTGTAATCTCACACTCGAATTTCCCGGTTTCCACATCCCGCGCTATGGTCCCTAAGGGAACTTCAAGAATTTCATCTTCCCCTTGTGCACCGGTGCGCTTAGCACCCGCACCGCTCTCACCATCTTCTGCTATAACATGCTTCCTATACTTTAAATGAAGCAGCGTCCACATATCCTTATTGCCACGAAGAATAATATGACCACCTCGTCCACCATCACCACCATCCGGACCGCCCTTCGGAACGAACTTTTCCCTTCTGAAATGACGGCTTCCACCGCCACCTTTTCCGGATCTGCAGCAAATTTTTACGTAATCAACGAAATTAGAATCAGCCATGTAAATAATTATGAGGCGAGCACCTCGTCGATTGCCAAACAAAGTCGCGAGGTTATTTCATCAATGCTTCCAACACCTTCTATACCTCTATATTTTCCAACCTGCTCATAGAACCCTGCAACGGGTGCGGTTTCACGAGCATAGACAGCGATACGATTGCGAACGATGGCCTCATCGGCATCATCTGCACGACCACTAGTCTCAGAACGTTTAAGCAAACGATTAATCAATTCCTGCTCTGGAACCTCTAAAGCAAGCATACACGTGATGGCCTCGCCTTTGGATTTTAGAAAGGCATCCAATGCCTCGGCCTGGGCCGTCGTTCGGGGAAAACCATCAAAGATGAAACCTTCCGCATCAACATGCTTATCCACCTCCGATTCCAACATGGCGATGGTCACATGATCAGGTACGAGTTCTCCCCGATCCATGAACGATTTCGCGAGCTGTCCAAGTTCTGTCGACCCTTTAATATTCGAGCGGAAAATATCTCCTGTACTGAGATGCACCAGCCGGTATTTGTGCTGCAGGAATTCGGATTGCGTTCCCTTACCCGCTCCGGGAGGACCAAACAATACAATGTTAAGCATGGTTTTCGGATTAAAAGTTGTCGCGAAAATACACCGAAAGCACGGAGTTGAGATTCATGAATTGGATTCAATCATAGTGAATCAAGAGGAAGTGGTTAAATTCGCAGCGAATCATTTTAACGCACACATTATGAACTTCGACGTCATCGTATTGGGAAGTGGTCCAGGTGGATATGTTGCTGCCATTCGCGCTGCACAACTAGGCCTTAAAACAGCCATCATTGAACGGGAAGCACTTGGAGGCATTTGCTTGAATTGGGGTTGTATCCCAACGAAAGCGCTCCTGAAAAGCGCCTCTGTATTCGAATACATCAAGCACGCCGAAGACTTCGGCATTCAAGTAGGCGAGCCGAAAGCCGATTTCCAAGCAGTGGTAAAAAGAAGCCGAGGCGTTGCAGATGGCATGTCAAAAGGAATTCAGTTCTTGATGAAAAAGAATAAAATCGAAGTAATCAAAGGAAGTGCAAAATTGGCAGGGAAAGGCAAAATTTCCGTTGCAGGCGATGCAGGCACCTCCACCGTTGAAGCCGACCATATCATCCTAGCTACCGGTGCTAGAAGTCGTGAATTGCCAAACATTAAAATGGATGGCAAGCATGTCATTGGATACCGCGAAGCGATGGTACTTCCCAAACAACCGAAAGAAATGTTAATCATCGGTTCAGGAGCCATTGGAATGGAGTTCGCTTATTTTTACAGTAGCATTGGTACCAAAGTAACCATCGTAGAATTTATGAACCGCATTCTTCCTATCGAAGAAATGGCTTATGAAAATTTGAAACATTATATAGAAAGCTTAAGAACCTATTTTGATCAAGAAGAAGGTAAGGACGAAATTATCAATGACATTGAATGTTCTGAAACGCCGACCTGACCACAGAGCATCAGACATGAAGTCGCAGCTCCAGCCTTGGTTGGGCTGACCTGCCGCTTGCAGCGGCTGCTTGATACGTGCCGGCAGCCGTTTCTTGCCCCGGC
>CAZZKP010000212.1:0-2464 GCA_964654675.1 uncultured Bifidobacterium sp. | reverse complement strand
GATGGTAGGGTTTTTCCTCAGAGTGATTCCTCTGAAACAATAGCACAACTACTGGAATGGAAAGCAAAAAAATTGGGAGTTGAACTGATGCTGAATTCTTCCGTAGTAACGATTGTACCTATGCCCAAAGACGGTTTTTATCGCTGGCAAATCAATACAAACACGAGTGGGAGTGAGATGGCAACAGATGTTGTTTTGGCCATGGGTGGATTTCCAAAATTGTCGCAATACAATATGGTTGCGAGTTTGGGCATTGAAATTGTTACGCCCGTTCCTTCCTTATTTACTTTTAATATCAATGAAACGACCCTGCATGATTTACATGGAGTTTCAGTGGTTGATGCGAAAGTGAAATTGGTGGGTTATCCAGAAAGTTATCATGGGCCTTTGATGGTTACACATTGGGGTATTAGTGGCCCCGCCGTTTTAAAAACCAGTGCATGGGCCGCTCGGTGGTTAAATGAAAAAGCCTACGCCAATACAGTTTTGGTGTCGTGGGTGAATTTATCTGAAGAAGAGTTAAGGCAACAGTTAAACGAGAATATTAGGTCGAACCCCAAAAAATTGATTTCAAATCTTGGGATGGATGGCGTGCCAAAACGTTTGTGGGATTTTATCTTAACTCGCGCCGAGACACCAGTGGGTAAGCAAAGCGCCGACCTGAGTAAGTATGAATTCAATAAAATTGTAGAGAACTTGATACGCATGCCATTTGAAGTGGATGGAAAAACGACGTATAAAGAGGAATTTGTTACCGCTGGCGGAATAGCACTTACCTCTGTTGATCCAAATACTATGGAAATAAAAACCCAATCAGGATTGTATGCAACCGGTGAAATTTTGGATATTGATGGGGTTACTGGGGGATTCAATTTTCAAGCCGCTTGGTCAACTGCCGCAATCTTGGCAGAGAGCATCGCGAAAAAACAATAATCGACGTAAATCGTAACGCAAAAAATAGATAAAGTACTATTCTTTGTCAGTGAATTTATATCCCAACCCGCGATGACTCAAAAAATATTTGGGATTTTTTATGTCGTTTTCAAAATACTTCCGGAAAGCCAGAATAAAATTGTCAATTGTTCTGGTGCTTGGGAAAACGGTATAACCCCAAACCGTTTTTAAAATCTCTTCGCGGGTTACAACTTGTTCCTTCCTTTCAACCAGCAATCGCAGCAACTGCGCTTCTTTTTTTGTCAGCTTGAACTCGCCATCCACACCGGTTGCTTTGTAGGTGTTAAAATCGACGTGATTGTTGCCGAATTGGAATTCCATAAAGTTGATCACCGCGTCATCGCGATGTGCACGCATGAATATTTTCTGTACCCTAAGCAACAATTCTTCAAGTTCAAAAGGCTTACTCATATAGTCATCAGCACCTGCCTTTAGTCCGTTGATTCTATCTTGTGCTGTGTTTCCCGCAGATAAGACCAAAATGGGTATGTTGTTGCTGGAAAGTCGAATATGATGGGTGGCCGTAAGTCCATCCATGCTCGGCATCATGATGTCCATAATAATCATGTCGAAACTTTCCGTTTTGATTTTGTGAATCGCCGCTGCGCCATTGGGAGCCAAAGTAACTCTGTAGCCTTCAGTTTCTAAATTGATTTTTAACAATTCTGCGAGGTCTATTTCATCCTCTACAACTAAAATTCGGTAATTACTCATTCCATTCTGAAGTCGCTAGCGTTGAAGTTCATTACAAAAGTTGATCCATTGGGATAGTTAGATTGTACATCAATCCGTGCTCCATGCAATTGCAAGATTTGTTTAACCAAATACAAGCCAAGGCCAGATCCAGATCGACTGCGAGTCTTTTCATTTCCCACTCGGTAGAACTTTTCAAATATCCGCGTTCGCTCTATCATGGGTATTCCAATTCCTTGGTCTGAGACGAGGATTTGGCATTGTGCATGACTTATTACTGAGCTCACGACTACATTAACGCAATTTGGCTCACTATATTTTATAGAATTAGTGAATAAATTTATAAAGGCAATTTTCATCATATAATCATCACAATAAATTAAAAAATTTGTTGGCATTGCTAAACTAATTTTTAGTAACTGTTCTTCTGTGAACTGACAATCGATTAAAGCGCTTTGAGCGATGTCTAAACAAGGGGCCCATTTCTTTTGAGGTACCGGTAAACTATTTTCGAATTGCGTTGCCAACAAAACCCTTTCCATCATCCCAGAAAGTCTATCCATATTCTTTTTGGAAATTTCCAACACCCGGTCTTGGGAATCCTTGTTTTTATTGCGAATCACGGTCTCTATGGCCAGTTTTGCTGCCGCAATTGGAGTTTTTAATTCGTGCGTTACTGCCATCATGAAATTTGTTTTTTGTAAATTGAATCTTAGGATACGGTCAATGTATACATACATGGCCAATATGATAATCAGCGTAATGATTCCAATCACTACGCCTTCTCCTAGCCAGGCCATGAACTTTCTATCTGTCT
>CAZZKP010000211.1:0-2476 GCA_964654675.1 uncultured Bifidobacterium sp. | reverse complement strand
AGGAGTGAAAATGTTGTATTCTTTATCGAGCGAATCAAGCCAATCAAACGCCTCATCCAAATCGCCCGAAGTATGGGTCAGAAGCTCTTTGAAAATCTCAAAAACACGATCGAAGGGTTCGATATTTTTGGGAATGTGCTTGCTGATGACAACACCTTTTCCTTGATTGAATTCAATACCCTCTAACATCATTTGAATTAACAAATCTAGGGGTTAGAAGTTCATAGAAAAACCAAAATGATTGGAACAATTGGTTAAACGAGTAAAACATCGAACCAATTCACGCCAAAACCCCTCGTTTCTTTATTCCGTAAGTAATTTCTATCTTGCGAGATTATGGATACACTCAGCGCGCTAGATACGTCTCACAAAGCATATATCACACCCAATCTCAATGAAATTCACCACGTTGTACCAACGGGTTCAAATGGTTGGATGTTTATGAATGGCATTTTCTGGAGCCTTTTTGTCATTACGTTGCTTTTTTCGAAAAACTTGAGCGAAACGGCAAGAAAAAAATTGGGTTGGGGATTGGGTGTGCTTTCGTTGCTCAATTTTGCTGCCAGCAACATCAAAATGATCATCGAAAACAGTTGGCACATCGAAAACAGCTTGCCCCTTCACCTTTGCGGCATGTCGGCCTTCATCGCTGCCTACCTCCTTATCCGTGGCTCACAACTGAGTTACGAATTTCTCGTTTATTGGGGCGCCGGCGCCATCCACGCCTTTTTAACCCCGGAGATTACCAACGGCTCATCCGTTTATAACCACATTGAATATTGCATATCACACGGCATCATCATTTTGGGCTCGGTGTACGCTACGATGCGCCTTGGCTACGTGCCGCGACCTGGATCATGGTGGAAAGTCTTCCTCTACACGCAACTCACCCTACCCATCATTGGCGGTATCAACCATTTGTTGGGTGCCAACTATATGTACCTATGTCAAAAACCCGATGCAAACAACCCGTTTGTTGTCGGAGAATGGCCATATTACCTCATTGGATTGGAACTTGTCATCATCATTCATTTTTATGCATTTTACCATCTCCATCGCGCCTTAGCAACATGGAAAAGTAAAACGGCTTAATTCGATGCGGGCACAATGCGATAAAAAA
The DNA here is from genome assembly GCA_964654675.1 of uncultured Bifidobacterium sp. Taxonomy (GTDB): domain Bacteria; phylum Bacteroidota; class Bacteroidia; order NS11-12g; family UBA955; genus UBA955. The sequence continues at coordinate 1,356 of CAZZKP010000211.1, read as the reverse complement.
TCAATCCCGTTGGCAACAACCATGTCAAAAATACAATTCCAAAAAAAGGTTCAGTGATTGACAGCACACCCGCTAGTAAGAACAAACCCCATAAACGCAATTTCTCCCAAAATTGAAAGTCTTGTTGTGGTCCGCGGTTTATGAGCAGGGCCGATTGAACAATGCAACTAACCGAAAGGAGAAAGGCATATCCAACCCCATATATGGGATACACTTGATGGTAATACAATGTACAAATGAAACCGAAAACCCCACTGAACAACAACCACAGACCATAAAATTGAAATTGGCGATCCATTACAACCGGTCTCGTTTTCATTCCTACTGCGAAACCTTCTGATTTGGGAACTTCAAACCAACCAGGAGGCATGATTAATACCAGAATTTTATTTCTTAATCCTACTGTTCTCCTGCATTGTCCCCACAAAAGTTGAAAATAATATGTAATGGCATGCATAGGATTGTCGTCTGTGTAAGCGGAAGTAATCCCATATTCCACAACCACAGTTTCTTCTTGATACGTTCCAAACCACTTATCCCAAACAATCAAGCAAGAACCATAATTTTTATCGATATATAGGTCGTTTTTCCCATGATGAACGCGGTGATGCGACGGAGTAACAAAGATCTTTTCTAAAAAACCCAATTTGGGGACATAGGAGGTATGAACGAGAAAATCTTGAAGCCCACTCAATTTAAACACCAACAACAAAAGCAAGGGGTCAAATCCAAAGATTGGCATCACCATCCAAAACGGAATTCTAAACAACCCTTGAAACGGGGAAGTTCGAAAACCATTGGAAAAATTATAATAACTTGAAGAATGGTGGGTAACATGGCCTGCCCACAAGAAATTGACTCTGTGTGAGAATCGGTGATACCAGTAAGAAATAAAATCCACCACTAAAAAGGCTAAACACCCTTGTTTCCAGTCTATCGGCATTTTCACGATTTGAAAGTGTTTTGATGAAAAATCCATCGCAACGTATAACAAGACCATGTAAAACAAAGCCCCCAATTGATCAATTGCACCCACAGCCATGTTTAACACAGTATTTGAAACACTGTATCGATCGTCCTTTCGCTTGCGACTATACCTGAATTCAATGCTGATAAGCAATAAAAACAAGGGTATCAGCAATGCAACGTAGTAGACCATGACAATTGTAACACAATGTTAAATCATGCTTACATACACCATTCTACGGATTATCGCAACTACGTTTTTTAAGTTTACGGAAAATCGCAATTCGGTTGCACCGACAATGGGTATGTTTTAGGTAAGAATACATCAACTATCTTCGCATTCATGCGGAGTTTCTTTTCGATGTTTTCCGGTTCGATTTTTGGTGCGAT
>CAZZKP010000210.1:0-2497 GCA_964654675.1 uncultured Bifidobacterium sp. | reverse complement strand
AACGATGCTAACGGCCAAAGAAATAGCAAGTCAAATAGGAGGATTTCTCAATCTTCCTGATGCAGTGGTAACTATCAATAATGCTGCAAAATTGGAGGAAGGCGATCCCAATTCATTGGGTTTTTTATCAAATCCCAAATATGAGCAAGCCCTATACGACACAAATTGTGGCGCAGTAATCGTACCCAAAGAATTCAAGCCTCAGCATCCATTGCGAGCGGTATTGATTCACCACGACAATCCTTACTTTGCCTTTTGTACGATATTGGGGAAATATTTTGATCCAAACAAACATCGAATGGGAATTGAATCAACCCATATTCACGAAACATCTGTAATTGGAAGCGATGTTCACATTGGATCTACCGCTTACATAGAAGAAAATACCTCCATTGGCAACAATTCGGTGATTTACCCCGGGGTTTATGTTGGCAGAAATGTGAAAATTGGCAACCATTGTATCATCTACCCCAATGTTGTAATCTACGCGGATTGCATTGTTGGAAATCATTGCATTATTCAAGCAGGCAGTGTAATTGGTGGTGATGGATTTGGATTTGCCCCTGTAAATGGGAAATATGTTAAAATCCCACAAGTGGGAAATGTAGTTCTGGAAGATTGGGTGGAAATTGGAAGCAACTGCAGTATTGACAGAGCGACGATGGGTAGCACCGTGATTAAGACAGGCACCAAACTCGATAACCTTGTCCAGATAGCCCACAATGTTGAAGTGGGTGAACACACAGTAATCGCCGCACAAACGGGTATTTCAGGCAGTACTAAGGTGGGCGGACATTCACAGTTCGGGGGGCAAGTAGGTGTTGCAGGGCACTTAACCATCGCACCAAACACCTCCGTTGGTGGACAAGCAGGAATCACCGGAAATATCACTGAGGAAAACCAAAAACTCACAGGTACCCCAGCCACCGACGTGCGAACATTCTTGAAAAGCGTGGCTAACAACCGTAGATTGAACACGATGATGCAAGAATTAGAGAATTTAAAACGCGACATAGAATCAATCAAAAATTTATAGTAATTAAACGATGAATCAATTAAATCCTAAGCAAACAACATTAAAAACTGCCATCACAATTTCTGGTGTTGGTTTACATACCGGAGCCAATGTTACACTAACCCTAAATCCCGCGGGCGAAAACCATGGTTATAAATTCAGAAGAGTGGACCTTGAAGGTTCACCCATTATTGAAGCCGATTGCGATTTGGTAACAGATACCAGTCGCGGCACAACATTGACAAAAGGAAATGCCTCTGTATCCACTGTAGAGCATGTCTTAGCAGCCCTTGTGGGTATGGAAGTTGACAATGTACTTATCGATATCGATGGTCCCGAAATGCCAATCATGGATGGAAGCAGTCGTCCATTTGTTGATGCCATTGATGCCAACGAGATTGTTGAATTGGAAGCCGAAAGAGAATATTTCGAAATCCCTTACAATATCAATTTCACCGATGATGAGAATAAGGTAGAAATTATCGCAATGCCAGTAAACGACTATCGCCTAACAGTGATGGTAGACTATAATTCACCTGTTTTGGGCAGTCAACATGCAGCCATTACCAACATGGGAGAATTCAAAAAAGAGATTTCACCTTGTCGCACGTTTTGCTTCCTTCACGAGCTCGAGTACCTACTTCAAAACAATTTGATTAAGGGAGGCGACTTAAACAATGCCATCGTTGTAGTAGACAGAAAAGTAGAACAGGATGAATTGGATCGATTGGCTTCTGTCTTTAATAAGAATAAGGTTGAGGTGACCCAGAATGGCATTTTGAACAATTTGGATTTGCGTTTTCAAAATGAGCCGGCACGACATAAACTTTTGGATATGATTGGAGATTTGGCTCTCGTAGGAATGCCAATCAAAGGCCAAATCATGGCGGCTCGACCTGGACATGCAAGTAATGTAGCATTTGCCAAAAAAATCAAACAAGTCATGAAAAAGGAAATGCGTAGAAAGCAAGATGGTGCGCCCTATTACAACCCCAACGAAAAGCCTTTGTACGCAACCAAAGATGTCATGAAAATGCTTCCTCATGCCCACCCTTTTTTGTTGGTTGATAAAATTATCTCAAAAACCGAAAATGCCATTGTAGGTATAAAAAATATCACGTTTGACCAACCTTTCTTCGCTGGGCATTTCCCGGGAGACCCTATTATGCCTGGTGTTTTACAACTCGAAGCCATGGCTCAGTGTGGTGGTATTTTGATATTGAGTACCGTTGAGGATCCCGAAAACTATGGGACATATTTCTTAAAAATCGATAATACAAAATTCAAGGACAAGGTAGTTCCGGGTGATACGTTAATCATGAAATTGGAACTCATCGAACCCGTTCGTCGAGGATTGTGCATGATGCGAGGTCGTGCTTGGGTAGGAGAAAAATTGGTTTGCGAATCAGAAATGATGGCTCAAATCGTAAAAATCGCGTAATTCGTAAAACTTAAGACTTAAAAAATGATTCAGCCTCTGGC
>CAZZKP010000209.1:0-2602 GCA_964654675.1 uncultured Bifidobacterium sp. | reverse complement strand
TCTTACGCGAAACACTTCTGAGCTAGTGTTTTTATCGCAAACGCACAATGAAAGTACGTTTATTAAAGACTGACTCTAGATGAATTAAGCGGCGCAAAGATACAAAGAAAAAGTTAACATTGATATATTTCCTAGAATATAAACCTATATTGGTCGTATTTTTGATGCTCTATGAGCAAGCAGGACCTCCAATTCAACAAAAATGAAGATTTGAATAAGCAAGACTGGGATTTGGTGAAATCCCGGTTGGAGAAGATATACAAGGGGGGTGGAGAAAAGGCCGCAGCGAAGCAGAAAGAAAAAGGAAAGATGCTCTGCAGGGAGCGCGTAGATTATTTGCGTGATGAAAATTCGGAGTGGATTGAAATTGGGGCCTTCGCCGGTTACGATATGTATCAAGAGCAGGGGGGATGCCCAGGCGGTGGCGTGATAACAGGCATCGGATATGTAAGTGGTCGACAGTGTGTGATTGTGGCAAACGACGCTACGGTGAAAGCGGGCGCTTGGTTTCCCATCACAGGAAAAAAGAATTTACGCGCCCAAGAAATCGCCATGGAAAACCGATTGCCCATCATTTATCTGGTGGATAGTGCCGGGGTTTACTTGCCGATGCAGGATGAAATATTTGCCGATAAAGAGCATTTCGGACGGATGTTCAGAAACAACGCCCACATGAGTGCCATGGGCATCACCCAGATTGCGGCGGTGATGGGAAGTTGCGTGGCCGGTGGTGCTTATTTGCCCATCATGAGCGATGAAGCCCTAATTGTAGAAGGCAATGGCAGCATATTTTTGGCTGGTAGTTATTTGGTGAAAGCGGCGATCGGCGAGGATGTGGACAACGAAACTTTGGGTGGTGCAACAACACAATCGGAGATTTCGGGGGTAATAGACGACAAATTTCCCGATGATAAATCTTGTTTGGATCGGATCAAGTACATCATGAACAAGCTCGGTAAATTTGAGGAAGCGGGATTTGATCGCGTGAAACCTGCCTTACCCAAAAAGGATATGTCGGATATATGGGGGATTTTACCCCATGAGCGCAATAAACCCTACGACAGTGCAGACTTGATTTCGAGGATGGTTGACGATGGCGTTTTTGAGCAGTACAAAGAGGGTTATGGAAAATCGATTTTGTGCGGATATGCGCGAATTGATGGCTGGGCAGTGGGCATCGTGGCGAACAACCGAGAAATCGTGAAGAGCAAAAAGGGCGAAATGCAATTTGGTGGGGTGATTTATTCTGACAGTGCGGATAAGGCGGCGCGATTTATTATGAATTGCAATCAGAAGAAGATTCCGTTGGTGTTTTTGCAAGATGTTACTGGGTTTATGGTGGGCAGCAGAAGTGAGCACGGCGGCATTATCAAGGACGGGGCGAAAATGGTGATGGCGATGAGCAACAGCACGGTTCCCAAGTTTACGGTGATCATGGGCAACAGCTATGGCGCTGGCAACTACGCGATGTGTGGAAAGGCGTACGATCCAAGGTTGATAGTGGCTTGGCCTGGAGCTAAGATTGCGGTGATGGGCGGAGAGCAGGCGGCGAAAACTTTGCTGCAGATTGAGAAGGCCAGTTTGAAATCCAAGGGCGAGATCATCGATCCGGAGGTTGAGAAGCAATTGTTGGCCAAAATCACAGATCGATACAATGCGCAGACAACGCCTTACTATGCTGCGGCGCGCTTATGGGTGGATGCGATCATCTCTCCCATGGATACACGCAAGTGGATTTCGATGGGCATTGAGGCGGCCAATCACGCGCCTGTGAAGCCGTTTAACCCCGGGATTTTGCAGACCTAAACTGCGATTGATAGGTTTGTATCCAATCGTTGACGGTCATTTTTTTGGCCAGTTCTGCGATAAGATTTAGCGGCGCGTCTTCGGCTTTTTTGAATCGAACGCAACCTTTTCCCATGTCTAATTTCTTGGTGCTGTGTTTGGGCCATTCGCTCTGAAACCAATCCAACAGTGGGCTGCTGGCGTATAGTCCCATGTGATGCAGGGCGATATGCGATTTGGTGGAGCCGAGGTTGATGAAGGGCAGCGGCAATTTTGGGTTGCAGTGGTATCCATCGGGGAAAATGCTGTGTGGCACAACAAAGCCGATCATGCCATAACTCATCACTTGCTGAAAGCCTTCGGGCAGATGTTGCGACAAAGTCTCTGCGATGGCTTTGACGATTTCTTGTCGGTCTGCCGGCAACTGCGCGATGTATTCCTCAGGGGTTTGGATGGTTTCTTTGGTCATGGTTTGGGATTCTTACTAGCCTATGTAAGTGGTTACAAAGTTCTGGATTTATCCGATAGGTTGAATGGCAATAAGTCCTCGTCAATAAATTGAATCGTATTTGCAATTATTTACTCGTCAATTTCATCAATTACAGAACCATGGACATTCAATAAAAATTTCATGTTTTCTCTGAATTGCTTTTGCCAGGTAGATTCTTCGTGGCCAAGTCCCTGATCGACTTGGGTTTTCCAGTCGCCGGGCAAAAAGGTTCCATTGACGAGGTATTTGTCGATTTCGTACCCCGACTTTGCCATGATCTGATCGATGCGTTTTTGGGTGGGTCCGTACAAAGCATCGAGTCCCTCG
>CAZZKP010000208.1:0-2623 GCA_964654675.1 uncultured Bifidobacterium sp. | reverse complement strand
TAGTGAGATTCCTAGCACCGAGGCAGGGATACTTGTAAAGCAATTGTATCAAGACGGGGATGTAGTGAAAGTGGGAGAACCTGTGGCGATGATAAACACAGAGGGTGGGGCTTCGGCTTCAGCGCCTGTTGCGGCCTCTTCACCGGTGGCGACGGCTGCGGTGGCTGAGGAATCGTCAATTCCAGTAGAAGCTGCTGTAGCGGCGATCGAAAAGCAAATTGAAGCGGCACAGCCCCTGTTGGAGCCTCTTTCAAATGAGGGTGGAAGTCGTTTTTACTCACCGTTGGTTCTGAATATCGCCAGAGCGGAAGGCATTTCGATGTCGCAGTTAGAGACTTTGCCTGGTACGGGCAAAGAGGGAAGGGTGACAAAGGCGGATATCTTGGATTTTGTTGCCAACCGTGGCAATGCATCTGTAAATGTTGCAGCGTCATCTTCTGCGCAGGCTTTGTCTACACCAGCCGTTGCTTCTAGTCCAGCGGCACCTGTTTCAGTTCAAACACCCGCCAAAGTGGAAGTAAAATCCAGTATTTCATTGAACCCAGGTGATGAGATCATTGAAATGGATCGCGTGAGAAAAATGATCGCGGATCACATGGTGATGAGCAAGCATACTTCACCCCATGTAACGAGTTTTGTGGAAGCCGATGTCACAAATTTGGTGAATTGGAGAAATCGTGTGAAGGATGGCTTCAAAAAAAGAGAAGGAGAGAACATTACGTTTACCCCCATTTTCATTGAAGCCGTTGCCAAAGCAATTAAAGATTTTCCATTGATCAATGTGAGTGTTGATGGCAGCACCATCATCAAAAAGAAAAGCATCAACATTGGAATGGCCGTGGCTCAGCAAAATGGCAATTTGATTGTTCCCGTGATTAAGAATGCCGATAGCATGAATTTGTTGGGTTTAACGCGCATCGTAAATGATTTGGCAGGACGAGCCCGTATCGGGAAGTTGGTTCCTGATGAAATTCAAGGCGGTACCTACACCCTGACCAACGTAGGAAGTTTTGGGAATGTATTGGGCACACCAGTGATCAACCAACCCCAAGTCGCCATCATGGCTGTAGGAGCGATTCGCAAGAAACCGGCTGTGTTAGAGACCGAATTTGGCGATGTGATTGCGATCCGACATATGATGTATCTTTCTCATAGTTACGATCACCGCGTGGTGGACGGAGCTTTGGGTGGCATGTTTGTTCGCCGCGTTGCTGATTATTTGGAGCAATGGGATGTAAATCGCGAGATTTAATTCGAACATTGTTTTTCCTTTTCCTGGGGGTCATTATCTTTGATTCCCTTGGAACATAAAATATTACAATTTGCAAAATACATGAGCCTTTGCTTTGCAGGGTTTGCCATATTCTGTCTTGTTGATTTGCAATTTCCTCCAGTGAGTCAAATTCAATATGTACTTGCCCATGAAAGTGAAACGGGATTTAGGGGGCAACCGGGAGGCAAATACTCATCCGCTTTGTATCGTGACAATTTTTTGCATACGATTGGGTTCTGCGCACACAAGCCTTATCGTTTGCGACCCACGGAATTCGATACTTCGTTGGTCTATGAAAGCGTAGAAAATCGAATCGATGAAGCGCAAACCTTGCTTTTGCATCAAAAAGTTCAAGGCAGCAGGAATCAAGAAGCCAATACATCGCTGTTAACCCCGGATGAATTGGACATCGAGAAAATACCTGTCGATCTGAACACGTTTTACGCGTTAGAGGACGGGGACTCTATACGATTGTTTTTTACCCCTTGGCGACATAAACTGGTTGAATATCTGAGTCGTGAAACCGATGGATGGGCATCCATATCGTGGGAAAAACTGGGTGACGTCGATATCGGACATCAGGATTTGAAGCAGTGGAACCTCACAACATTTGTATTTGGTTGTATTGTCACAGTGCTAACAACACTCACTTGGATTATCAAACCCTTTGAATATTCTGTTGGCATATTTGTGTTTAATGTGATTATTACCGCTTTGCTGAATTGGATTTATTGATGAAAATTTTGGTAATTTCTGACAATCATGGCTATGTAGATCAAGGAATTCTGCACCATGCCGCTTGGGCCGATGAAGTGTGGCATGCCGGTGACTGGCTCAATACGAAATTGCATGAGGCCATTACAGGGCTCGGTAAACCCATCGTTGGGGTCCATGGAAATATAGATGGTATGGATGTCAAGGTAGAATATCCTGATGTACAATTGTTTGATAGAGAAGGTTTTAGGGTTCTCATGATTCACATTGGTGGTAAGCCCGGTAGATATCCAGCCCATGTGAAGGAGGTCATCCAAAAGACCAAACCAGACATTTATGTTTGCGGTCATTCCCACATCCTTCAAGTACAAAGAGATCCCAAGTGTAATGATTTGCTTTTTATGAATCCGGGTGCTTGCGGTTTGCACGGATTTCATAAAGTTAGGACGGCAATTCGCTTTCAAATTGAGCCCCAAAAGATTCATAGTATGGAAGTTGTAGAATGGCCCAAAAATATTGTCAAATAATGTTGGAATCATTAGAAATTAATGATAATTTTGCATCCCGTTCTGAAAAAGAATATGCCCAGGTGGCGGAATTGGTAGACGCGCTGGTCTCAAACACCTGTGGGTTCAC
>CAZZKP010000207.1:0-2642 GCA_964654675.1 uncultured Bifidobacterium sp. | reverse complement strand
ATTACCTGCATTTCACCAAAGAAGTCAAATTGCAGTAATATCATCATTATTCAAAAAATCAAAAAAACTCCCATTTATTGGCAAAATCCATCTCGATAGGGGCATTATCCATGATGCGATGGTAAGCATCCATAATTGCTTTCTGACATTGTACAGACATTTAGATTTGAAGGTATTGAAAAGCCAAAAGCACGAAATAAATCAATCTAATAACAACAATATGGAAAAACACTACAAAAAACACTCACTCTCCTTTCTCTTGAAAGGGGCTCTCACCGGGGTACTTTTTCTCCTAAGCGTTGGCGCCCGCGCCCAGCTGAACGGGAATTACACCCTCAACTCAGGGGCGGCATCGTCTGCCTCTAACTTCACATCATGGAGTGCATTGGCCAGCGCATTAAACACGTCCGGTGTTTCTGGCGCGGTGAATGTAACCGTGATTACGAACGAAAGCGCGACATCAGAAATCGTTTTCGGTGCAATTAGCGGAGTATCTGCCACAAACACCATTAACATCAACGGTAACGCAAAAGTGCTCGCAAGCTCAAGCTTGTATGAAGCCATCACACTCAATGGAACGGATTACCTCACCCTGCGCGACCTCACCATCCAGAAAACAGGAACTGGAACCTTACAAACGGGGATTCGATTGACCAACAACGCGGACTACAACACGCTATCCGGTTTAACAATCGAATACACCGCCCTAGCAACGGGCTCCACCGGAGGAGGCGCCTACATTGCGTTTGCTTCTTCACAAACCAGCTTAACAACCACTAGCACTACCCAAAACGGTTCGTTTAACACCGTAAGAGGATGTTTGTTCAGAACGACAAATGCAGCAAGCCCTGGTCCAACTTTTGGTATCATCGACCAACAGAGCACCTCGGCGTACACAACCACGGCGAACAACAACACATTCCAGCAAAACATCATTCGCAACTTCTTCTTCTACGCCATTTTCAACCGCTACACCAACGGTGAACAGTTCATCAACAACGACATTAGTCGTTTGGCAGCCAGCAGCAGCAGCCCGATCAACACCACAATCTATGGCGTTTTCATGTATTACACCTATGGTACAAATCGCTCAACCACCTATCGCGGGAACAACTTCCACGATATGCCCTATGCCGGTGCACCTGCGAATTCAACCACCAACTACATCAACACGTATTACACCTTCTTCGGTTGGTACAATTACGGAACGGCCAACCTACCCATTGTTTTCGATGGCAACACGACAAGATTGATTGATGCCTACACACAATTCTTTCATGCGTATTTGTACTATTCGTATTCCACAAATTTCATCAATAACATCGTAGACAAAAACGAGAGCTACTTAAATACAACCAACTATTTGCATTGGTTTTATTATAGCTACGACAACGATATCGCGGGAAACAGAATTACAAACAATTCTTTCTCTAGCATTGGAACTGGCGGTACAACCTACCTTTTTTACGACTTCTTCAATTACAACTCTGTAAGAACCGTGAACCGATTCGAAGACAACCGATTGGATAGTAACATTTGTGCGGGAAGTATTTACACCGCTTACCTTTACTACTGCGGAAGTCTCAGGGTAGCCAGGAACATTATCACAAACAACAGAGGTGGAGCTACCACTGGATTTTTCTATGGCTTTTTGTTCTATTATGGCGATAACTTATGGGTTAACAGCAATTTATTGGCAAAAAATTATGGTTACACTGCCAATTACAATTTCTACAGCTATGGTTTCAGCAGCGGATTCACTTGTGATATCAGACAAAACACATTGCACACAAGACCTTCATCCTACATTTATCACTTCGCTTATGGGTATTTATTCCAAGAAACAAATTCTCAAATCCGATTTGTAGGAAACATCCTTGATGCCGATGCGAACTACTACATCTATCCCACTTATTTGTTGGCGAATTCTGCTTCAAATGTGAAAGAAATCAACTTCAACTCCTACTTAATGACCGGATCAGGCACCCAGGTATGGAGAACGGGAACAACAAACTACAGCAATTACGGCGGTTGGAAAGGTGATGCATTGGTGGGTGCTCAAGACAATTACACCAATCCTCAGTGGGTGAGCTTCAATACATTGGACATGCGCTCAAACTCATTTGAAACGCAAAACAACAAACCCACCAACACCACTTTCAATTTGGATCAACAGAGAAAAACCCGAAATCGCAATCGCAGCGATAGAGGTGCTTTGGAAAATTACATGGACATCAATGCTTTCCAATGCAGAACCCAAATCCCATCATCTGTATGTGCTGGGTTTTCAACCACTGCGCGCATCAGCATTCGAAACACCTTTGCTGATACCATCTATAACTACTTCGTAGCCTATACCATCGATGGAAAATTGACCCGCGAACTTGTAACGAGCAAGTTATTACCCAACGATACGTTCACTTATCAGTTCAAAACGCCCATCAAATTGGATGTTGCGGGCAATTCAGTGGTAAAGATATTCTTGGATCTTTCTGATGACAATCCAGCCAACGATACATTTACTTTCAGAACGAATGTAAAACCTGCTCCAGGGGGTGGATTCTACGCTTTCTCAAGCAAGAAAACCACACCAAACAATGCTTTGTATCAAAAGAGCCGTCCGTTTGACGTAACTGTATTGA
>CAZZKP010000206.1:0-2653 GCA_964654675.1 uncultured Bifidobacterium sp. | reverse complement strand
GCAGCGGCGTGAGCCAATACCAAACTGTGACCAAAAACCCCTGTAACAAATACCAAAACCCTCTGTTGCGATGGGTGCGATACAAAACGGCAAAGTAAATCAAACCGAAGGCAGCAGAAACGAAAAGTAACTCCGTGTTGTTGAGATGCCAGATGCCGGATACATGGGTGTGAGACCGCCCTAGCATCGTCGAGAAAATACCCAATACCTCTCGGCTGTGTTTGAGCACGGGAAAAATCACCAACCAGCTGCCCCACAACAATGAATCCCAAGAAAAAATGTGGTGTGTATTGAAATTCGACTGACCAAAATGGTGCATGGAAATCAGCAGGAACAAACCCAGCGACAGCATCGGCCAAACATACCACAAAGCCAGATACAGCAACATAACGCCCACGTACATCCCCAAGAACCTCACACTACCCGCTGTATTTTTTTCTTTGCGGTAAAAAAAATCGTTGCCTCCATGTGGAATCCCCAAAAATACCAATCCAATCAAACCAATCGCCCCTTGCAACATGGGATATTGCAACAAAAATGGCACCATGAGAATCAAAAATAGCTGAAGTAACAACTGCCACCGGAACAGCCTAGTCTGGGTATAATCCGATTTCAGCGCCTCCATATCAATTCATCCATTTGGCGAACAAAGTTCTCAAAAAAAGTCGCTTCGGCAACCGAGAAAAAATCAGGATTTCCTGAAAAATATGGGTTTTTTCATCCAAAAACCGCAATACATTGGATGCACTTTGGTGCTGAAACAGTTGATCAAAAATCTGCTTCCCTCGATTCGGGTGTTTTTGTAAAATTCGCAACAGCAAATCGTCATAAAAACGAAACCGCTTCTTTCGGTACAACGTAGGTATCTGTTGCTTGTTCTTCAATGCCAAAGCAATCGAGCGACCGTGATGCATCATGCGTAAAAAGCCATAGCCCGTTGTGGGTTTTAACGCACCGGCCACCACGCCCAAGGGCACAATTCGTTGATCTGCAGCATAAAATCGCTCCGTGGGATCAAAAACCGAACTCATCGGGATTGCATTATTTTCCCGTTCCAAGACGGAAATTTCCCAACCGCGATTTTCACAAATTTCTTGGAGCAATTGTTCCCCTTCCTCCAATCCCAAAACATCCTTATCGAACTGTGTCACCTCAATCAACGCCTCCTCCCCACTGAACGGTAGAACATAAAGAAACCGTGTTTTACCCGCTTGTTCGATGCCAAAATCCATCAGCGTGCAGGCCTGGGGAGAAAAAAGTGAACCCCCAGTTTGGCTTTTGACCCGCCAACCCACAAATGACTGCCATAAACCAATTTCAGAGGTCCTCTCCGCAGCACCACCACTGCAAAAAAACCAATCCGATTTCAAATTCAAATGCGACATCCCTTCATCACTCTCGATACTCACATCCACGGAAACATGATTGTCGATTTTACCATTCGATGTCACACGACCCGTACACCAATCAATTTGTCCCGAAGTTCCAATGGCATTTTTAATGTATGTGTAAAACGCCTCGCTCCGGCAATGATAATACTTGTAAGGTGCGATGTTTTGCGATGCACCCAGCACTTGAACTTGGTGCCATGAAAAATCCACGAATTCCAAGTCTCTCATTTCTTGATCATCCCAAAAACACCATGTTCTGTCGTTTTGCTTGGATTTTTCCGCCTCTACAATCAGCAAAGACCCCTGATCTAACAAGCCCTCTTTCAGCAACCCATAGGCTAACCACAAGCCAGAGGCGCCCGCGCCTTGAATGATATAATCGTACCTCTCTTTCACTGAAAATCAAGAACACAATTAACCATAACATCGATTTAATTGTTTGAATTACAGGGAATTATTATGACACATTTCCAAAAAACCAGGCATCAACCCGGGCAAAATCGTGTAAAAAATGTGTATCAATACAACAAAACCCTAGCGAGAGAAGGCCTAACTTTGCCATTATGAAATTTTTCATCGACACGGCCAATTTGGCTCAAATCAAGGAGGCGAACGACCTCGGGATTCTTGACGGCGTAACAACAAACCCCAGTTTAATGGCCAAAGAAGGCATCTTCACAGAAGAAGCTGTTTTGAACCACTACAAAACCATTTGTGAAATGGTAGATGGCGACGTAAGCGCAGAAGTGATTAGCACGGATTTCGAGGGCATGGTTGCCGAAGGTGAAAAATTGGCAGCCCTTCACCCAAACATTGTAGTCAAAGTGCCGATGATCAAAGAAGGTGTAAAAGCCATCAAATATTTCTCAGATCGCGGCATCCGAACCAATTGCACTTTGATTTTTAGCGCAGGTCAAGCCATCTTGGCTGCCAAAGCAGGTGCAACCTATCTATCGCCTTTCATTGGTAGAATCGACGATCAAAATTGGGAAGGCATGGATTTAATCAAACAAATCGCGGAAATATATGCCGTGCAAGGGTACGACACCCAAATATTGGCGGCCAGTGTTCGCACTTCGCTTCACATTGTACAGTGTGCAACCAACGGTGCGGATGTAGTTACCTGTCCACTCAGTGCAATTTTGGGATTGCTTAAACACCCCTTAACGGATTTGGGCTTGGCTCAGTTTCTCGCCGATCACGCAAAAGGAAATAAGTAACTTTCACATTATCATACTGTTCAGTAAAGAGAGGAGCCCGCA
>CAZZKP010000205.1:0-2668 GCA_964654675.1 uncultured Bifidobacterium sp. | reverse complement strand
TTACGACTTCAAACACCTGTGCGATTTTTATCAAATCCGTTACGCCCACCACGATAACGATCCCACTGTGTCATGGAGCTCACGCTTCTTGAACCAACCCAGCTGCACGCTTTGGGAGGTGCAATAAATACTTTTCTATAATTTGGTATATTTGTATTGTATTCAATCTCAACCCAATGAAAGTCAATAGCAAAAAAGAGATTATTCAACACATCGCACAAAATCATGCTGTGTTGAATCGCTACGGGGTTAAATCAATTGGGCTTTTTGGATCATTTGCAAAAAACTGTTCAACAGAAAAAAGCGACATTGACCTGCTTGTTGACTTTATTCCCGGGCAAAAATCATTTGACAATTTTATGGACCTCGCTTTTTTCTTGGAGGATTTATTGGGGAGGAAAATTGAAATAATCACCCCCCAATCAATGAGTAAATACATTGGGCCACACATATTGCGGGAGGTTGAAAATGTCGTTTAATTCATATTATATGAATTAATGACAAACAATTTCTCTTCTTAAACCGATTTCCGAAACCCCGCAAATAGCATCGCAATGTGCGCCGCAAAGACAACACCCCAAACCCATATTCCTGGCATCGAATGCCAATAAACGGTGAGATCGGCACCATCGCTGTTACAAACAACCCCACCCACATAAGCCTCAAGCCAAATCGGAAAAAACAGTAAAAAAGACGAATTAATGATTATGAATTTGATGCTTTTAGTCCTCAAGTATCGCAATTGGTTATAGGCAATCAAGAGAATCGATCCCAATTGAATTTTGTATGCAACATTGATTCCCCAAAACGAAGTGTCTTTTCCAAAAATGTATCCGCCAAAGATGTAAATATCAGGCACATTTGGACCGTAGTAGCGATAACCCATCGGACCAATTTTCATGTATACAAAGGGCACGAATATGCTTATCAATGTGAGCACCAGCGATATTTTTATCACTAGATCGCCTTGAAATAATCGAATCAAACGGCTTTGCATGCGGGCATCTTCAAGCATCCATCACTTTTCACAACAAGTGGTCAACTTGAAAAGAATATCTACATCAGATCGAGACAATGCTTTATTAAAAATAATTACATCGTCAATAGAACCAGTAAAATCTTTACCAATAAACAAATCACCAATATCAGTGCAACTTGGCTTACCTGAGCTACAATCTGCATTTCCCCTTGAGGACTCCTGCAACACCCCATTTCGATAAATTTTCATAGAGACTCCCGTTTCATTGTACGTTGCTACCAAATGACTCCATGTATTGGTTCGAGCCTTGATTTCTTCCCCACAACCAGTCTTCATGATGTCATCATCCCACACAGAGTTTGTTCTGCCAAAAACAGCTTTACGACAATCAGAAAGACCTAATGACCATTGTCCGTTGCGATCGGGGCAGTCACGTCCAAGCCCCCTACAGATCAAACTTTCAAACTGCCCAACACCTCTCGTAGTATCTTTTGGTTGATACCAGAAAGAAATTGAAAATTCTTTCAACCCGTTTAAAAAACTCGTAGCCGACGTTGTTAGAAATTCAGAAGAGAGAGGCATATTATCAAATTCAAAAGCACAACTATCGTTTCCATTTCTATCGAAAGTTGGTCGCGCTGAAGTAGAATTCATCAAGTGATGACTGTTACCCGAAAAATCATTTAGCGTACCTTTCGAAAAAGGATAAAATGCCAAGACGCTTCCTGAAAGACCTTTGGGCAAGCAAGTGACCTCTTTTCCCCAATTCCTGTCACAAGAAATAAAAGCTGTAATAATTAATGCGAAAACAATACGTTGTAAATTTTTCATTAAATCAAATATAACCCTAAACCATAATGAAATCGTTGGCAGATTTCATTTACATTTAATAGCGAATTTTCACAACCGGCCTAAAACCCACCATGGGCATGGATTCCCCGCTGTAAACCAGGGCGCGACTGCCTGGAAATAGCACATCGCCCACATCCATAAAACACCCCCCTTTTACAACCATCATTTCACCTTCCATGGTGCTGGTCATCTCGGCCACATTCCCAAAAACATTGTAACAGCCTGCATCGTTGGGCCAATAGGAAAAGACGGGCGTAGAATAAAACCCGCCATCGCCCATGTAATCCAAGTAATACGCCACGGGGTCTGCCTTTAAAATCGAATCCATATCACCGCCCGAAGTATCTCCTTCCATTTTGTTTTTTCGCATCGCCCAATCTTCGTACTTTTTTAATTGCTCTGGCGTTCGATAGCCCACATGATTGGCGATGTAAATGCCTTTATCATTTCTCCAATATTTATGGATGCTGGGTTTGTAATAAGACTTCGAGTCCTCCCTTTCATAGCTGGCCGCTTGCATCCATTCCGTTTCCGTGGGAAGCGTCACCACCACATCCTTTCCCGACAATGCGGAGAGTTGCGCGCTCAACCACTGACAATAGGCCATGGCTTGGGATTGTCTCAAATTGCAAATGGGATAATCGCTGTAGGCCGGATGACACAAATAATAGAGCGCCATGGGGTCATTACCGCTAGACCAAGTAGAGGGGCCATGACTGCTTGACCATGTAAAATTGTTATTCCACCCCGTCACGTCCGGAAAAATCCGCGTGCCATCGAAAGTGATTTTCGTCAGATCGAGGAGTTCATGCAACAGGTTTTCCTTTTCAGTAATGG
>CAZZKP010000204.1:0-2695 GCA_964654675.1 uncultured Bifidobacterium sp. | reverse complement strand
GGTTGAAGGTGGAGGACCGCGACACCCGCGCCATAGATTCGGCTACGTATTATACCTCGGAGACCCCGTCTTTGGTGGAAATGGAGGGACTCAAGGAGTGGATTAAGGGGAAGGCCAACAAGCATCAATTTGCGAAGATGGGGTTGCGGGAATCGCAGATCGACAGTGCGCAGGCGAGTTGTGATATTTTGACGAAGGAGGTGAGCCATAGCGGTGATGTTCAGGAGAGTTCGAGTACGTTGAAGAGCGGGATTGGATTTGCGCTCGCGTTTATGATTTACATTTTCATTTTTGTGTATGGTTCGATGGTGATGCGGTCTGCGATGGAGGAGAAAACGAACCGGATTGTGGAGGTCATTGTGAGTTCGGTGAAGCCTTTTCACTTGATGATGGGCAAGATTTTGGGTGTTGCGGCGGTGGGACTTACGCAGTTTGTGGCGTGGATATTGTTGGCGGTGGGATTGGTGATGGGGATCAGTGCGATGTTCTTGAATTCGGGTGGCGGGATGACAACCCAGCAGGCAGTACAAAAGGGGATTGAGGCGCGCACGGGGATGGCCACGGTAGGGGCGATGGGTGGCGAGGGTGCTCAGGTTGCAACCGCGGGGTCTGAGGGTGCACGGGATTTGGCGGCGGAGTTTACGGAGCCGCTCAGCAATTTGCCTTATTTTGAAATTATAGGGGTGTTTTTACTCTTTTTTGTGGGGGGATATTTGTTGTATTCGAGCATTTTTGCGGCCATCGGGTCGGCGGTGAATCAGGAGTCCGACGTGCAACAGTTTATGATGCCGGTGACGTTGCCCTTGGTTTTTGGGTTTGTGATCGCGCAGACGGTGGCTCTAAAAGCGCCGCATGGGGCCATGGCCAAGTTGTTTTCCATGATTCCGCTGACCAGTCCCATTGTGATGGTTGTGCGGGCGCCGTTTGGTGTGCCATTGAGCGAATTGGCTTTGAGTTTCGGCTTGCTGGTGCTGATGTTTGTGTTGATGGTGTGGCTGAGTAGCCGGATTTATCGCATCGGCATATTGAGTTATGGCAAAAAACCCACGTGGAAAGATCTGTGGAAGTGGTTGCGTTAAGTGGAATGGCTGTTGCGGATATCGTCTGCAAGCATTTGCCAACGCTGATAGGGGTAAAAGGAAAGCGAAACTTTCGTTTTTACAAGGTGTAGTTTAAACCAACACTGAGGCCAATGGAGTTTACGCCACCGCCGAGGGCTGCTTGGTAGCCCACGTTTCTCAGGCCTTTGAACGATTGTTTGATGGAAATCAAAGTGATTTGAATCCCCTGCGCATTGATGGCTCCGTTGAAGGCTGGGATGTAGGCCTTTCCGGTATCACTTGCCATTCTTTGGGTTTGGTAGTCTAATCGACTGTTGCCCAAGGCGATGCCAGAAGAAATGGCCATCGTACTTTTGGGTGTTGTTTTTAGATACCAAGCGTAATTGATGGTTCCCAAGAAAGCATTGAAATTGATTACATATTGAAAGGTTGAATAATTTCCGGGTCTATCAAAATCCGGGTATTGGAGCGTATCCGTTTTTACTTGGGTCCATGCATATACAAGTCCCATCGTCCATCGGTCGCGGAAATGATATTGGTAGCCCAGTGATTGGGGTTTTTTACTTACGATGCTTTTTCCCATGGTGCCAAAAGTGGGCTCTAGGTTGTCTTTGAGCGCTTTTCCGATGATATTTACCAATACATGGGAGTTTCTATCCCAGTAAAAGGTCATCGCCTCTTTTTGGAAAGGGTGTAAGGGGTGCTTGTCGATGCCCGTCAAGTTTGAATTTACTGAGGTCTGATTTCCCTTCCCATTGTAAAGCGGAGATGTATTCTCAGATGAGATAGGGGTTGTCTTCGTTGATGTGGTAGTCGATTTTTTGGGATTTTCCACGAGGGTTTCTTGAACTTTCGTGGTATCGTCGTTGCCAGAATATTGGGCTTGTAAGGGTTGTGCAATGAAAAATGCAATGGCAATGGAAACAGATGTAATCAGGTTACGCATGTCGCAATTTACCGAGAAAATCTAATGTTTGTCGTTTCGCATCCCTTTGAGCGACGAATTTTCTTGTAAAGTTGATGGAATTGTACGATATTTGTTGTAACAAATAAAAATAAAATACATACGAATATGACAACACAATCTTTGGCACAATGGAATTTGGATCCTTCGCACAGCGAAGCGCAATTCAAGGTGAAGCACTTGGTGATTTCTACGGTAACGGGTAAGTTTAAAGAATTTTCAGCGACTTTGCATGCGGCGAGCAGCACCGATTTTTCGGGTGCTCAGGTTGCTTTTTCTGCGGTTGTTAGTTCTATTGATACGAACAATGCGGATCGCGACGGACATTTGCAATCGCCAGAATTTTTTGATGCGGCTCAGTTCCCGAGCATAGATTTTAAGAGTACATCTTTTGAAAAAATTTCTGACAATGAGTATACCGTTGTGGGTGATTTGACCATGAAGGGTGTAACCAACACGGTAGCGTTGAAAGCGGAGTTTGGCGGCGAGATGGTAGATCCTTGGGGCAATCACAAGATTGGTTTTGAGGTGACGGGTGTTGTAAAGCGCGAGGAATTTGGTTTGACTTGGAGTGCGGTAACTGAGGCAGGTGGTGTAGTGGTTGGAAGCGACGTGAAGTTGATTTTCAACGTACAGTTTGCACCAGCGCAGGCCTAAGTTTGTTTTTTAT
>CAZZKP010000203.1:0-2742 GCA_964654675.1 uncultured Bifidobacterium sp. | reverse complement strand
ATGAAACAACGCGCAAAACTCTGGATTTTGGCATTTTTACTGTTGCTGTCAACCAAGACCCAAGCGCAGCGATTTCAATTAGAACACGACGATTATTCCGATTCCATCGTTTGGTATGTGCGCAACACAGGTCCAAACTGGGTCAAGCCTGTTTCACTCACAATCAACTGGTTTCACACCAAGCCTGACCTCTATGTTTGGGATGCCAACCCCGGACCCGCATCGTCTAGAAATCGCATCACCGAAATCAATAAAAATGGCAACCTTACGTTCAAATACAAATCCACCCAAGGCGTAGGTCTGAACGATACGATATATGCTGGAATGCGGATCCCCGTTTTCTATTCTGTCAATTACAACACCAAAAAAACCGATACCGTGATGCCTGCAAACTGCATCATGTTTTACCACGATTCCCTCGTCGCAGACGGCGAAGAGCCCGTTCTTCCCAAAGGTGCCAACTGCAATTTTAAACGCGTTTACCTCAATTCTTATTCGGCCACAAGTGGCATTCATTTCCGATCTCAGGCTTGGTATAATCTCCACCAAGACATGTGTCAAAAATACTACACCCAAAACCTTTATGTGCTGATTGTATTTGACCAAAACACTTTCCTGCCCACCTCAGCCGGTGTAATCCCCAAATGCCCTTCAGGTCGATTCGGGACGGCTTTTGGCTTCCCCAAAGATTCACAGGTGTATTATAGCTTCACGCTTTCAGACGGCAAGCACATCGACTCAATCATCAGTGGAATTACAGACGGAGATTATGTCGCTCTCGTCAGCTACCCCACCTTTACACAGAATACGATTTCACAAATGAAATCTCGTTTTGCGCCCATTGGACTCAACACAGACTCACTCATTGTAGGGCCAAAAGGCTCCCCCGATGTTCAAATGGTCTTTTGGGGCCGAAAAGGCCTGTCTACGAGCAAGGGCAAACTCAATGCAGTAGGTCGTTATTTCAATGGCGGCGCATCCATCGTTAACCTGAGTGCAGACCACATCATGATCAGCAAACAACCTACCGACCAATTGAATGCTTGGCCCCCTTGTTTTGAGTCGTTGGCGGTTGTCCATCAACCCTACATTCCAGCCCCCATAAAAGTGGGAACACAAACCCCTAAAAACCTTCGTACAATCAAGGCCTATCCCAACCCAACGAGCCATGAAATCAACCTAGGCTTGGCCACCCAATCGATGGAGTGGAACATCAGTGATGCAACGGGAAGAATCATTTTTACCACACATACGGATGCAGGCAATGAGATCATGATACATGTTTCTGCGCTTTCTCCGGGCATGTATTTCGCTGAATCCAAAATAGACTCAATCGAGGATAGAGTTCACTATCGGACCCAGTTTATTAAAATCGACTAAATTTTGTTGCGTTGCATCTCACGGGCGATGTCTTTCTCTTTTAAATCATCGCGCTTGTCGAACGTCTTTTTGCCCTGACCCAACCCAATTTCCAATTTCAGTATTCCACGATCGTTTTCGTACAATCGAATCGGAAACAAAGTATACCCTTTGGTCTTAATCTTTCCTTCGATTTTTTTTATCTCCTGCTTGTTCAATAGCAACTTCCGCTGTCGCATGGGTTCATGCACATTGTAACTGGATTGTTTGAATTCCGAAATATGCATATGCAACAGATACACTTCGCCATCCTCCAAAACACAGTACGCATCGCCCATGTTCACATTCCCATTTCTGATGGATTTCACTTCACCGCCCCATAGGACCATCCCCGCTTCGTAACGCTGTTCGATGTGAAAATTGAAACCGGCTTTGCGGTTCAATACATCTACACGCTTTCTATTGTCTTTCACTGCCATACTTCTACCTCAAAGGTAGCGAAATTCATAGTTCAGGCCCGAATTTGATCGATCAAACGCTGCACCTTTTCTTTTTTCAGGATTTTTTGACCCTGGTTACCCTCAGCCACCAATCGATCCGATACCATGACAGCGAAAGAGCAATTCACCGTATTTCCTTCCAACTCGGTTAACATCGCCCGAATTTCGACCTCATCACCCAACAAAGCAGGCGATTTGTGCTTGATATCTAAAAATGTGCCTATTCCCTCTTCGTCGTCCTCTTTCATTTCTAACACAAACTGCCTACAAGCCCATTCCACATCCCTACCCAAGGCAAAAGTGCTGTAAAAAGGATGTACATTTCCTGTCTCAAAGGTCGCGAGATCTGCTTCTGACACCGTTTTTTTGACGATGCGAATTTCACCCACACGGCAGGATAGTTTCATTTGAAGGTTTATGATTTGGCGGCGGTTTCTGTGAGCAACTCAGCGACATTGATTTCCATGTGTGAGGCATCGTAGGTCGCTTCCCCATTTATCACCACCACCACTTGGGGCGATTCATGGTGCACATCAAAGGTATCTGCAATTGCCGCCGACACATCTCTGTGTGCGATTAAGTCCAAATAATAAAAATCGGCTTGGTCAAAAAACGCATCGTCCAATTTCATCAGACGGTTCAAAGCCATGGTACTAATGGAGCATCGGGTACTGTGTTTGAAAAGGACCTGAGGCCTATCGGCAGACTTCAAAACGATGTCTGGGAGTTCCCCCACCGATTTCAATTCTCGCCAATGGGAATTCATATTATTTTCTAACGGAAGTGGATTTCATCCCTACTTCAGGACAACGTTGTTGTTTGCGTGACCCACAACTGGTAAAAACTGCACCGATTTTATTTATATTTGGCGTTCTAGTAGTTA
>CAZZKP010000202.1:0-2790 GCA_964654675.1 uncultured Bifidobacterium sp. | reverse complement strand
AGGTGAATGCCTATATTCCAGGTGAAGGCCACAACTTGCAAGAACACAGTATCGTATTGGTACGTGGAGGCAGGGTTAAGGATTTGCCGGGTGTTCGTTATCACATCGTACGTGGAGCTTTGGATACCGCCGGAGTAGAGGGCCGTAACCAGCGCAGAAGTAAATATGGCACCAAAAAACCAAAGGCTAAGAAATAATCACAATCAGTCATGAGAAAGTCGCGCGCTAAAAAACGCATATTGTTACCCGATCCTAAGTTCAACGACGTAGTAGTTACTCGTTTTGTGAACGGGATGATGTATGATGGTAAGAAATCATTGGCATACAACATTTTTTACACAGCTTTAGATTTGGTAGAAGCCAAAGCTACAGAGGAGCCAGGCATTGAGACCTTCCGCAAAGCGTTAAATAACGTAATGCCTACCGTTGAAGTGAAAGCACGTCGTGTGGGTGGATCTACGTTCCAAATCCCAACTGAAGTTCAACCTCGCCGTCGTATGGCCGTTGGAATGAAGTGGATGATTGGATATGCACGCAAGCGCAACGAAAAGTCGATGGCTGAGAAATTGGCCGGAGAAATTTTGGCTGCTTCACGCAACGAAGGTTCTGCCGTGAAGAAAAAAGAAGATACACACAAAATGGCTGAAGCCAACAAAGCTTTCGCTCACTTCAGGGTTTAATAAGAGAAATTTAAGAGCATGTCACGCGATTTATCGTTTACAAGAAACATTGGTATTGCTGCCCACATTGATGCGGGTAAGACAACGACTACGGAGCGTATCCTTTACTATGCTGGTGTTAACCACAAGATCGGTGAGGTACACGACGGAGCGGCTACCATGGACTGGATGGCTCAAGAGCAGGAGCGTGGTATTACCATCACTTCAGCTGCCACCACAGTTTTTTGGAAATATTTGGGTAACAATTACCACATCAATATCATTGACACACCAGGTCACGTAGATTTTACTGTTGAAGTGAATCGTTCATTGCGTGTGTTGGATGGATTGGTATTTTTATTTAGTTCAGTGGATGGTGTTGAACCACAATCTGAAACCAACTGGCGTTTGGCGAACAACTACAATGTTGCACGTATTGGATTCGTTAACAAAATGGATCGTGCCGGTGCGGATTTCTTGAATGTAGTAACACAAGTTAAAACGATGTTGGGTAGCAATGCAATTCCATTGCAGTTGCCCATCGGAGCGGAAGACAACTTCAAAGGAGTTGTTGATTTGATCAACTTCCGTGGTATGATCTGGAACGAGAAGGATCAAGGTATGACCTATGAGACCATCGATATCCCAGCGGATATGTTAGAGGAAGCGACCATGTGGAGAGAGAAGTTGTTGGAAGCAGTATCAGAATATGATGATACTTTGATGGAGAAATTCTTCGAAGATCCAACCTCAATTACTGAAAGAGAAATATTGAATGCTTTGCGTCCTGCCGTGATCGACATGAAAATTGTTCCGATGATGTGTGGATCTGCATTCAAAAATAAGGGTGTACAAACGATGTTGGATATGGTGATGGAATTGATGCCTTCTCCTATCGACAAAGGGGGTGCTATTGGAACCAACCCAGACACAGGTGCTGAGTTGATTCGTAAGCCCGACTACAAAGAACCATTTGCTGCATTGGCATTTAAGATTGCTACGGATCCTTATGTGGGTAGATTGTGCTTCTTGCGTGCCTATTCAGGAAAATTGGATGCGGGATCTTATGTATTGAACATGCGTACTGGAAACAAAGAGCGTATTTCACGTATCTTCCAAATGCATGCCAACAAACAAAACCCTATCGATTATTTGGGTGCAGGTGATATTGGCGCTGCAGTAGGTTTCAAAGACATCAAAACAGGTGATACGTTGGTGGCTGAAGGACATCCAATCGTTTTGGAATCTATGGTATTCCCAGAGCCTGTAATCGGTTTGGCTATCGAGCCAAAAACACAAGCAGATTCTGACAAATTGGGCAATGCGTTGTCTAAGTTGGCTGAAGAAGATCCTACTTTCCGAGTGCATTCAGATCAAGAAACAGGACAGACCATCATCAGTGGTATGGGTGAGTTGCACTTAGAAATCATTTTGGATCGTTTGAAGCGTGAGTTCAAGGTTGATTGTAACCAAGGTGCGCCTCAAGTAACATACAAAGAAGCAATTACTTCGGAATATACCCACCGTGAAACTTACAAGAAGCAAACGGGTGGACGTGGTAAATTCGCGGATATTCAATTCACGATTGGACCAGCCGACGATTCTTTCGTGGGTGACGGTCTACAGTGGGTAAATGATGTTGTGGGTGGTTCAATCCCCCGTGAATTCATCCCTTCTGTTGAAAAAGGATTCAAAGCTGCAATGTCAAATGGAGTTTTGGCAGGTTATGCCATCGATCGTATGAAAGTGCGTTTGTTTGATGGTAGCTTCCACGCGGTGGATTCAGATTCTTTGTCGTTTGAAGTAGCAGCGCGCAGCGGTTTCCGTGAGGCAGCCCGTCGTTGTAACCCCGTATTGTTGGAGCCAATCATGAAGTTGGAAGTGGTAACACCGCATGAAAATAGTGGTGATGTTATGGGTGACTTGAACCGTCGTCGTGGTCAACTTGAAGGAATCGACGAGCGTGCAGGTGCTCAGATTGTTAAAGCAAAAGTGCCGTTGAGTGAAATGTTTGGATATGTAACTACATTGAGAACCATTACATCTGGCCGTGCAACGTCAACTATGGAATTCAGTCACTTTGCTGAAACGCCAAAGAACATTGCAGATGAAGTATTGAAAAAAGCTAACG
>CAZZKP010000201.1:0-2840 GCA_964654675.1 uncultured Bifidobacterium sp. | reverse complement strand
AAGGCGAAATAATTGTTGGCGGCTACAGCATTTGAATTGAAAATTTTTAGGTTTCTGTAAGGTGAAAAGCGCCATGTTCTGCCACCACTGCCCAGAAAATGTATCGGAGGGGATTGTGTCCAGAGATTGCTTTGTAAGTTTTTGTTTACCCGAAATAGGGTGTCATTGATTGTGCCCAAAGATGCTGTGGCATCGAACTTTACTAAGTTAAATAGATTTCCCGATGGGTCTTGGGCTGCGGCGCGAATGTCTTTGTATTGACCTGTGTAGGTATACAACATTTTCGAGGAAATAATACCCGTATCGTTGAGTTGGACCATCACACCATTAGTGCCCAAGGCTTTGTATTTATTTTCGATGCAATCGCAGTGCATTTGATTGAAAGTATTGGTCTTGTGGGGATAGGTCTTAACGAATCCGTCATAAAAGCCATTTGAATCCAATCGAACGATGCGGGGTTTATTGAGTTTGCCTGTGGTAAAATCAAAATCAGGTGCATCTTGTCCCAAAATCAGACTGTGTTTTACAGGTTCAACCATGAAATTGGTGTAATTGCCGGTTGTAGAGCCGTTGAGGTGCCATTTAATCGTATCTATCGTGCCTTGAAAAATCCATTTCAGTGAACCATTTGCGGCGCTGTATTTGGCAATTTTTGTGGAGTTGCCCGCGAGATACCATCCCCATTGTCCTGCACCGCCATAAACGTATACGTTGCCATGGTTATCGTACTGTAAATTGAGTCCACAATTCTTCGCCTCGATAAATGCTTTGTTTGCCGCGTCCCAATTGGGCCAGCTTGCTGTGTCCATGTTGTTAATCACATGAACCCAGGGGTCGATGATGAGTGTTTGATTTGGATTATATTGTGTTACTTCAAGAGTATAGAGGCTTTGATTTTTTTGAATCGAAAACGCTATTGGCAGTGAATCTTGCTGAAAAATGCTCCACTGGGTTTGTGAAACCTGCATGGATGGCAATTTGGATACCATGGTGGCATTGGCATTGATTTCGGTTTGTGATTCTGGCGAAATTTGCCATCGAATGGATTGAATCTTGCCACCTGGATGTACGAAGAAAGAGTATTTGAAACCCACTGAATTCGGCTGGATTTCGTAGATTAGGTCAATGTGCGGATAGAAGTTTTTAAAAGTGACTTTTGAATAACCATAGGATTTTTTGGTTTGATCGCCATAGCTGAAATAATGTTGGGTTTTACCCTCTACGATGATCGTTGCATTGGGGTTTGTGTTTGTGAAAATTTGAGATATTTGTTTGCTTCCCGCTACACAAGAAAAACCATTTTTAAATATTTGGATGTCACAATCTTTGTCATTCAATTCAAAATCTGGTGCAGCGGAAAATTCACTATTGGAATTGAATTGACCCTTATTTTCAATGAAATAATGCAGCGGAAAGGGGTTGGTGTTGACAAACTGTGTTTGGCTTTTTAGTATTGACGCGAGTGTAAAAAAAGTAAGTAGTATTATTTTAACTCTCATGTTTTTATTTTATACTTGTTCTACAAATATTATGAAAAATAAGTTCTTGATTTTTATTTTATTACTTTTTGTTCAAGTATGCAGCGCGCAGACATTCGAAATCGAAGAACAAAATATGATAGTTCCTTGTACAACGGGTATTTGGCAAGTGAAGGATTCTTCAGGCTCAATACTTGTTTTCGGTTCATTTAAATCTGGAATCACACCTAGTAATGGTACATGTCATTCTGGAATTCCTCACAGTGTAGTTTTCAATAGTACAGTTTGCACACCTAGTATGGTGACAGTAATTGTTGGTGGTCCATCTGGTATTGCTGATTGTACATGTGCATCGACCACCTCAACACAGAAAGTTCAATATCTTGCAAATGCCAAATCACCGACAGGTAATTGTACTATGATGCTGTGAATTATTTATTAACGCGACGTTAATCGCAAACGCAAAATTTTGGGTAATCTAAAATTTTTGTGTGACAATATTGCGAAATTAAACGTTCCATTCGGGAAGAAGCCCTGCACTTCGCTCGCAGGCCTGTATACTTTGTGCCTTGTGATGTTTATGAACTCAAGAAATACCATTAACGTTTCAGATAAACATCCACCGAGATGTTTTTGTGAAGACCGTCACTGTATTCAAAAACGATAAAATAGATGCCTTCGGGAAGCAGGGTGTTGTTTTGAGATTGGCTTGAAATGTTGTTGGCAGAGACAACATTCCCCCTAACGGATACATTGCTTTTGCCATCCCACGCGATGTTTTGTTGGTCATTGGATTCAAAGACTAGCATGTTCACACACCCATCACTTGGAGAACGTGGGTTTATGGGAGTTGCGGTAAGACTTTGATAGATAGGTAGTCGTAGTAAGTTTTCTTGTTTGTATTGGAATCGGTTTGATTGAAAAAATCGAGTCGTAATAGTGATAAAAAGATTGGCAAAGGATTAGTCTTCAGTACACTAACTGTCGATGCATCACATTACCATTGATTTGCTGAATACCAAAAATAAATACTTGATTGTTTGGGTTAGGGTAGCTGATGATTGCTTCAGTGTTTGGTGCATTCAAATTGATTTGTTGGAGCAATTTTCCATTCAGATCCCATATAAAAATGTCTTGAAAGGCCGAGGAAGATTGAATATTCCATTGACCTTTTTCTGAAGGAATGGGACCAATTTTTACGGGTGATTTTGTAATAACATGGTTAGAAGCCTTGTTTTTAGATAATTGCGCATAGGCGACCGCAATGGTGTTCCCTGTTGTGTTGTAGATGTCTGAACCGAAGAAGTTAAACGGTGCGTTAAATGCGTTCAATGGCAGGTGGTATGCACAGCTACTAGGATC
>CAZZKP010000200.1:0-2871 GCA_964654675.1 uncultured Bifidobacterium sp. | reverse complement strand
CACCCTTCTCCTCTCTCTTAGGCGAAGGCCTTCTACGAAGGCTGCGCCTGGGAGATTCAATGCAATCCCCTCCAAAACAAAAAAACCTTCACCGGAAACCCCAACCAAGACTTCCGAATGCTGAGAGAACTTGCCACCCAAGGCCTACACTATCGCTACCCTAACTATACCTTCCAAACCACACAACGACTAGAAAAGGAAATGCAAATGATCTACGAACTCGGATTTACCCCCTACTTCCTTATCAATTGGGACATCTGTAGATTCGCCAGAGAAAACAACTACTTCTACGTCGGCCGTGGCTCCGGCGCCAACTCCGTGGTTGCCTACTGCCTGAGAATTACGGATGTGGACCCCATACACCTCGACCTCTACTTCGAGCGATTCATCAACCCACATCGGAGTAGTCCGCCCGACTTCGACCTTGACTTTTCGTGGCAAGACAGAGACCACGTTACCGCTTACATCCTCAACAAATACAAAGACCATGGTGCAGCTCTCCTGGCCACCTACAGCACATTTCAAAGCAATGCCGTTATCCGAGAACTCGGCAAAGTATTTGGCCTGCCCAAAGCCGAAATCGATGCGCTGCTCAACAAACACTCCTACTACAGCAATGCCATGTTTGAATCGTTCACCCCAAGTCGCGACGATATCTATGCCCAACCCGGAATCGGCCACGGTATCCGAAATCGAAAACTCGGTCGAAAATCCCCAGAAACTACAACCCAGACACGGCAACAGCAATCGAAACAAACATCCACCCCAATAAAACATGCTATTCAACAGCCAATCGCCAACATCAATGCATCCAATCAACAACCACACAAACCCCTTTACGCAAACCTCCTACAACACGCCCATCGCATCCACAACCTCCCCAACCACCTCAGCATCCACGTGGGCGGCATCCTCATCCCCGAAAAACACATCCACCATTATAGCGCCACCTTCCAACCACCCAAAGGATTTCCCGTGGTACAATTTAGCATGCTCGAAGCAGAAGACCTCGGCATCGCCAAGTTCGATATCCTCTCCCAACGCGGACTGGGACACATCAAAGATGCCATTGTCTACGTGAAACAAAACCGCGGAATCGAAATCGATATTCACCAAATTCAAGCGTTCAAAGACGACCCCATCATACGGAGATTGATTGAAAGCGGACATACCACGGGGTGCTTTTACGTTGAAAGTCCAGCGATGCGACAGCTACTGAGAAAACTCAAATGCAACGATTACCTCACGTTGGTCGCTGCCAGCAGCGTCATCCGCCCGGGCGTAGCCCGGAGCGGAATGATGCGCACGTTCATTGAACGACATATACAGCCCGAAAAACGCAAAGAAGCCCACCCCGTCCTGTGGGACCTGATGCCCGAAACCTATGGCATCATGGTCTACCAAGAAGACGTAATCAAAGTCGCCCACCACTTCGCCGGCCTAGGATTGGGCGAAAGCGATGTCCTACGTCGTGGCATGAGCGGAAAATTCCGCAGCAGAGAAGAATTTCAAAAAGTGCAAGATAAATTCTTAGAATCAGCCGCACAAAAAGGACACAAACCCGAGCTCATCGCCGAAGTATGGCATCAAATCGAAAGTTTCGCCGGCTATAGCTTCGCCAAAGGACATAGTGCCAGTTACGCCGTAGAAAGCTACCAAAGCCTCTACCTCAAAGCCTACTACCCCCTAGAATTCTATACCGCCGTAATCAACAATTTTGGAGGCTTCTATCGAACAGAATTCTACGTACATGCGGCAAGAAAAAGTGGGGCCAACATCCAAGCTCCATGCATCAATCACAGCGAAGCCCTTACCCGAATCCAAGAAAAAACGCTTTGGCTAGGACTTGGCCTCATCGATAGCCTCGAACAGCATTGTATCCAACGCCTTTTGCAAGCCCGCAATACCGATGGCCCTTTCAACAACCTCAGCGAATTCAAACAACGCGTTGAACCCGGCCTAGAGCAACTCAAAATCCTCATCCAAATTGGCGCCTGTAGGTGCTGGAAAAAAAGCAGAAAAGCCCTTATGTGGGAAGCCCACGCCCTCTATGGAAACAACAAAAAACCCGTCGCCCAAACCCAAAAACTATTCCTAGAAGCACCCAAAGAATACCAACTGCCTAGCCTGGAAGATTCTTGGCTAGAAATTGCGCACGACGAAAGGAATCTTCTGGGATTTTCTCTCTGTAACCCTTTCCATTTGATGCAAGGCGCGCCCTTTCCTCACGATGAAACCCTGCCCCACCTAACCAAAATACGAGGAAAACACTTCGCCAACATGTTAAAAAAATTCGTAATTATTGAAGGCTACCTCGTCACCGTAAAACCCACCAAAACCGTAGGCGGCAAAGAAATGAATTTTGGCACCTGGTTAGATGCCGACGGCAATTACTTCGACAGTATACACTTTCCACCCACCGTGCAGGCATACCCATTCCACGGAAGAGGCATCTACAGACTCTGGGGGCAAATCACCGAAGACTTTGGCGTTTACAATATCGAAGTCAGTCGGATGAAAAAAATCCCATACCAAACCGATCCGCGCTACGCAGAAGAAACAAAATAAATGAAAGCCCTAAGGCAAAAAATTAGTGGTGATGACCGCCTTCGCCATGAACATGGCCGTGCGCCAATTCTTCTTCAGTGGCTTCGCGAACCGAAAGAATTTCACCCTTAAAATGCAAATCCTCACCCGCCAAAGGATGATTCAAATCCACCTTAACAAAATCCTCGCCGATTTCAACCACACGACCGTCCAAAGGATTGCCTTCTGAATCTTGCAATGGCAACACCGCGTCGATTTCTAAAATATCCTCGGGAATATCCTCCCCTTCAAAAATTGATTTTGGCAAATCAACCACCAACTTGG
>CAZZKP010000199.1:0-2887 GCA_964654675.1 uncultured Bifidobacterium sp. | reverse complement strand
GGCGGCCAATGGCCGCCCCCTCCATTTTTGTACTCCCCTCTTCCTTTGTACTCTCCTTTGAAAGATCGCCCATTCCCAAAAAAAAATTTGTGAACCCATTTTTCCTCCATATTTTTACCATCCATGAATCGCATTTTGTTGTTTTCCATCGCAGTTTTTTCGCTGTTCCTCGGCGGATGTAATTCTGCATTTCGACCCAACAAAACGCAAATCCGCATTACCCAAGATGTCGCAAATTATTTGGCCAAAACGGAAATGCGGGTTCATGACAACAAAATAAAAAACCAAATTGAACGACCCGTTCAACTCGAATATCTTGACAACGACTCCCAACAGCCGCAATTGACCTACAAAAGAGTGAAAGGGAAAATTGTCATTCTGCAGATCAAAGACTCTCTGGGATACATGAGAAACATTGCCATTCCTCAGGTCAAATTGACAGCGTACCCATTGCTATTTAGCACTACAAGTTCGCCAACCATCACGTATTTTTTATTGTCATCACCCAACAACCAAGAACGGAATTTTCTCATCGCAATCATCTATCACGCCATCTTCATAAACATCGACGCATATGCGGGGGCCGTAAGTATGCTCGCAAAACGTCATGCACGATACGTTGTTCCAAATTCCTTTGCTATCAACAAGTTATCTGAGGTTGTAACCTTGGATACACACAACTACGCAATCTTAGGAGGTGAAGTGACAGCAAAGCAACTGGAAGACATACCCCTGCCAATCAATGAACACCCAACACCCTATTTGTCTGCAGATTATCAGAAAAAATACCAATTCATTTTCACCGCAAATGGTGTTTACGGGATGAGTCAAGCCCTATCAACAAAATTTCTAAACAATCAAGAATCCCGTGTACCGCTTCCCAATAATTTGGGACAGGGAATCTGGAATTCCGTTGGCTTCCATATCCAACCCAGTGCAAAATATCAATGGGGCTATTCCTACCATAGTAAAATGGATCGAAATCTGTCGTGCAATTATCTCCTCAATGAAATTGGATTCCTAATTCCCTACAAAAAAGGCAATTTTGAAATTGGCGGTGGCCTTGGTTGGGGGATGTCAACCCAAAATCGAGATGCTATCTATGTTGATAGCTTTTCAACTTTTCAAAATAAACCCGTTGGAAACAACCGTTTACTCGAGGAAAAATATCGTCTTATTCCCAACATAAAACACCCCTTTTTGCCCGTGAATGGTCACGTTCAATATATTTATCCTATCAAAAAGCATATCGAAGTCACTGCTTCTGTAAGCTATTCAAGAATCTCAAGTTATTCTGACTTTATCAAGACAGAAACATTACTTACCAAAGAAAACATTACGCCTACCATCACGAGTTACAAACGGGACGAATTATCCAATCAACAAATCACCGTCAAAACTGTAAACCAAATTTATTCTCTGGGCTTGTCCGTTAGGGTAAAAATCTGAACACCATGAAACCGATAAAAATTCTATGTATCATTCTCGCAATTACAGGAACAACGTTCTTTGCATCTTGCGAACCATTTGGCCCCCGGACAATTATTCAAGAGATATCGCAAACGATACAAAACGACAAAACAGATTCAATCCACGTAAAAACGATGATTGTTCGTATTCAATCGGGAAATACATCAACACCTTTTGATACAAGTAACTATAGCTTTTCTCTCGCTACCGGTGAAAACAGATCTTTTACATTTCAAAGTACTCAAGATGCATCGGATCCAAACTACTTGAGATCTACCACTTTCAATTACGATTTCGAAGTCACAGATTCAAAAGGAAATACGGAACAATTCAAACGAACAATCGCCACAAAAGATTACTATTTGGATACCAAGATTTCCGAAATTATCGTAATTACAGACTAATGTCGGTGGTTCTTTAAAGCCGATAGATTATCCCAACTCTGTTTCCCTAGGAATTCAGTAAATTTGTACTTTTTCAGTTCAACCGCGAATGTATCCTACACTCAAACAATTAAATTGGCCGCAAATTGAAGCGGAAATACTTGCCTTTTGGGAGCAAGAATCGGTGTTTCAGCAAAGTGTTGATCAACGGAATGGTGCGCCGAGTTTTACCTTCTTTGAGGGGCCTCCAAGCGCCAACGGTATGCCGGGCATCCACCACGTAATGGCCCGTGCCATCAAGGATATATTTTGTAGGTTCAAAACCCAACAAGGATTTCAAGTTGCTCGAAAAGGCGGCTGGGATACCCACGGTTTACCCATTGAACTTCAAGTTGAAAAGCGTTTGGGCATCAAAAAGGAAGACATCGGGACCAAAATTTCGATGCAAGACTACAACAAAGAATGTCGTGCCGACGTCCTAATGTTCAAAGATCGCTGGGACGATTTAACCCGACAAATTGGCTATTGGGTGGACTTAGATCATCCATATGTGACCTACGAAAACAACTACATCGAGAGTTTATGGCATTTGTTAAAGCAGCTCTACGACAAAGGTTATTTATACAAAGGCTATACGATTCAACCGTTTTCACCGGCTGCCGGGACGGGACTTTCAAGTCATGAATTGAATCAGCCGGGTACCTACCAGAACGTGAAGGACACCACCATCGTGGCGCAGTTTCAGGTGCAGGGAACAGAGAATGAGTATTTCCTTGCTTGGACTACCACGCCATGGACATTGCCGAGCAATACAGCGTTGGCGGTGGGGAAAGACATCGACTACGACCAGATAGAAACGTTTAACCCGTATACAGGAACACAAATCAAGGTCACGCTTGCGTCGGCCTTGGTTGGAAAGTTCTTCAGCGCCGAAGGCGCTGAAGCCCCCCTGGAAAACTATACCCCCCAACAAAAAATCCTCCCCTGGAGAAAACTCAATACCAAAAAAGGCTCCGCCCTTGCAGGTACCCGAT
>CAZZKP010000198.1:0-2895 GCA_964654675.1 uncultured Bifidobacterium sp. | reverse complement strand
GGCCGCCCTCTTTGTTTGTAAAATATTTCTAAACGATTGAAAATTAAGCCTCTGCAGCTACCTCTTCCGCTTCATCATATTTTGCAGCCATCATACGATCGTACTCTTCCTTAGATCCAGTGATTACTTCCTGGAATCTACGCAAACCAGTACCCGCAGGAATCAAATGACCCACAATTACGTTCTCTTTCAAACCTCTCAGTTCGTCGATCTTACCCGAAATTGCAGCTTCATTCAATACTTTGGTGGTTTCCTGGAACGATGCAGCACTCATGAAACTCTGAGTACCCAATGATGCCCTAGTGATACCTTGTAACACCGGAGTCGCTGTAGCTGAAACCGCATCGCGATATTGCACCAACTTCATGTCCTGACGACGCAACGTGCTGTTTTCCTGACGTAAATCTTTCAAACTCACAATTTGTCCGGCATGCATATTTGTGCTATCGCCTGGGTCCGTTACAAACTTCTTATCCCAAATGTTGTCATTCTCCAAACGCAAGGTCCAACGGTCGGCAATTTCACCTTCCAAGAAACGTGTATCGCCTGGATCAACGATTTCCATTTTTTGCATCATCTGACGTACAATGACTTCAATGTGCTTGTCGTTGATCGTTACACCCTGCAAACGATATACTTCCTGAATACCATTCAATACATAACGCTGTACTGAAGCAGGTCCTTCGATGCGAAGAATATCTTGAGGTGTAATGGCACCGTCACTCAAAGGCTGACCCGCTCTCACGTAGTCGCCATCGTGAACCAAAATGTGCTTAGACAATGGCACTTGGTAATGTTTCACTTCTTCGTCCTTCGACGTAATGATGATTTCCTGATTACCACGCTTAGACAAACCATAGGTAACAACACCATCAATCTCGGCAACAACCGCTGGATTGGATGGATTACGTGCTTCAAACAATTCTGTCACACGAGGAAGACCACCCGTGATATCACGAGTTCTGGTCGCTGAACGAGGAATTTTCGCCAACACATCACCGCCTTTAACCGTAGAACCTTTTTTGGCAACCAAAATCGCTCCCGTAGGCATGTTAAATATTTTGGTTACTTCATCGTTTCCTTCTACTCGGAACTGAGGCACCTTCGTTTTATCGCGACTTTCAACAATCACCAATTCAGACAATCCCGTTTGCTCATCACCCTCTTCACGCATATTCACACCCTCGATGATGTTTTCATACGTTACGGTACCATCAATATCAGAGATAATCAATGTGTTAAAAGGATCCCATGTGCACATCACATCGCCTTTTTTCACTTTTTGTCCTTCTTTTACCATCAATACAGCACCGTAGGGAATATTGTAGGTTGTAATCACTGTCTTGGTCTTTGGATCCAAAACACGCACCTCACCGGAACGACCCAATACGATTTCCGAATTCTTGGCTTCGCCGTTTTCATCGGTATCGAATTTGGTTACCGTACGCATTCCATCGAAACTGATTACACCTTCGTACTTGGTAGTCAAAGTGTTTTCCGCAGCAATGTTCAACGCCGCACCACCCGTGTGGAAAGTACGCAATGTCAACTGTGTTCCTGGTTCACCAATAGACTGTGCTGCAATTACACCCACTGCCTCACCGGCTTGAACCATTCTACCCGTCGACAAGTTACGACCATAACATGCCGCACAAACACCTG
Organism: uncultured Bifidobacterium sp.; assembly: GCA_964654675.1. Taxonomy (GTDB): domain Bacteria; phylum Bacteroidota; class Bacteroidia; order NS11-12g; family UBA955; genus UBA955. Next base: position 1,233 of record CAZZKP010000198.1, on the reverse strand, counting down.
TCAAGGTTTCACAAGTCAACACCGAACGAATTTCCAATTCTTCAATGCCAGCATCTTCAATGGCTTGTGCAATTTCCTCTGTCAATTCCTGACCTCCAGATACGATCAACTCGCCTGTTTTTGGATGATACACTTGATCCAAAGCAGTTCTACCCAAAATACGTTCGTACAAAGGTTCCGCGATTTCATCGTTATTCATCAAAGCACTCATCGCAATACCTCTCAAAGTACCACAGTCAGGCTCAGTAATGACAACATCCTGCGCTACATCATGCAAACGACGAGTCAAATAACCCGCATCCGCAGTTTTCAACGCCGTATCAGCCAAACCTTTACGAGCACCGTGTGTAGATACGAAGTATTCCAATACATTCAAACCTTCTTTGAAGTTAGAAATAATTGGGTTTTCAATGGTATCACCACCAGAACCACCGGTGTTCTTTTGAGGCTTCGCCATCAAACCACGCATACCGCCCAACTGACGAATTTGCTCCTTTGAACCACGGGCTCCAGAATCCAACATCATATAAATTGGATTGAACCCTTGGTCTTCGTTCTGCAAATCATTGATCAAGACACGAGCCAACTGATTGTTTACACGTGTCCACAAATCAATCACCTGGTTGTAACGCTCGTTGTTTGTGATGAATCCCATATCCGCATTCGACTGGATTTCTAATACCTCTTCCATCGCTTTGCTAACCAACTGTTCTTTCTCAACAGGGATTTTAACATAGCTCAAGTTAAAGCTCAATCCGCCTTTGAATGCGTAGTGGAATCCCAAATTCTTGATATTATCCAAGAAATCTGCGGCCTTAGCAACACCACTCAAACGAATGATATTGGTAATAATATCGCGCAAATTCTTCTTCTTGAGCAATTCATTGATGTATCCAACTTCTTTTGGCACCACTTGGTTGAATAGAATACGGCCAATGGTTGTGTCGATGATCTTTTCAACCAACTCGCCATTTTCCAACACGGTTGCCTTACACTTCACTTTTGAATGCAATTCGGCACGTCCCTCGTTGTAAGCAATAATCGCCTCTTCAGCACCATAGAATGTTAAACCCTCACCTTTCACAGGATGTTCAGGGGTTGATTTACGCTCTTTGGTGATGTAATACAATCCCAAGATCATATCCTGAGAAGGAACGGTAATCGGTGCACCATTTGCTGGGTTCAAAATGTTGTGCGATGCCAACATCAACAACTGCGCTTCCGCAACTGCTG
>CAZZKP010000197.1:0-2956 GCA_964654675.1 uncultured Bifidobacterium sp. | reverse complement strand
GGTAGTATTCCGGGCGGTTTTGGGGCTGTTGTTGTTGGATTTTTCGTTGTTGGTGGTATTTCTATTGCTATTGCTATTGCTGTTAGCCATGTTACGACTACCATTAGGATGGGTATCCCTGTCATTTGGCCATTGAACTTGAAAGTCGAAATCGGGCAGGCCATTTCGTTGCCAGGTACTAATGATTTGAAGGGGTGTGGAGGTGACGAGTGGAGCGATTTCGGGTTGTACAAAATTGGATGCATCGATGGCCCTCAAGGGTCGGAGCTGGAATCCACCGCGGAAACCAAGCAGACCGATGGCTGCAAAGGTCAGTGTGGCAATGAGGCCGCGAAGCGGCCTCATCCCAAAATTGATATCCGGATATTGGCCGCGAATTGGAACCCACCTGTAAATGAAATACCCCATCGCGGCCAACCCCAAAATGATATACCAATTGTCAATCAAGTACGGCGCAAAACGATTGGCATCGTCGCCCAAAGTATCAAACAACTCATAGCCACTGCGTTTTGCTGTGACCTGCGAATATCCAGTGTCGATCCCATTGAAAATCAACACGGTCATTGAAGAAATGACAAATACTATGCGGTTTACGGCTGGGAATTTTTCTCTCCAGGAATGACCAAATATCACCCAAATCCAAACGGGAAGAAACAATCCAATAACCACCGGAATATCAAAGTATATGCCCACCAAATGCGCATAGAGATACTCGTCTATGCCAATCGGAGGAAGCCAAAAAACATTCGCGACAAACCAAATCAATCGGGAGATACTCAAGATGCCAAACGCGAAAAGCACTTGCTTGAATAGATTTGCTTGAAAAAGGACTTTCAATTTTTGCATTTCAGGATTCCCGTTATTCATTCAATCTGTTCAGTGAATCGTCAATCATGAAGTCGACATTGAACCACTGTCATTGTTTCTTCGTCAAAGTTATTGACTTGTTGATGCTCTCAATTGTTTTGATGAAAAAAAATCCGATAAAATAGGGTCTACTTTACCACAATCTCATCGATGAAAATCCAAGCGGGGTTGCCCACACCGGGGTGGTTTGACGGCAACGACATGCGGCATTTGGCGGTGATTCGGATAAAGCGGGCTTGAAATGCTGGGGCATCGGGCATCGGATTTGGTTGCAAATTGACCGTGAAATGGATATGATTGTCGGCCACGGTTCTACCCCAAATCTCATCAAAAGTGAAGCGCTTATTGCCGAGTTGGGTTGTTCTGTTGACCATGGATTTTCCTCCGCTAAACATCACCGTATCGGATGAAACGGACATGCGCTGTGGCATGGGCATTGGATGTAATTCCCAACTTTTTCCATCCATGCTGGTCTCGATTTGTACCTCTGTGGGAGCGAAAATCCAACTGGGTTCTACGGATAAAGTACCCAAAGTAATCGACTGAATATCCGTAATGGTGTCTAAGTCCATCACGGCGACCACGTCTTTCCCATAAAATCCCAACCAATGAGCCCCCAAGTAATTTCCACCCACCAATCCATCGCACAAAGTGCCCTCTCCATGACCCGGATATCGCGAATCTGGGGGGGTGCTGAGTTGAATCGACTTGCCAAAGCCCAGATGTTTGCGGAAGCTCAATGATACCGATTGATTGATGTTTTGTGAAAAATAACCATGGATGTCGGACGATTCAGTGACAGCGATTTTCGGTCCCGATTTTCCTGGGTACAACTTTTCGATTTGGGTCCACTCAGACACAGGGACACCGCCACTTTTGCTCTTTGCAATCGGATTCTCATTGTCGGTATGTGTGGGCAATTCTTCCCAAGCCATCCCCGCCCGTGATTTTTGTATGGCAATCTGATCGGGCTTGCCGTTCAATCCCCTCGGTGCATAACCTGAGGCAGAGGACATTTCAACCCAAATGGTATCATGGCCTGTCTCAATCTTGGGTTTGATGCCATATTGACTGTGTGCGAATTTTACATTTGCGAAATTTCCAAATGATTCATGAATCAGAACACGGTCTAAAAAATCCGCAAAAGCGGTGTCGATGTTCCGGTTGCCCATTTCTACTGGGTTTTCTCCCACTTTGTAAGCTTGTTTGGAACTTGAGCCCGTCCACAACGCTTCGCTCAGGGCCAACATTCGGGGTAAAATCATGTATTCTACTTGTTTGAAGTCCTTCATGAATTCCGTCCAAACATTGGCTTGTGCACCGACCACATAGGGTTGAAATTCGCCTTTGAGATCATTGGGTATGGGTCTAAAGTAGTACACGTCTTTCAGCGTGTTCATTCCGCCAAAGGCCAATGGTTCGCTGCTTGGTTCACCTTGGTAGTGGTCGAAATAGCATGGGAAACCCGGTGTCATTACCACGGGGTGTTTCATCTGCGCAGCCTCAATACCGCCTGTTACGCCCCGCCAACTCATCACCGCTGCATTGGGGGCCAAACCGCCTTCGAGAATTTCGTCCCAGCCTATGATATTTCGGCCGTGGGCATTCAAATACTTCTCCATCCGCGCGATGAAATAGCTTTGCAAACGATCTTCGGGGTGGCTCCAGTCGTTGATGTCGTTGTTGGCGCCCATCGAACTACTGACTTCCTTTAGGACTTTGATGCGTTGCTGACACATGAGGCAGTTTTTCCATGCCGATTTATCGACTTCATCGCCACCGATATGGATATACTGGGATTCTGGAAACAGCGACATGACTTCGTCGAGGATGTCCTCCAAAAAGGCGAAAGTGGCATCGTTTCCCGCGCAAAAAACAGAAGAATTGGTCTTGGGGTAATTGCCGCCGGGGACAACAAATTGGGGCATTTTACTACAACTGAGGTTGGGGTAGGCGGCCAATGCGGCAGAGGAGTGGCCTGGCATTTCAATTTCGGGGACAATGCTAACGCCCCGAGCTTTGGCATAACTCACGGTTTCTTTGATTTCCCCTTGGGTGTAATATCCGCCATAATTTGGAGTTTCACCCG
>CAZZKP010000196.1:0-2971 GCA_964654675.1 uncultured Bifidobacterium sp. | reverse complement strand
ACCTACTATGATTTGCAGTCAAATTACGCAATGCCTCACCGCTTGGCCATGCATGCGGATGGTGCTGTATCTGCCGCTTGGACCACTTCAACTTCTGATGCAGTGGGTTTCCCAGGTCGCGGAAGCGGGTACAATTTCCGTAGTGCCGCAGGAAAGTGGCAGCCATCTGATAGTAACCGTGTTGAAAACGTGAGAACAGGTTGGGCAAACGTAGGTGTTTTGTCGAACGGAAGCGTATTTACCATCGGTCACGATGCTACGAGTGGTGGTTTCTACATGACAACCAGCAGTTCAGCGTCTTCACGCCCAAACACCGTAACAAATATCCTCAAAGAGCCCCCATACAAGCCCATTTGGGCAAGAACTGCCAACAACGGCGATGTAATTCACTTGATTTGCTCTTACACAGATTCTGCTGCCCCTGGTGAAGCACGTGCCCCTAAGAGAAAGGGTGTCTTCGCTCCGATGGTATACAGTCGTTCTAAAGACGGTGGTGTAACCTGGGATAAGCAACACACTTCGTTGCCAGGTTTTGATAGCACTTTGACCAATAATGGTGGTGCGGATCAATACTCAATTGATGTCAGAGGAAATACCGTAGCCATCGTGAATGCAGATTTGCTGCAAGGCGTTGTGGCATGGAAAAGTACCGATGGTGGAACTACCTTTACTCGTATCATCGTGGATACTTTTAAATATGCACCTTGGACGGGAAAACAGTTAATGACTGATACGCCCTATACCAACGACGGTACTTGTGATGTGATCATTGATAAAAACAACAAACTTCATGTATTTTGGGGTTTAGGTCGTGTATTGGATACGGATACAACCGATCAGAGCTACAGCTTTTACCCTGGCTTGCAAGGAATGATGCATTGGTCAGAAGCAACCGACAAGACTTCGTTGATTGCCTCTGGTGCTGCGTTTGATTCTGATGGCGATGGTGTGAATAAAATGGAACAACCTACTTACTCTGCCCTATCTAGTGGTGCAGTGCCTTCAGGAATGAGTACTGTAGCCCGTTTGGGAAATACCTCTTGCCTCCGCCAGCCCTCATCGGCAATTGATGCCAACGGAAATATCTTCTGTCTGTACAGCATTCCAGTTGAATTGGATATCTCTGATTTGGGCGCAAATTTCCGCGATATCGGAATCGTTTATTCAACCGATGGAGGTGCTACTTGGAGTCAATCTCAAAACGTGACTCAGGTGATTGGCAAAGAAGATGATTTCGCTTCTACCTGTCGCGTGGCTGATGGTTTCGTCCACATGCACTGGCAGCAAGATGAGATTGCAGGAACAAACTTGCAAAACAACAGTGCTAACTTTGGTAACCACCCTGTAGTATTGAACGTGATTAACTATCAAGCCATCCCAGTTTCTGAAATTTTGGCCGGTAAAATTGGTATTGCTTCTGTTGATCAACCCAATACAGGTGACGTGATGGTTGTAAACCAAAACTATCCAAACCCTTTCAGCAGCTCTACAAAAGTATTGATCTACTTAACTACCCCTGGTGATGTTACCTTGGAAGTTCGCAACGCGATGGGTGCCTTGGTTCAAACCCAAAAATACAGTGGTTTGTACAAAGGAAACCACGAATTGGTGATCAATGCAGATACTTTATCTAGTGGTGTTTACACTTATACCCTCATTGCAGGTGGTAATAGCGTAAGCAAAACGATGATGGTAAAATAAGATGTAATTAATAACGCCCAAATTGTTTGGGAATAAAGGGGTCTACAAAACATTGTGGGCCCCTTTTCGTTTATTTTTGTAGTATGTTAAAAACCAACCATTGGTATCATTGGATAAGTGCCGCTGCTTTTTGGTCGTTTGCCATTGTTTTTTACCTAAAAGACAACATTGATGTTTGGGGATATGGCCCATTGCCCATCGTAGGATTTTTGTTTTTGTGGGGATTGTTCAGGGCGGTGAATGGGTATTTGCTGTATAAAAAAGGACGACATGCATCGCAGGATTAAGAGATTCCTATTTTTGGTTTTCGCGGCGACTTTGTTCTCGGCATGCTTGGACATGGAGCACAAAGGCAAACACAACGATATTCCAACCAAAGGGGAGTTGGAGATTGCTTTGGATATCAACGACAGCTTATTGTTTGTTCAGTTGATTGATCGATTTCATGATTTGTATCCCAAAGCCCACATTACCCCCAAATTCATGGCTCCCATCGCCTTGTTGGAAGGGGTGAGGGACAAGAAAATTACCGCCCTTTATATCAATCACGCCTTTGATTCTGCGATGATTGATGCATTGGAATCACGACAAATAAAAGTAAGGTCCCACGATATCGGAATGGCGTCCACCGCGTTTATCGTCAATCAAAGCAATCCAAATGGCAGAATTTCTGTTGATTCTCTTTGTTGGATGCTATCAGGAAAATGTTCGGCATGGAGCAGAGGAAATGGTAAGCTGGTGTTTGCGATGGTGAAGAACGACCTTATTTATAATGACTTAGAGGAGTTTTATAAAAAGAATGCAGCGAAATCAAGTGCAAAACTGTCTTTGCCGCAGGTTGTCCAATTCGCATCGCCTCAAGGCGTTTTTGACTTTGTAAAAAGAAACCCCGGAGCGCTAGGGTTCGTGGGTTCTAACTGGATTGCGGATCGCGGCGACACATTAGCCAAGTTCAACAGAAAGCAGATCAAAGTGTTGGAAGTGCAACATCCCGTTTCAAGGGAATATCATTTGCCCTATCAATCCCAAGTGTACGCCAAACAATATCCCTTCATCCGTCCCATTGTGGGTTATGATTTGCAAGGCTATTCCGGATTGGCCCAAGGATTTTTGGCCTTTTGCTGTGATCAAAGTGGACAAGTAATATTGAAGAAAAGTGGACTGTCGCCCGCTATACCTCCGGCAAGAACCATACAATTGGAAAATTGAATAATATTTGGAACAATTTTTGAAAATCGTAACACATATATAACAATTACATAGTTTTTTT
>CAZZKP010000195.1:0-3041 GCA_964654675.1 uncultured Bifidobacterium sp. | reverse complement strand
GCCAATGTGTGCCGGAAACTGTCCGGTCAGAAAGAACTGTAATCAAGGCGCCGCGGCAACGGCAATTTTTGAATAGCACTTTTTCCTCCACACTTACCCCATCAGCTTCGGCTGGTGGGGGCTTTTTTTATTAGAGTAAAACTTACATAGCAATCAATGATTCCTCTTTTGTTCTTTTCCAAACTACTGATATAAGGTTGGTCAATGGTGGCGCCTTTTTTCAATTGTTTCACAATTTCTTTGTTATCACGTTCGCTGATATACCCGATACAACCTTTTGCAGTGCTTACCTCAAGTGCATTCGGATAGCCATTGATTGGTACCCATTTGATTTCAACATCATCTGCTTCGTTGCACTGTTCCAAAATGGATTGACGACTGGTTCCGTCCGGATTGTCATAAGTGACTCCGACAACTTCAAGGTCATAATCAAATTCAACATCTAAATCCATAATTGACTCCGTTTGAATTTGAGCTCGTTTTAGTTCTTGTTTTTGTCTCAATTTCTCTTGTTTCTTTATTTCCATTTTGACTCCAATGAACAATAAATAAATGACAAGCGCACCAGTGATTAAAATTACATAAATCATTTTTATCATTTCCCTTCGATTTGGTAATTTTCATATTAGTGTAGAAACTTGAATTACGCAATATGCAAAATGATGAATGTAGTAATTTTGTAGTAACTCTAAATGGTTTTTATTAAATTTTTGCGACTTGAAACGATTTGCAAGGTGCCACAAACCCAATAAAATAAGGCTTTTCTACACAACTCGAAACGAAACAAAACGTGTTCTACAATTTTGAGGGGGTGGCGAGCGAAAGCTCATGGGGGTTCAAATCCCCCCGACCGCATAAGTGCTTCAATGCCCGATAATATAAGGGATTGAGGCACTTTTTATTTTCACAACAAAATGAGTAGATGTTCAAATTTTCGCTTGATGTAGTAATTTTGTAGCAATATGAAATCAAATAAAAAAACACCGGCTATTTGCCGATGTTCTTGTAGGCTTCAAACAATCGCTTGGCTGCATCTTCCTGCATATTGGGCATGACGTGCGAGTAGGTGTTTAATGTAATGTTAATGTCTTTGTGTCCGAGGCGTTCGCTGACAACTTTCGGATGCTCGCCAAGTTTTAACATGATGGTGGCGTGCGTGTGGCGCAAATCATGAAAACGGATTTTCTTGAGTCCCGATTTTCGTATGCACTCATCAAAATGCTCATTGATGCCTCGCGGATCCATTGGCAAGCCATCCGGACGGGGACATATCAAATCATTGTTATTGTACGCGCTGCCGAATTTGAGACGCATTTCATTCTGCTTCTTTTTGTGAATCCTTAACTCGTCAATCACATTGTCAGGAATGGATATGGAGCGAATGGAGCCAGCAGTCTTCGGTGCTTGGATGGAAGGTGCGTGTTTTAGCGTTTTGTACACGGTCTGAACAACTTGAAGTGTCTTCTTATCCCAGTCAATGTCCTGCCATCTAAGGCCCAATATCTCGCCTTTTCGCATGCCTGTGAAAATGGCCAATACATAAGCGATGTGCCGGTAGTCATGTTCAATGCTTTCTGTATACTTTAGGAACGTCGAGGCTTCCTCTAAGGTCCAAGTCTGAATCGTTTTTACTTTGCTCAATTTTGGAGCATCCACATTCTCCATCATGTATCTCGGCGCCAGCTGCCACTTTACCGCATGACGGAACGCAGCCCGCAGGCATGAGTGCATGGAGTGGATATATTCATTGGAATAACCTTTGTTTTGCAAGTCGGTGTAGAATTTTGAAAAGTGTATTGGCTTTACATCTTCCAAAAGGTAGTGTCCGATTCCTGGAATGATTCGCGCTTCAATTAGATTTTTGCGATTTTCAAACGTAGACGGTTTTAAGTTATGCCGGCAATACTGCTCCAGCCACAACTCAAGAAACGCTTTAACGGTCATATTTTCAAACTCCGCATGTTCTCCGCGATTCGCTTTGGCAATCAGTTCCGTCAAATACGCTTCCGCTTCACGCTTCGTTCGAAATCCGCCTTTTTGTGACTTTACCCATTTGTTGTTTTCATCCTTGTACAGATTGACGGAAACGCTGTACGTCTTGCCTCGCTTAAAGACAGACCCCTTCATAGTATTCACCACTTTCTATCGCTTTATTCGCAAATCGCAAAAAAAAATTTTATTTTTTGTGATTTTGCTATATACAAATAAATCGTCATTACATATAATGATATACAAAATATAGGAATAAATGTTCGCATTAAAATAAAAGGAGAGCACCATGATTATTGACATCCGTGAACTTGCCGAACTGTTGGGTATCGACTTGAAACCTATTTCTTGTCCGGATCATACAGATTCCGGTGAGAGCGCACCATCGAAATAAACCACTTCGCTTCTTCCTCTGACAATGGCTTACCGTCCAGCATCAATTGGCATTTTTGTAAAATCTCCGCGTCGGTCAAATCAATCATTGTTAAAAACTTTTCGGCATCGCTCAGAGGGGCATGTCCTAATAGATAATCAGTTGTAACACCAAAGAAGTTTGCCATTGCTACGAGATTCTCATATGTCGGTTGACGTTCGCTGCGCTCGTACAGTCCGATAGCTTGTTCTGAAAGATTAAACATTTTTGCAAATTCGGCTCTTGTCAATTTCTTGACCAATCGGTGAAGTCGAATCCGGTCTCCAAATTTTGCTGTCATATTCATCACTCTTTCAATATGTTACATGGTAGTACACAGTATAGCATAAAAAGTTAAAAATAATTCAGAAAAGTATTGCAATGCAACAAAAAATGTCGTAATATGTCGATATGAAACAAAATGTTTCACAAAATCGACATATTTTTTTATACTCAAATGAAACATTTTGTTTCTAAATAAAACAAAAGGTGGTGAGAGAGATGAAAGACAAAACGGAATTCCCGCTGGTGATGAGACCTCAAGACGTAGCGGATGTGATGGGGATTTCGAAACGGATTGCCTACGATGTCATGGAATTGCCAGGCTTTCCGCTGATTCGAATTCGCAAGACCAAGCTCG
>CAZZKP010000194.1:0-3041 GCA_964654675.1 uncultured Bifidobacterium sp. | reverse complement strand
GGGTTTTTGGTTCCAAAAATTGGCAATATTGGCGGGTAATTTGGTATTGCCAAATGCCGTAACATCATTGGCTAAAAAGATTTCTGCCTTCATGCTGCAAAATAACGAAATCAAAGCGGTAAACCCCATTTTATTTGCAATAATGCCCAAAGAGAAAAACACATTTACGTTTTGTGCAGAACTGCAGTGAACCGAAGTGCAACTGACATTAAATTTGTGGGAATTAGCGTATGCAAAAAATCAAGGTAGGTATCTTTTTTGGTGGACAGTCGCGAGAGCGAGAAGTATCTTTTGCGGGCGGTAGAACGGTCTACGACAACCTGAATAAAGAACTTTTTGAGGCCATCCCCATTTTTGTTGACTCATTTGGCAACTTCTGCCTTCTACATTGGCAACATGTTTACAAAGGGAGCATTCGCGATTTCTATCCACCCACATTTCTCCATTCAGAATCCGGGCAACGAATCAACTGCTTACCCGATTTGCCGCATGGCTTTCAAGTATATGCAGAAAGTTTGAAAAGCCTTGAAAACAATAGAAATGCCCAATTAGACTTGTTGCGCGAGATTGGCACACCCCTCGACGCGCACGAATTTTCCGCCTATTTTGATTTTGCTTTCCTTGCGCTTCACGGCACACATGGCGAAGATGGCAGCATTCAAGGTTTGCTCGAATGGTATGGTATCCCGTATTCTGGCTCAGGCATTTTGCCTTCTGCCTTAGGAATCAACAAGGCCACCCAAAAAGATTTTCAGACCACTGCCGGTCTGTTTGTGAACGAGTTCAACACAGTATCGAAAAAAACATGGTTTTCTTTGTCGGAAGACGACAGAAAATCCTTGTTCGTACAATTCAACATTGAATACGGCGAGAAATTCGTCATCAAACCCGCACATCAGGGATCTTCCTTGGGTGTTAGCATCCTCAAACACCCCGATTTTGATGCATTTTGTGATGCCATGAATTTGGCTTTTTTCCATTTGGCATTGACGCAACAACAATGGCAACAAATGGATACTGAAGCCCAAATCATATACATCAAACAACTCACCGACTTGCGCAGCGGATTGGGATTGCCACTGATCGCCGATGGTCACGTTTTCCATTTGCCGGATGATTTGATGAATTACATCGAGAGTAGGCTCAAAGAAGCGGATCACATCCATCTTCAATCAACAGATAGTGAATCCATCGTTTTGATTGAATCTTTGATTGAGGGAAAAGAATTTAGCTGCATCGTGGTTGCCAACGAAGAAGGTTCTCCCTTTGCGCTACCTCCCACTGAAATCAGGAAAAACAGTGACCTTTTTGATTATCGAAGCAAATATTTACCGGGGTTAAGTAACAAAGTCACACCTATCGAAGTAACCCCCGAACTCATAGACGATATTCGACTTTCATGTTGTCAGTTATACAATCACTTTGGCTTTGAGGTATATGCCAGAATTGATGGTTTCATCGACAATAAAGGTGAGATTTTCTTGAACGATCCCAATACAACGAGCGGCATGATGCCATCATCGTTCTTTTTCCACCAAGCGGCCGAAATCGGGTTGAGTCCGAGTGCTTTCTTGACGTTGATTTATTTCAATTCATTGAGAGCGCGAATCCAAAGCCACCCCAAAGGTCAAAAATACGAGGCCTTAATGCAGCGGAGTCAAGATTTATTATCCAATAGCCACGGCTCTTCAGCGGTGAAAAAGAAAATTGCGGTGGTCATGGGCGGATACAGTTTCGAACGGCACATTTCAATGGAAAGCGGTCGGAATATTTACGAAAAATTGAGTAGCAGTGAAGAATTCGAGCCGATCCCATTGTTTTTGACCGGCGATATCCATTCATATAGACTTTTTCATTTGCCCATCAACATGATGTTGAAGGACAATGCAGATGACATCAGAGATAAAATCTTGCAATATTCAGAGAATCCCGTTTTGGCAGAAATTCAAGATGAGAGTCGCGAATTAACAAAATCCGTATTGGGCACGGCTCCCAAATACAAGCCTAGTGAAGTATCTATTTCAGAACTACCCGATTTGTGCGAAGGGGTGTTTATTGCTTTACACGGCAGACCAGGGGAAGATGGAACCATACAGGCAGATTTAAGTCGACTTGGATTGTACTTCAACGGCAGTGAAAGTGAGGCTTCATCCGTTACGATCAACAAATTTGAAACAAACAAAAAACTCCGAGAAAAGGGATTTTTGGTCGCCGAACACCAATTGGTTTCCAAATCAGATTGGCAAAACAGAGGTTTGGAATTATGCAAAGAAATCTCGTCGAAATATGGACTTCCCTTGATTGCCAAACCGGCAGATGATGGATGCAGTGCGGCGGTAAGAAAAATCAAATCTGCGGAGGAATTGCATTTGTTCATGGAGGCAATTTTTCGCCAGGAGGCGTCGTTAAGCGCCGCGCTTTGCGCGGCGCTTAACGTAAAACCCAACGACGAGATGCCCCAAAAATCAGAACTTCTCATTGAACAATTCATTGACCGAGCGGGAGCCGCGAGATTCCTGGAGGTCACTGGTGGCATGCTCACTTCGTTCGACAAAAACGGTGGCATCAAATACGAAATATTTGAACCTTCTGAATCCCTTGCAGAAAGCGAAATTTTGAGTCTTGAAGAAAAATTCTTGGCGGGGCAGGGCCAAAACCTAACCCCATCTCGGTTCTCCAACGACCCTGAAGATCAAAAAAGAATCAGCAGCGAAGTACGAAAAACCTTACAACAAGTGGCTATGGCACTCCATGTCACGGGCTATTGTAGAATTGATGCCTTCGTGAGAATTTTTGAAAACGGCAAAGTAGAAACCATCATCATCGAAGTAAATTCATTGCCGGGAATGACCCCTGCAACCTGTATTTACCACCAGGCAGCAATCAACGGATATAAACCTTTTGAATTCATCAGAGAAATATTGAAATTTGGAGAAAATAGAACGGCGTGAAAAATTGGATGTACAATATCGGACTGGGTGGCCTTTTCATTGCCATAATTCTTACTTTAAGTTACTTTGGTCTTGACACCTACACAAGGC
>CAZZKP010000193.1:0-3053 GCA_964654675.1 uncultured Bifidobacterium sp. | reverse complement strand
GGGCCTGCGAAAGGAAGAGGCAAATCAAATTGAAGTCACCCCCTTGGAACTGGACCCCGCATGAGCTTCCCTAGCAGTTTCGCCCTCGTTGGTAATCCGAACTGCGGAAAATCCACCTTATTCAACCGATTAACCGGGCTCTCACAAAAAACAAGCAATTTGCCAGGCACTACGGTTGAGGCGATGCATGGCGAAATCAAGGTGGGAAAAGAAACCATCCAACTCCTGGATTTACCCGGCATTTACAGTCTTTACACCAAATCTGAGGATGAAGGATTGGTCGTTAAGCAATTGATCCGTACAGATGAAAACAAACCGGAGGCGATCATTTTTGTGATGGATGCTTCCAATCTTCGTCGGAACCTCCTCTTGTTTAGTCAAGTCGCTGAATTGCAAATCCCCTGTGCTTGTGTGTTGACGATGACGGATACTGCGGTTCGCAGAGGCATTGATATCGACCTCCTCGCGCTGCAAGCAGCGCTCGGAGTCCCTTGCATCGCATTCAATCCCCGGAAAGAAAAAAATATTGGCTGCGTAGTATCACTTTTCAGTGCCACCGCAAAACCCAACATCATCGGTGCGCCAACCCAACTCCCTCAACGACTTCATGAATATCAACAAGGGACAAAAATTCATGGCCTCAGCGAAGAAACCCTCCGCCGTTATATCTCCATTGAAGAAGTCATAAAAAAATGCACCACCAAACGGCCCGTGGGACTCAAAAGTCTCACCTTAAAAATCGACCGTTTAACAACCCACAAATGGGGCGGCTATTTCATCTTCGCAGCCATCATGATGGTTCTCTTCCAAGGCGTTTTTAGCTTGGCCAAAATACCCATGGATGTCATCGAATTGGCATTTCAAGCCATCAGCAACAGCATCAAATCAATATTGCCAGACGGACTCGTCTCCAATTTCATCGTCCAAGGACTCATCGGCGGCATGGAAGGAGTCGTCGTTTTCGTCCCCCAAATATTTATCCTGTTCTTCCTCATCGGCCTGCTCGAAGACAGTGGCTATATGGTCCGTGCGAGTTTTATCACCGATCGCATCATGCGCAAATTGGGACTCAACGGCCGAAGCATCATCCCCCTCGTTGGAGGTTTTGCCTGCGCCATCCCCAGCATCATGGCCACCCGAAGCATCAAAAGCAAGCGCGAACGATTGGCTACAATGATCGTTGTTCCGCTGATGAGTTGCAGCGCACGGCTCCCTGTATATGTGTTGCTCGTGTCCGTAGCCATTCCCTTTTCCCAATTCTGGGGACCCTTCCACGCCCAAACATTTGTAATCACTTCCGCCTACATGGCAGGCATCGTTGTCGCCGTGATCCTGGCCTTCATTTTTCGACTGTTCCAAGGCAAGAAATCCTCCTCTGAATTCATCCTTGAACTACCCGCTTACCAAATTCCACGCGTACAAACAGTATTGCACCAAGCATGGCTCAAATGTTTATCGTTCCTGTCCGAAGCCGGTAAAGTCATCATTGTCATTTCGATGACCCTTTGGTTCCTCTCCAATTTTGGCCCCAGCGAAGCGATGAAAACCGCGGAAAAAGAGGCAACAATCTTATCTCAACTCGATCCAACGCATGGCGAAGAAATCAAAACAACGCTGCGCTTAGAGGCCAGTTACGCAGGTCATTTGGGCAAGTGGATAGAACCCGCCATCGAACCCTTGGGCTACGACTGGAAAACGGGAATTGCCCTGATTACGAGCTTTGCCGCCCGCGAGGTTTTTGTCGGCACGATGGCTACCCTCTTCCAATCCAACGAAGACAATACCCAAGGAATCATCGAAAAAATGCAAGCCGTTCAGAATCCGAAGACAGGCAAACCCCTGTATGGCCTACCCTATGCACTCAGTCTGATTGTATTCTATGCCTTCGCTCTGCAATGCATGAGTACCATGGCAGTGATGAAACGGGAGACAGGCTCTTGGACATGGCCCATGGCCCTGTTTCTAATCTATGGAATCATTGCATACATCGGCGCTTATTTGGTCTACCATATCGCCAACTAAATACTGTGAAACGAGGACCGATTTGCGTAAGTTTCATAAAACAATATGACGTTTATTTTGTATTTTTGCAAGGCTAATTATACATCACCCATTCAATTACACTAATTAGACCACTAAGAACACATGAGGCAGTTAAAAATATCAAAACAATTTACCAACCGCGAAAACAAATCGCTCGACAAGTATCTGAATGAAATTTCAAAGGTTTCCATGATCGACGCCCAAGAGGAAGTTGAATTGGCCCGAAGAATCAGGGAAGGCGACCAAGCTGCGTTGGAAAAATTGGTGAATGCCAACTTGCGTTTCGTTGTCTCTGTATCCAAACAATACCAAAACCAAGGACTTACCCTCGGTGATTTGATCAACGAAGGAAATATGGGCTTGATCAAAGCCGCCAAACGTTTTGATGAAACCCGCGGTTTCAAATTCATATCCTACGCGGTATGGTGGATCCGTCAGAGCATTTTGCAAGCGTTGGCCGACCAAAGTCGTATCGTACGTTTGCCATTGAATAAAGTAGGTAGCCTCGGTAGAATTACCCAAGCATCGGCCCGCCTTGAACAAGAATTGGAGCGCGAACCAACACCGCAAGAGATTGCAGAATCCTTGGAGATTTCTCTTTCTGAAGTGGAAAATGCACTTCGTTCCTCTGGACGTCACTTAAGCATCGACGCTCCTTTGGCGGAAGGTGAAGACAACACACTATTGGGTGTTTTGGACCAAAACGATGAGCCCAATCCCGACATGCTTTTGTTAAATGAGTCGTTGCAGAATGAAATCAACCGTGTTATTTCTACCTTGAGCGACAAAGAGCGCGATGTATTGAAATACTATTTTGGATTGGATGGCAACGCCGCACACACATTGGAAGACATTTCTGAAAAGGTAGGTCTTACCCGTGAGCGTGTACGTCAAATCAAAGAAAAAGCACTCCGTCGTTTGCGCAAATCAAGCAAGAGCAAAATCTTAAAAACCTACTTGGGGTAATTTGTCCTGAGGTCATTTTTTTCAAATAACTTTAGTTCCAGAGA
>CAZZKP010000192.1:0-3059 GCA_964654675.1 uncultured Bifidobacterium sp. | reverse complement strand
CCAGTTGTCGTTTACTTGGAAAGCCCAAGGATTTGAAAAAGAGGCAAAAGCTTTTGCCGCAAAAGCTGCTGAAAAAGGTGGAGATAACAAAGAAGCGTATCGCCGTTACATCGACAGTTTAGGCAATCAAGAAATTTATAGTGTGGGAATCGCAGGGTTCACCTACTTTGAATGTAAACAGCGTGAAATCAACTTAGGTTTGGATTTGCGCGGTGGAATGAACGTAATCTTGGAAGTAGATAAAGGCGCTGTTGTTAAAGTGCTTTCGAACGATTCCAAAGATCGTGATTTGAATCGTGCGATTGATGAAGCCAACATCGCGGTGCGCGACAACGGTGTTGATTTTGTGGATGCTTTTGTGGCAAGCTTCAAGAAAAACAGCCCAAGTAGAAATATGGCCAATTTGTTTGCCAAAGGAAACAAAGGCGTGATTCAAAGCAACAGCACCGAGGGGGAAGTAATTGGCTACTTGAAAACAGAAACTACAAGCGCGGTAGATCGAGTTTATGAGGTGGTTGAAAAACGTATCAACCAATCCAACGTAACGCAACCTACAATTCAGAAAATTGACGGAGGTCGTATCAGTGTTGAATTGCCTGGTGTGGACAATCCACGAAGAATGGAAGAATTGGTTGAAAAGAGTGCCAAGTTGGAGTTTTACGAAGTATATGGAAATGACGGTCAGCGTAGAGACGGAACGCGTATTTTAAATGCTTTATACAAGGCGAGTAAAATGGCCGCTCCTGAAGTTTCAACCACGGTAGATTCTGCAACAATGGATTCGGGTGTTGTCAATGTTAACAGCGCTCCTGCGGCTTCGGCGGTTGCATCTGCTCCTGCATCTACCACAAATGCTACCGCAACTCCGGCAGCAACTTCTGCGACTTCGGATAGCCCAAAAGTGGCTGACAACAAGAAAAAAGATGCGAAAAAGAATGAAGCCAACGGAAGTCCATTGGCGAAAGTACTAAAATCCTTTGGCAACGATGGACCAGGTTCAGCAGTTGCTGTTGTGAAAAAAGCGGATCGTGCATTGTTGGGTAAAATGTTAGAAGATGAGCGTTATGCGGCTGTATTAAGGGTTGAAAACGCAAAAGTGGCTTACAGTGCAAAGCCCCGTGATTTTAACGCAGATGGAAAAGAAGCTGTGAATTCAGATGAGTATTTTGTGTATTTCTTGAAATTGGATCGCGATGGAAATGCTGCGTTGTCTGCTGAAGAAGACAATATCATCTCAGACGCACGTGTCAACACGTCACCCACGGGTGAATTGGAAGTTTCTATGGAGATGACTTCAAAAGCGGGTACACAATGGGCACAAGTAACTGGAAGAAACATCGGCAAATACATTGCGGTTGTTTTGGATGACAGGGTATATTCTGCACCTGTGGTAAATCAAAAAATTAGTGGTGGTAACAGTCAGATTACCGGAAACTTTGATATTCGTGAAGCCAATGATTTGGCGAACGTACTGAAGGCAGGTAAATTGCCAGCGCCTGCGAGAATTGTAGCGAGTGAACAAGTGGGTGCATCCCTAGGGAAATCATCCATTGATAACGGTATAAACTCCTTGATTTTTGGATTTTTGTCAACCGTTTTGTTTATGATACTTTACTACAATAGAGCGGGTTGGATGGCAATTGTTGCTGTATTGGCGAACGTATTCTTGATCATGGCAATTTTGGCGAGTCTTGGCGCTGCTTTAACATTGCCAGGTATGGCTGGATTGATTTTGACAGTGGGTATGGCCGTGGATTCTAACGTACTGATTTACGAGAGGATTAAAGATGAATTGGCCATGGGTAAAGGGATCAAAACGGCGATTTCAGACGGATTTAGACATGCCTTGCCTGCGATTATCGATACCCACATTACCACCTTCATGGCTGGTGTCATTTTGACATTCTCTGGAGCAGGTCCGGCCTATGGATATTCAGTGATTCTTGTAATTGGTATATTCTGTTCAATATTTACAGCATTGTTCATCACTCGTTTGTTGTTAGATCGTCGTGTTGAAAAAGGAAAGGCAATTGATTTTGACACAAAATGGAATCGTAATTTCTTGAAAAATACCAACATTGATTTTGTTACAAATCGTCATAAATACTATTGGATCTCCATTGTAATTATTATTGCGGGTGCTGTTGCGTTTGTTGTTAAAGGAGGAATTAGCACAGGTATTGATTTCAAGGGAGGAAATGCGTTTATCGTACAGTTAGATGCGGAGAAAAATTATCAAACAGAAGAGATTCTTACAAAGTTGGATCAAAACTTACCTGAGTCAAGTAACGAGGTAAAAACTTTCGGTGACAAAGGTCAATTCAGGATTGTTACAACTTACATGATTAACTCTGAAGGTGCGGAAGCCAGAGACTCTATTCGTGCGGCAGTGATGGGTGCTTTGTCGAAATTTGAATCACCGAATCCAGAAAAAATCTTATCTACATCAAAAGTGGGTGCGGCCATTGCGACAAGTACTCGAGATAAATCTGCATTCTTGGTGTTGTTGACAGTGATTGGCATATTCATGTACATCGTCTTCCGTTTCAGAAGCGTGGCCTATGGATTGGGTGCAACGGTTGCTTTGGTGAACGATGTTCTGGTAGTATTGGCTGTTTTTGCTCTGCTCGATGGTGTGGTTCCTTTCCCTACAGATTTTGATCAGCACTTAATTGCTGCATTATTGACTGTAGTGGGTTATTCGGTGAATGATACAGTAATTGTATTTGATCGTATTCGAGAATTTTTGACAAAAAATAAGGCGGAGCGTTCAGATGCGACATTAATTAATACAGCGATCAACGAAACATTGTCGAGAACAATTATTACATCTGCAACGGTATTTACCGTAGTAATGATTTTGTTCTTGTTCGGTGGTGATGCGTTGAAGGGTTTCTCCTTAGCCATGTTGGTGGGTGTTTTGGTGGGTACATATTCTTCAATATGTATTGCTACGCCGATTGTAGTGGATTTTGCAGCGGATAAGAAAAAATCTAAGAAATAATTTCACTTCGAACTTTCGAAAAGGCGGGGTGATAGTCACCCCGCCTTTTTTGTTA
>CAZZKP010000191.1:0-3116 GCA_964654675.1 uncultured Bifidobacterium sp. | reverse complement strand
GTCTTCGAGAGCAATTCCATGGGCATTTCTTGCAGCGTTTTGATGTATTGTATCCCCAATGATCGCAAGGTGCGATAGGTTTCGTTGCCAACCCCAGGGATTTTCCTCACCGAAAGCGGTGCCAAAAAAGGTTTTTCATCGCCGTAATCCACTTTCCTTTGCCCTGATGGCTTTGCAGTCCCCGTGGCAACCTTACTTACTGTTTTATTGCTAGCCACCCCAAAACTGATAGGCAAACCCGTTTCTTTTAAAATGCGATCCTTGAGCGCCATCGCCAACTTCCAAGAACCAAAAAATTTGTCCATGCCCGTTAAGTCAATGTAAAACTCGTCGATGCTGCTTTTCTCATACAGCGGAACCGACTCGGCAATGATGTCCGTTACATCTTTAGAATAATCGCTATACAGCTGCGAATCACCGCGAATGATGATGGCTTCCGGACATAACAGTTTGGCTTGCTTCATTGGCATCGCACTGTGTACACCGAAGGCCCGAACTTCATAACTGCAGCTGGCCACCACGCCGCGGTCGCTATTCCCTCCAATGATGACGGGTTTTCCGTTTAAGGCGCTGTTACGCATTCGCTCTACACTCACAAAAAATGAGTCGAGGTCCATGTGGGTGATAATTGAGGATGTAGAAGGAGAGTGCATTTTTTTGATTAAAAAATTGACAAATTTTCGTCAATAAATTAGCCAAAAAATATCAACCCAACAAGAAGATTTTAAAATAATTTGAGTTGTTCGGGTAGCAATCGGAATGATTTGCGATGGTGAGGCGTAATCCCATGGGTTCGGATGGCATTTCGATGCGCCATTGTAGGGTAACCCGCGTTTTGATCCCATCCAAACTGGGGGAATTCTTCGTGAAGGGTTTCCATGATTTCATCTCGATGCGTTTTTGCCAGAATGCTGGCGGCCGCAATGTGAAGGAATCTGCCATCGCCTTTTACCTCTGTTTGGTGCGGGATATTCGGGTAGGGCTTAAATCGATTGCCATCCATTGCAATGAATTCTGGTATCGTTCCCAATGTTTCGATGGCTCGGTGCATCGCCAAAATGCTCGCATTCAATATATTTATCTGATCGATTTCTTTGGGACTGCAAACGCCAATCGCCCAAAAAAGGGCTTCCTGTTCGATGATTTTGCGCAGGGCGTTACGATGGGATTTGCCAACTTGCTTGGAATCGTTGAGCCATGGATGATGGAAGGTGGACGGAAGAATTACCGCTGCGGCCACCACCGGACCCGCCAAACAACCCCGGCCGGCTTCATCACAACCAACTTCAATTAAATGGGGGTGAATTTTGGGTAACAGCATGTTGATTTGGGCTTCATTCTTTGTCTGCTTTTCCAAACAAAGCAAATCCATATTTATAGGTTACTTCGACTCCTTGCCAAAAACAAATCATCAATCCGTTATAGCCATATTTCCAACCGCTATGAATTAGGTAATTGCGGAAAAAACGCGTAAAACCCGAGGTGATAAGTTTGAAAAGGAGAAAAAAAAGCAGCAAACGGCGCTGAAAGAAATAACCGGGGTGATTGTTGAGTTCATTTTGAAGGGCTAAGCCACCAATTCTGCCAAATTTCAGGGCTTGGCGCTCCACCGCGGCCAAATCCTTGTATGTATAATGCAAAATATCCCCTTTAATACTTCCATAGGGATGCTGTTTGTCAAGAATGAACTTGTCGTGCGGATTTCTGCCCGCCCAATGCCCACATCTTCGATCCCAAAGTCGCAATTTCATATCCGGATACCACCCGCAACCGCGAATTGGCTGCCCACCAAGATGATTTAACCTTGAAAAGGAATAGCCTTTGATTTTTCCGAAAATGAGACCATTTTGAATGGCTAATCTCAATTGTTCTTGCAATGAAACAGACAAACACTCATCTGCATCTAGGCTCAGCACCCAGTCAAACGAGGCTTGATCTTTGGCCCAGTTTTTTTGTTGAATATGACCCTCAAACGCGTGTTGAATGACGCGTGCCCCTTTTGATTCGGCAATCTGACAGGTGTTGTCGGTGCTAAAACTATCAACCACAAGGATTTCGTTGGCAATTCCAATGACGGAATCAATACAACTACCAATGTTGTTGGCTTCATTGTAAGCGATAATTACCACCGATATGCCCGCACCGGGTTCCATGGTAGCGAAGATACAAAACTATCTTCAGTGGGGTGACTTAGCTTGCTTTGTTGAAATGGTCGAGAATCATTTGACGCCCCGATTTTGAGACTTTTACTTGTTCTCCGTTGTGCAACAATAGGGTATTGCCCATGAGCGACCTCAATTGTTTTTGGTGTACAGCAAACGATCGATGGGTTCGAATAAACTGATTTGGGAGCATTTCGAGGATTTTTTTGATCGTTTTTGAAACGATATAGATTTTTTCCGCGGTGTGTATGCGAGTGTAGGACCCAAAACCTTCAAGAAGTTTAATGGATCGTGTTTCTATGTAGATGTGTGCGCCCTTTTCCTTGATTACCAAATTGTTCTTGTCTGCCGCTTTTCTCAAGGCCAAACAGTGATAGTATCTGTCGACTATATCTTGTATATCGCAAGCAGTGAATGGGGCGTTTAGATAATCTCTAATATTTACTTCTCTAGCCATTCTTATGCAGTCTTGAATATTACTGTAATGAATGTCTATGATTACGTAGTAAACAAAACACTCTGGATCGAGCAACCCACCGATGGCGCCTTCGTGGTATCTAAGATCAACAAAAACCAATGGGGGATTCCCGCCATGGTCCATGTCACCAAGGGATACTTCTTCCATCTTTGAGATGCGCTTTAGATCGGTTACTTCGCATTTTATTGCAGTGTAAGCATCTTGGTTCGACGAATTGGAGAGGTAATAAAAAGTGTCCATCTGTGTTGTTTTACAATTCAAATCTAGTCGTATGGTCTGTCCCAATACTCATTTCAATTGCGTTTGTTATGGAGTATTATGGGTGTTGTGAAAAAATGAAACAATCATATTTCGATTAGATTGGTAAATTATAACTTGTTACATCATTATCTTTGGATTTTATAAAATGTTAGCATTTTTTGAACAATCGAATTATGAAAATTAAAAGAGTCAATGGGATTTGGTTATGTTATGTT
>CAZZKP010000190.1:0-3139 GCA_964654675.1 uncultured Bifidobacterium sp. | reverse complement strand
TCATTTCCATGAAAACTGTCGTTTTTGCTTTTTTCTGATTTCCCTTTTCGATTTTTTACACAACCCCAGGCTAGGATTGTCTTTGTTGGAATTAACATTTGATTGATGATTATTCAATACTAAAAACACAAGTAATGCGATTCTTTGGGGTATGAATATTCTTGAAAAAAAGATCTTCAAAATGGTTTGTATTATGATGCTTGCCAGTGGGATTTCGGCCCAAGTTGAATACGAAGTTCCTGGTAGATTGGAATATTGCAAGATCAATGAAAATGGGGTCTCCGTACTACCCAGCGGGAGGTTTGTATCGCCAGTGGGAGAGAAAATCAGAGTGCATCGTGCGCCCTATGGATTGGCGGTAAGTGATGATGGCAAATTTGCTGTGGTTTTGCACAGTGGGGCGGTAACTTTGGTTGAGATGGCTGCAACTGAGAGCCTTGTAAGGAGGTTTCCAGAATTTGATGGCAAAGGAGTTGATATCATCAAAGGGGCTTCGTTTGTTGGCGCCAGTTTTTCAAACAACAATCGGGTGGTTTATTTGAGCGGGGGAGATAAGGGGAAGATTTGGATGTTTGATGTGATTTTAAAGAAGGTGATTGATAGTATTGATGTGAATCAGTTTCATAACGATGCCCCCAAGGAGGCTTTTGTTACAGATATTTTGGTAGATGATGTAAATGATGATTTATGGGTTTTGGATCGTGCTTGGTTTCAACTCTATCGAATCGGATTAAAGAACAAACAGTTAAAGGCGATGATTCCCACAGGTCGAATTCCCTTTGGCCTTGCGTTGTCGGCCAAGAATCATAAATTATTGGTAGCCAACGTAGGAATGTACGCTTATCCTGTTGTTCCTGGCGTAAACGAGGTGAGCAAAGATTCATTTTTATTGCATTTTCCTGCCTATGGCGCCCATTCCAAAGAATCCATCCAAGGGGTTGAAAGGGAGGGGCGTTTTATTCCTGGGTTGGGCGATCCCAATGCAGATGAGTCGATGTCGGTTTGGATAGTCAATACCCTAACAAACACAGTGACAAACAAAATCAAAACAGGCGCTGCCATCGGCGAGTTTATTGAAGATTTGGAAGTGGTTGGCGGATCTCATCCCAATAGTATTGTGTGCGATGATCGATATGCGTATGTGTCTCAAGCCGGAGCCGATGATATCGCAGTGATTGATTTGAAGAAATCGCGACTGTTAAAATCTTGGCCCATTCGTACATCCTCGATTTTGGATGATACCAAAGGTTACATGCCTTATGGGTTGGATATCGATCGCAAAAATGGTCGGTTATATGTTGCTTTGTTGGGTTACAATGCAGTGGCCGCGTTGGAATTGAAATCCGGGAAAAATTTGGGGATGATTCCCGCAGGTTGGGGTGCGACGCGTGTGAAATGCAATCCAGTGACGCAAGAATTACTCATTACCTCAGCGAGGGGATATGGTGCAGGACCTAATGGAGGTGTAGGATTTAAAGCACCACCTCAAGGAACTTATATTGGTGATATTCAATTGGGATTATTGCAAAGGGTGGCTTTTCCCACGTTGTTGGATTTGGAGGTGGGTCGCAAATCAACTGTGAATTACACAATGAAGCCCGTTGTGAGAGATTCTGCCGTTTCTGTCTTTTTTGGACCCAATTCACCCATCAAGCATATCGTATATATCACCAAAGAAAATCGCACTTACGATGAAGTTTTTGGACAACTTGGCGGCGGTTTGGGCGATTCAAGTTTGAGTCGTTTTGGTGTGAACTGTGAATATACTTTGGAAGGTCAATTGAAGATGATTCACAACGATCAGCAATGGAAATATCCTACGGATTCCATTCAGCGAGATAGCCTCAAAAGATTGATGAAAGGGTTGAAAGTGACGCCAAATCATCATAAAATCGCGAGGCAGTTTTCTTTTTCGGATAATTTTTATTGCGATAGCGATGCATCGATTCATGGTCACCATTGGATGTTGGGTACCATGCCCAATGAATATGTGGAAACCAATTCGGCCAATGCGGGCGACTTTATGACATTGTCTAAGTCACCAGGACGCAGAATGCCCAGAACCACGGGCGCCATGGACCCAGAAGATTACAATCAGGTGGGTGGATTTTGGGAAGCCATCAAACGATCCAAAAAAAGCATTTATAATTTTGGGGAGGCAAATGAGTATTCAGGCGTTCGCGAAGAGTGGTTTGATACATTGAATGGTACGGGTATGTCTGTAGTTTTCCCAATGCCGGCGGCCATATACAATGAAACTTCGAGGAACTATGCGGGTTATAATACCAGTATACCTGATCAATTTCGGGTGGAGCAATTTGAAACCGAATTTACTGAAAAGTGGCTCAATGGTCAGGATTCGATGCCTGATGTGATTACGATTCAATTGCCCAACGATCATACAAGTCAGCCAAGGCCCGCGGACGGTTATCCTTATGTTCATAGCTATGTGGCCGACAATGATTTGGGATTGGGCAGGATATTGCATTTTTTATCGCATACCCCATATTGGAGGAACATGTTGGTGATAGTAACGGAGGACGATCCGCAGGGTGGAGTTGATCACATCGATGCGCATCGAAGCTTGTTGTTGATGGCCGGTCCTTATGTAAAAAAAGGTTATATCTCTCACACACACGCCAATTTTGGTTCCATAATTCGCACGATGTATGATTTGATGGAGATTCCAGCTGTAAATCATTTTGATGCGACTGGGACCTTGTTGGCGGATTGGTTTACAACAAATCCTGATTTTACACCGTACGAATTATTACGTTCCGATGTTAGGATTTTCAATCCTGACGATGCGATGCTCCGATACAATCATACAATTCCTTGGCGCGAAGTAAAAATGTTGTCTCCAATGGATGAGGAATCAGATCAAAAAAAGCAATTTTATGAAAATCATAACTAAAAAAGGAATTGCAGCGGCCATTCTGCTTTTGGCGAATCTGTGCGCTTTTTCTCAAAGTATGGATTTATCCAACGGTTGGAAATTGAGTCCTCTGGGCAGTCGAATTTCTCTTGGCGATTTTCCAATACATATGCTTGTTCACCCGAGTGGTAAGTATGCAGTAGTGGCCAATGCGGGTCAGAGCGACCAATCGTTGATGGTAGTGGATTTGAAATTGGAGCGGGT
>CAZZKP010000189.1:0-3146 GCA_964654675.1 uncultured Bifidobacterium sp. | reverse complement strand
GCAATTTTTGGAATGTTTGCTGGTATTTACCATTGGTTCCCCCGCATGTTCGGAAGAATGATGAATAGTACTTTGGGTTATTTCCACTTCTGGATAACATTTATTTCGGCGTATTTGGTGTTCTTCCCAATGCACTTCATGGGATTGGCCGGTGTTCCACGTCGTTACTACCAGTTTACCTTGATGGAAGATTTCAGCGTATGGGCTGATGTCAATAAATTGATTACAGTTTCAGCCATCGTGGGAGGATTTGCTCAGTTGTTGTTCCTTTACAACTTCTTCGTAAGTATCTTTAGAGGTAAGAAAGCCGATCAAAATCCATGGTTGTCGAATACTTTGGAATGGACATCGCCAATGGATGTGCGTTTGCACGGCAACTGGCCTGGTGAATTGCCAACTGTTTATCGTGGTCCTCACGAATACAGTCGTCCAGACCGTGAATTGGATTACTTCCCGCAAAACGAGCCTGATGAAAGCGCGCCAGAGGTTTTTGAACCTGCGGTTGTTACTGAAGCTCCAAAAGTGGAAGAGGTTCCAGCAGAAAACAGTGTATTCTTTGCAGCCATCAAGCGTGTATTCGGTTTGAGCCGTTAATGCAACGCAGCAACGAGATCATATTAAAATTATACAGACGGATAGGTTTATTTACCTGTTCGTCTGTTTTTTTATTGTTCTTTCTGGGAGGACTGGTAAGAGCCACAGGCAGCGGTATGGGATGCCCCGATTGGCCCAAGTGTTTTGGACTATGGGCTCCACCCACTTGCGATTGTGATCTGCCAACCAATTATCAGGACATTTATTTAAAAAAGCGGCTTCAGAAAGTGGAGCGATTTGCCAAAGTGCTCGATGGAGTGGGTTTTCATGAGGCGGCAAATCGGTTGTTGACCGACCCCTCTGTGAAGGCTCCTGAGGAATTTCATCCCGTGAAAGCATGGATTGAGTACATCAATCGTTTGTTTGGCGTATTGAGTGGTTTTTTTGCCTTGATTTACTTTGTTCTGATGATTCGATATCGGAAAGTAATCGAGGGAAAACGCTGGGGGTTGCTCGGACTCATTCTCTTGTTATTGAATGGTTGGTTGGGTAGTTTGGTCGTTGCAACCAATCTGTTGCCAGGGATTGTGACCCTGCACTTTTTATTGAGTTTCATGTGTCTTTTCGCGTATATGGTCTCTATGAATCGGGCACGAACTTTTACTTTTAGGCACACAGAAATTTTGTCTTCCCGGAAATGGTTTGCCATTTGGGCGCTTGTATTTGTGGTTTTGATTTTGGGGGCATGGACGCGTGAGCAAGTAGATCAAATGCGTCTGGCCGGGACGTTGTATGTTGATGCAGATGAAACGGCCTTTTTGGGATACGGCATGTTGGATGTGTTTTCCATGGATTGGCTTTTCTCCTTACATCGCTATATGCCATTTTTGATTTTGGGCTGGATGCTGTGGTTGATTGGAAAAGAGCAAAAAATTGCATCTGAGCCAGGGTTTATCTCAAAATTAAGCAGGCCGCTGTGGGTGATTTCGATGATTTGCATTGTCCAAATAGCTTTGGGTGTGATTCATATCTGGTTTGTGATACCATCTTGGGCACAAGTTTCTCACGTTGTGGTGGGTAGCGCCCTAATTACCTATATTTTTGCAGTGTATTTATCTACCCTTTCCCCCAAGCCAACGCACGCATGAATTCTACGGTAAAAGCTTTCGCTCAACTTATTAAGTTCCGACTGACGGCGAGTGTTGCGGCTACCTCGGTATTTGGGTATATATTGGGTTGTAAGTTGAATGCGGATGGTGATTGGAAATCATTGTTTGATTGGGTTACTTTTTTGGGTGTTTTGATTGGCGGTATGCTCGTGGTATTTGCTTCAAACGGTCTCAATCAAATTATCGAAAAGGAAAATGATGGGAAGATGTCGCGTACCGCGCAAAGACCTATCGTGGAAGAGAGAATTTCATTGCCACAAGCGATAACCTTTTGTTGGATTACAGGGATTTTGGGTATCATTATTTTGTCGCTCACAACTCCTTTTGTGGCTGTGTTCTTGTCTGGTCTTTCATTGGCGATTTACGTTTTTGTTTATACCCCCATGAAACAGACTTCCAATATGTCTGTGATGATTGGCGCAATTCCAGGTGCATTGCCCCCACTAATTGGTTATACAGCGGTGGTTGGCAGAATTGATGAACCGGGAATGATGTTGTTTTTGGTGCAGTTCTTTTGGCAATTTCCTCATTTTTGGTCGATTGCTTGGTTGCTGCACGACGATTATCAGAAGGCGGGCTATTGGTTGTTGCCATCGTCGGGTGGACGTGATAAAAAGAGCGGTTATCAGATACTTATATATTCTGTTTTGTTAATCATCATCAGTATGACGCCCATTTATTACGGAATGTCTGGGCCCAAATCATTGATTTTGATTCTGCCAATGTCGATTTGGTTGTTAATGAAATCCGTGGCCTTATTCCGGAGTTTGGAGATCCCCGATGCGCGAAAATTGTTATACGCGACATTGGTATACACTCCGTTGGTTTTTTTGGGATATATCATTTTTTAATTAAATAAATAGCATGAATAAGAAGGTTAAAGATCCCGCACCGCTCATTCCACCGGCGAAATTCACGTTGTGGTTGTTTATGTTGGCGAGTGCGATGTTATTTGCTGCATTTGTCAGTGCTTTTGTAGTTCATATGCCCGATGGAGAGGCAAAAAAGATGTGGACATCGTTCGATTTGCCCATTTACTTTTTTTATTCATTGGTTATTGCCGTGGCGTGTTCGGTAACGATTCAGATGGCAACAAATGCGGCGAAACAAGATGAATTGAACAAGAACAAATGGATGATTGTAGCTACCCTTATTTTGTCGACTTTGTTTACCCTGTCGCAATACCTGGGTTGGAAGCAATTGGTTAACATGGATTTAACTTTTGTCAATCGCAGGCCGGAAGATATTTCAGCGAGTTACGTTTGGGTAATTACCGTTCTACACTTTATTCATATTCTTGCAGGAATCATCCTACTTTTTGTCGCACTTTTTAAATCAATCAAATTAGAAATTCACAAAAAACAAATCACCTTTATGTCAATTACGAGTACTTATTGGCATTTTGTTGGACTTCTGTGGTTTATATTGTATTTATTTCTTTAT
>CAZZKP010000188.1:0-3159 GCA_964654675.1 uncultured Bifidobacterium sp. | reverse complement strand
ATTCTTTGACGATGTCTTGCAGCGTAGGCAAGCCCAGTCCGGCCGATTCATCCACATACTGTGCGAGGGGAATGCTTTGCAACAGTGCATCGTTGCCCAACAGATCCTGCACCTTCACGCCCAAATCCTTGGCCATTTTCTGCACCACGGAATATCGCTCCGGGTGAACACCGGTATTGTCTAGCGGCACATCACCGCCCCGAATGCGCAAAAATCCCGCGCACTGCTCAAAGGCTTTACCACCCAACCGAGGCACATCCATCAGTTGAGAACGCTTTTCAAATCCGCCCAACTTCTCGCGATAATCCACAATGTTTTTGGCCAATACCGGACCCAAACCACTCACATAACTCAGCAAATGCTTGCTCGCCGTATTCAAATTCACACCCACACCATTCACCGCCGACTCAACCACCGTATCCAAGCGTTTTTGCAACAAGGTCTGGTTCACATCGTGCTGATACTGTCCCACACCAATGCTTTTTGGATCGATTTTCACCAACTCCGCCAAGGGGTCCTTCAGCCGACGTCCAATGCTCACAGCACCGCGCACCGTAACATCCTCTTTGGGAAACTCTTCCCTGGCCACCGCCGAAGCACTGTAAATACTCGCGCCCGACTCATTCACCATGTACACTTGCAACCCTTGCGCGATCTCATCGGCCAACGCCTTTCGCACAAACGCATCCGTTTCTCTGCCCGCCGTACCATTCCCAATGGCGATGGCTTCTATGCGATGTTCTTTCACCCATTTTTGGAGCAAATCCGTGGATTTCTGCGTCTGAAACTGCGGCTCATGCGGAAAAATCGCTTCGTGCAACAACAAATCGCCATATTCATTCAATACCACCGCCTTACAACCCGTTCTAAATCCTGGATCTAGTGCCAATACGCGCTTTTGCCCCAAAGGTGGCGCCAACAACAACTGCTTGGCATTCACAGCAAACACACCAATCGCCTCCTCATCGGCCTTCTCCTTTATGGCCGATATCATCTCGTTCTCCAAACTCGGCTGCAGCAATCGATCGTACGAATCCGACATCGCCAAGCGAACCTGGTCCGTGGCATCGGAATACCCATGCAAACAATGTCGTTTCAAAATATACGTGGCCCGGTCTTCATCTGGGGCGATCGACATTTTCAAAAATCCCAATTCCACCCCACGCATCATGGCCAAAAACCGATGTCCGGCCACACGCTTCAATGGTTCATGGTGGTCAAAATAGTCCCGAAACTTCTGGGCTTCTTCGTTGTCTTTTTTGCCACGGGCATTCTTACAGGAGAGCTGGGCATCTTGCTCAAAAAGCTGACGCAATTTGCTACGGAGTGGCGCATCTTCATTGATCCATTCGGCGATGATGTCGCGGGCCCCTTGCAAAGCATCGGCTTCAGAAGCCACGGCATCGCCCACAAAATCCCTCACTTTTTGCATCGCCCGGGGGTCGCGCTGATCGTAAAGCAACTTCGCCAAGGGTTCTAAGCCTTTTTCTCTGGCCACATCGGCACGGGTTTTTCTTCGCGCTTTGTAAGGCAAATACAAGTCCTCCAGGGTTTGCATATCCGTAGCCTCCGTAATTTGCTTGTGCAACTCTGGCGTCATCTTTCCCTGTTCCTGAATCTGGGCTATCACATATTCTCGGCGCTTCTCCAGGGCCTCGGCTTTCTCTGCTCTGTCTTTGATTTCACCCACCTGCACCTCATCCAAATTGCCGGTAACCTCTTTGCGATACCGCGAAATAAAGGGCATCGTTGCGCCTTCTTGCAGCAACTTCAACACCGCATTTACTTGCCAAACTTTTATTCCCAACGATTGTGCAATGGCCTCAGAATTCATGCCCACGAAATACGTCGTTCCGCAAAGGCCACACAAACCAAAACCGTGCGATTTATCCCTTTTTTGTTGACAATGTCCCTTCCATTTTGTATATTCGTTGTAACAAATGTTTCATGGATAGGAAAAATTTCATCTCGCTATTGCCCTCTATCCCCTTTGCCATCAAAGACATGACTGTACCCAGCATCGCCCAGCTTTTAAACAAGCCCAACCAAAGCAAGCCCATGCCGGCGTTGTTTGTAGGACATGGAAGCCCCATGAACGCCATCGAAGACAACGTGTTTTCTCGACATTGGAAATCGATCGGACAAACGCTCCCCACCCCCACCGCCATTCTATGTATCAGTGCGCATTGGGAAACGCGTGGCACCCAAATCACTGCGATGAGCGCACCCAAAACCATTCACGATTTCGGCGGATTTCCCCAGGCCCTGTTCGATGTACAATACCCGGCCCCCGGCTCGCCTTCGCTCGCCGTGGAAACCGCGGAATTATTGAAACCCGAACCCGTTGAATTATCGCACCAATGGGGGCTCGACCACGGCTGCTGGAGCATTTTAACAACCATGTTCCCACAAGCCAACATACCGGTACTTCAACTTTCACTGGATATGAACAAAACCCCGGCCCAACACCATGAACTGTCTCAGCAATTGGTTTCGCTCCGACAAAAAGGCGTACTCATCATCGGCAGTGGAAACATCGTCCACAACTTGGGCATGATCGCCTGGGATAAAATGTCACTGCCAGATTATGGCTATGATTGGGCCATCCAAGCCCGCAACGAAATGAAAACCTACATCTCCGATTTCAACCACAACGCCCTAAGTAAAGCCAGCAACCACAGCCGCGAATGGCAACTCGCCATCCCCACAACTGAACATTACCTACCCCTGCTGTATACCCTCGGCGCCAAACTGCCCAACGAATCACCGCAGTACTTCAACGACCAATGCGTGATGGGATCCTTGGCCATGACCTCATTTATTTTGACGTCGTCTTGATCGGACGCTTTCGAAACGCTGTAGCCGGAATCGACACCCCCAGCTGCAATTGCTTTCTTGGAAGTAAAAACCAATTGTATGGTGCCAAACCAAGAATCGAATACCCCATGTAAACCGATGCCCCTCCTTTGATCCGATACCCCACTGCGGTACCCATCTGCAAAGCCAAATAATTGTACCCCGCCAAGGGCACCCGATGAAATTCCCCATCCTTTAACTGATAGGTAGGGTTATTCAAAAACGTACGGCTGTATCCCGCACCCAATGTCAATGAATAATTCCAATGTTTCCGGGATTGGTATTTCCATTGCGTGTTGCCCA
>CAZZKP010000187.1:0-3197 GCA_964654675.1 uncultured Bifidobacterium sp. | reverse complement strand
TAGATATAATTTTTATTTCCTCAAAATTACTACTTGCCCAGCGGGGATGGCAATTATTCGATGAAAATTACACAAACCTTTTCCCCAAATCATCCCCAACATGCTTTAATCTCAAGCGTTGGGTTAATTTTGCATAACCTTTAGAATAACAGTGAATATACAATCCTATATCAATCAACTCACATTTGGACAAGCCGATCTATCGTTTGCGATTGTTGTGGGGTTGACGATGATTTTTGCCTTCATTTATTTATTTGGATTTTTTACCAAAATAAAACGGACCGAATCCCAAGCCGTTGTCTCATCAGCCCCGGGCATCAGCATCATCATCGCATCAAGAAATGCCCTGCCTTTGCTCGAAAAAAACCTCCCCAACTGGTTGGCCCAAGATTATCCAAACTTTGAAGTCATTATCGCAAATGACCGAAGCACCGATGACACGCCACTGTTTCTGATCGAACAAAAAGACCTGCATCCCAAACTCAAAGTCGTATCGCTCGACGCGGATTTCGTGAAGATGGGTGGAAAAAAATTGGCACTAACTTTGGCAATCAAAAAAGCACAATACGATCATTTCCTTCTCACCGATGTAGACTGTGTTCCCAGCAGCGACCAATGGCTCAAGCACATGGCCACCCAGTTCACCCGAGAAAAGCAAATCGTCTTGGGGGCCGCACCACTGAAAACAGGAAAGGGATTTTTGGGCGCCCTCATCCAACACGAAAATCTGCTCACCGCAATGCACTACCTCGGCCTGGCGGCCTCGGGCAAACCCTACATGGGCGTGGGGCGGAATTTGGCTTATTCCCGCACTACCTACAACTCAGTCAACGGCTTCAGCAGCCATCACCATATTCCCGCCGGAGACGACGACCTCTTCGTGCAAGAAGCAGCCACCGCAAGCAATACCGCAATTTGTGTCAACCCCGACGCCTTCTGCTACAGCGATGGCCCCGCCAACTGGAGCGCTTACTGGAAGCAAAAGAAACGTCATCTGTGGGTAGGGAAATCGTATCAAAAAGGCGTAAAACAACTGCTTGCCATTTACCCAATGGCCCAACTATTCTATTGGACAACCATCATCCTTTGGTTTGTCCTAGGCAGCCAGATTTTGTGGCCCATCATTGCCTTGTTGCTCAAATTGATTCCTGAATGGGTGATTTTCTATCAAAAAGGAAAGCTCCTTCAAATGCAGAAATCAACCGCTTTTTACCCCGTTTTTAACTTTTTTGAATCTTTCTGGTACGTAATCACTGGGATAAATGCATTTTTTACCAAAAAAATCACATGGTAGGACCAGAAATCATATTCGAACACTTTCCCAATCTCACCGAGGAACAAAAATTACAATTCGCGCAATT
Source organism: uncultured Bifidobacterium sp. (assembly GCA_964654675.1). Classification (GTDB taxonomy): domain Bacteria; phylum Bacteroidota; class Bacteroidia; order NS11-12g; family UBA955; genus UBA955. Next base: position 1,836 of record CAZZKP010000187.1, on the reverse strand, counting down.
GGGTCCGCTCTACGCCGAACACAACGCACGCGTCAATGTGATTTCTCGCAAAGACATGGACATGTTTTACGTGCACCACGTCCTGCATTCCATGGCATTGGCTAAAACATGCGAGTTCATGCCAGGTCAGCATTTTATCGATATAGGCACCGGTGGCGGATTTCCCGGAATTCCACTAGCCATCATGTTCCCACAGGTAGAATTCACTCTCGTGGATAGCATTGGCAAAAAAATCGCTGTGGTTCAAGCAGTCATCGATGCGTTAGGACTCAAGAACGCAACAGCCATACAGCAACGCACTGAATTGCTCCCCATGAAATTTGATGGTGCCGTTGCCCGTGCCGTTGCCCCGGCCATCGAATTGTGGAAATGGATGGAAAATCATTGGAGCGGCAAACCCCGATTCTTCCTATTGAAAGGTGGCGACTTGGCCGCAGAAATCAATGAAGTGATTGAATATTCGCAAAAAACCAAAATCAAATTGCATGCAATTGGCGATATCTACAGAGATCAACCCTTCTTTGAAACCAAAAAAGTTGTGAAATTGTTTCACGGTCAAATTTGGAAAGAATAATCCCTTCCGTTTACGCCCCGAGTATGCCTTTGGCCGATGCCAATGCCGCCGACAAGCCGTCCGCATTTTTCCCTCCTGCAGTCGCGAAGAAGGGCTGTCCTCCCCCTCCACCTTGGATTTCTTTGGCACAGTCACGAATCATTTGTGTTGCATTCCAACCTCTTTCCAATACCCATTGCTCGTCGATGTAAATCGCCAATCCCGGTTTCTCATCCGCCAAAAACGCCAACACCACCACCGGATTCACCAATTCTTGCTTCAACTGAAAACACAATTGTTTGGCTGCATCCGCACTCGGCAAATTCAATTGCTCCAACACCATAGAAACCCCAGCAATGGTTTGAACTTTCTGCAATAAGCTCGACTTCAACGCCGACACTTGTTGAGCTTCCAAATGTTCCAATTGCTTGCGCATCGATGCGTTGTCGTCCAACAATTTTGTGAGCGCCGACATCGTATCTTTGGGATTTCCCAACAGTGATTTCACCTCAGCCAACTCATCTACCTGGGCATTGATATAATCCAATGCCGCTTGCTGTGTCACCGCCTCAATCCGCCGAACACCCGCAGCCACACTAGATTCACCCAAAATTTTGAAGAACCCAATTTGGGCTGTATTTGCCACATGTGTTCCGCCACACAATTCCATGGAATAATTTGCATCAAACTCAATCACTCGAACATATTCGCCATATTTTTCACCAAACAAAGCCGTTGCACCCATCTTCTGAGCCTCCGCAATTGGCACGTTACGGTGCTCTTTCAATGCGATGCCCTCACGGATTTTTTCATTCACCCGGACTTCAACTTGCGCGATTTCCTCATCGGTCATCTTGCCAAAATGGGAAAAATCGAACCTCAACGCCGAATCCGAAACCAAACTACCCTTCTGGGCCACGTGAGATCCCAATGCTTCACGCAACGCACTGTGCATCAAATGGGTTGCACTGTGATTGCTGCTGATGCTGTTTCTGCGATCGGCATCCACTTGAGCCGTAAATACCTGATTCATATTTTTTGGCAAATTCTCACATACCAAAACATGCAATTTATTCTCTTTTTGGGTATCCAAAACACGTACAATCTCACCGTCTTCCCCAATCAACCGACCCGAGTCGCCCACTTGACCGCCACTTTCGGCGTAAAACGGACAAACATCCAATACCAATTGATACAAATTCTTTCCTTTGGCAACGATGGTTCTATGTCGACTAATCTCCGACACAGACTGCGTTGCATCATACCCACAAAACGACTCATCG
>CAZZKP010000186.1:0-3211 GCA_964654675.1 uncultured Bifidobacterium sp. | reverse complement strand
AAGGTATCGCCAATGCCATCGCAAAGAATCACCCTGAAGTTTATATGATCATTTTGTTGATCGATGAACGTCCGGAAGAAGTAACAGATATGGCTCGCAGCGTTCGCGCCGAAGTCGTGGCCTCTACCTTTGATGAGCCCGCCGATAAGCACGTAAAACTGACGAATATGGTACTTGAAAAAGCCAAAAGATTGGTGGAATGTGGTCATGATGTCGTCATTTTATTGGATTCAATCACTCGTTTGGCTCGGGCTTACAATACCGTTCAACCTGCATCGGGTAAAATTCTTTCAGGAGGAGTGGATGCAAATGCACTTCACAAACCAAAACGGTTCTTTGGTGCTGCCAGAAATATCGAAGGCGGTGGGTCATTGACGATTATTGCAACCGCATTGACTGATACTGGGTCGAAAATGGATGAAGTGATTTTTGAAGAATTTAAAGGAACCGGTAACATGGAATTGCAGCTGGATCGCAAACTTTCAAACAAACGCATTTTCCCTGCAATCGATATTCTCTCGTCCAGCACACGTAGGGATGACCTCTTGGTAGACAAGGTGACCAACCAGAGAATGTGGGTATTAAGGAACCATTTGGCCGATATGAACAGCGAAGAAGCCATGAATACGTTCCTTAAATACATGCAGAATACAAAGGATAACAATGAGTTCCTTATTAGCATGAATAGATAATCCTACACTGCGAAAAAAATGTGTAAAACCCGTGTGATAGAAGGTAATTTCTGTTGTTTTTTTGAAACACATAATTGAAGAGATGGACAAGCCAAAAGTTGTTATTGAGTACGCCAAGTTGTCGCCCGAATTGCTTGATTTATTCGACGAGACTTATCCCACCGGCGTTACGGGAAAAACGGTTCGATATCCCAATTCGAAAGGGGAAATTGTAACAGCAGTAAGATTAGAAACCGAGTCAACCAGTTATTTGGTCAAGTTAAGTACGCGTGCCAAAGAAATCCTCACAGACGAGGATTTGGATGCATTGATACGAACTTCCACCAAATCGAAGGGAGATGACGAAGAAGATGAAGTGGAAGAGGAGGAAGAGGAGGCGGAAGACGATCCACGGAAATCTAGCATGGACGATGAGGATTAAATAAGACATCAATGGATATTTAAAGGGTTCTTTCGAGAGCCCTTTTTTTATTTTTAAGGTTACCTTTGTTCACTATGAATTTTACTGCTGTAATTACAGGTGCCAGCAAAGGAATAGGTTTTTCAGTTGCCAAAAGATTGGCAGAAGCCAATTTTTCATTGTTTATCGTGGGTAGAAATCTGGAGCGATTGAATGAAGTGAAATCCCAGTTGCTATCTCTGGGTTCACCGGAAGTACATGTTTTTTCGGGGGACTTGTCGCAGTCCGAAGTCGCAAAACAATGCGTAGATGCAGTTACGGGTCAATGGAAATCCCTCACAGTTCTCGTCAACAATGCGGGCGTGTTCTTGCCGGGTACGATGATGGAAGAAAATGAGGGGCAATTTGAAACTTTGATGACAACCAATATGAATTCAGCCTATTACATCACCAGAGGTTTGTGGCCTTTATTGAAATTATCCAATAGAGCCCATGTTTTTAATATGTGCAGTATTGCAAGTATTACAGCCTATGCTGCGGGCGGAAGTTATTCGGTTTCTAAATTTGCAATGCTCGGATTTAGTAAGTCTCTTCGGTTGGAAGGAATGCCCCATGGGATTCGTGTTACTGCAATTTTGCCCGGCGCAACCCTCACCGATAGTTGGGCAGGCGTGGATTTGCCACCGTCTCGATTCATGAAGCCAGAAGACGTCGCGAATACAATCTACACCGCATTTTTGATCAATGAAAATACGGCAATGGAAGAGGTTGTCTTGAGGCCCATCTTGGGCGATATTTAGAGTTGCCCCCCAATCCATGGATCATTTCCATAGGGCGCAATCCCGGTGGAAATTCATTGAAGGCTTTGGTAGATGCAATTTTTTTGTCATCCCCATTTCATAGATTCAGGTTTGATAGATTTTTATTATATTTGCGTTAAACACTAAAACAGATGAAAAAATTAGTACTTTCATTCGCCGCGTTGATCGGATTAACCACCGGGGCGATTGCTCAAACAGCTGAGCTTAAAATTTCTGATGCACAGAAAAACATTTCAGTTAACAAAACGACCTACGTCCTTAAGGATAAGAAATTGGTACCAAGCCGTCGCGCTGATGTTTACAGCGATTGGTATAATTTTACCGGTTCATACGAAGAAGGTACTTTGTTAGGGCAGAAATTGGATCGTTTTGTGAATTTTATTCAGCCCGATACCAATTTGTATACTGTGTACTCTGATGGTACCAAAGCAAAAACGGGATTCCACGTCATTGGCTCTACTTTTGATCCAAAGGACAGTAACTTTTTGGCAACGAGTCAAAAAGTATTGACCCGCTTCAATCCTTACACAGTGGATTCATTGGCTTTTACTCAATTTTATATTCGCCAAGCCGATAAAATGACCGTGAACGGTAAGCAAGTAGATATCGTTGATACTGTTTACATCCAATACTTTAACATCGGTGGAATCAAAGTGGGTGGTTATTCATTCCAAAGCAACCCTGGTGTGACATATCGTTATGCGACTCCAGCCGTTGATAACTTGTCAACCAAGTCATTGATGAACAGCACTGCAATCAAAACTGATACAATTCTTTTGACAAAAGCCTATGCTGATAGTTTGATTTTGGAAAATGGCACTCCTAAGTCTTTCATTGGACGTCCTATTCAAATCCCTGTAAATGTTAAGTCTCAATCTACAAATGGTGCAAACAATTCTGCCAACCTATTTGCTTTCAGCATTGTTTACAAGCCGATGCAAAAAGCCAAATTGGGTGATGTTGGTATTGCCTATGATGGTTCTTCTTGGTTGAAGTACAATCTTTACGGATTAAGTTTGGCATCGTTAACAGGCCACTCTCAAGAAATCATCTCTACCAACAAAATCAACAACATGTTCGTTTGTAACTTCCAAGTTCGTTACGGTCAAACTTTGTTTGGTTTCTTGAAATCTTATTTGCCTGGTACCATTTGGACTAACTCTTTGTTTTTCCCAAATTTCATTCATATCACCACACAGAACTTGTCAACCGACAAAATCAATTCTGGTATCTCTGGTATCCAAGTGTATCCTAACCCTGCTGCGAGCAACTCACAAGTGGATGTTGTATTCAACTTG
>CAZZKP010000185.1:0-3223 GCA_964654675.1 uncultured Bifidobacterium sp. | reverse complement strand
CGCTGTTGATTCATGTCGAGCGGACCCTTCCACCCTTGCGATTCACTCCACAATTCAAACTTTTCCAAATCGGCCAGATAGGCCTCCACGCTGTTCACCGATAGCGAACGCTCCAACTGCAAAAATTGCTTGAATCGTTGTTTGGCTCCTATCCAAGCGGGGGTTGTCATTTCAAAACACCTATTTACCGGGACTCAAACTATTTGAGCGCCACTTTTTCCACCTGCACCACTTCTTTGGTGTTGGCATCATAGATCCAAACCACCACATCGCAATTGGCTGCAACCCATTTGGCTTTGGGCACCACGTAAAAATGCTTTTCACGAACATATCCCGCCGAAACCGCAGCCGTATTGATATCGCTACCCAAGGTAGAACCCACCACACCGCGCAAAGCGTGTTCATGGTCGTAATCGTCAACCACACCCCCTGGTGCATCTTGGTCTGATTGTTTGCTCTTCACACCATTCTCGGTAATTGCCACCACCCATTTGTAATTCGATGCAATGGCAGCATTGGCGATTGCTTTGATTTCCACCCGCGACTTGCCGTCGGCAGGTTTCCAAGTGCTCTTGATCGATAAATTGAATGGCGATGTTTTGGCCAACTGCGCAGTTACCGCAGCACCCCAATCACTGGTATTCAGCAACTTGCTTCCGTTATATGCCACTTGATCCACGGCACCCAATGGCAAAGAGGTTATCCCGCCCAAAGCCGTCGCGATTTGATCTGCCTCGATCGTGCTCATGGTATCAAACCCAGCCCAAGGAAAGGTCAAACTCATGGGTGTCTTGGGATACAATGCCACCACTTCAACCCGACCTGAGTTGATGGCTGCCAAACTCTTTGCCAAAACAGCCGCCTTAGGACAATTGTTACAACGCACGCCCGTTACATCAAACAACAACACCTTTTTCACTGAAGCCGATGGTACAGAGCCTATGTAAAATGTATCCAACAGGGGCTTTTCCTCTTCCGTCATAATCACCGGGGGTAATTCCTCACGGCAAGAAACCATCGTGCCCAATGTCAACAGCATAGCACCCATCATTCCAGCCCATCCATTTGAATATTTCAATCCCATTCCACGAAAATAACCAAAAAAAATTGGCGATTTTTACATTGCTGTCCAAACCCTGTGTGAAATTCACAAATCGGTGACCAAACCAACTTCCATTAACTTTGTTTAACCATTGTGAGAATCATTAGAATCGCTTCCATCGCAGCCGCCATTGGCTCATTGATCACTGCCTGCGTATTTGGCAAAACCAAAACCATCGACCCAAGTCAGGCCGGAACTGCTCCAAAAAGCATCTACGACATCCAACTGAAAACCTTGGATGGCGCTACCAATCTAGACCTCGCCCAATACAAAGGCAAGAAAATTCTCGTCGTAAACACTGCCTCCCAATGTGGGTATACTCCCCAATACGCGGAATTGCAGCAACTTTCAGAAAAATTCGCCGATAAACTCATCATCATCGGCTGTCCTTGCAACCAATTCATGGAGCAAGAACCCGGCGGTGCCGAAGAAATCGCATCGTTTTGTCAAAAAAATTACGGCGTTACTTTCCCCATCAGCGAAAAGCTCGATGTCAAAGGCAGCAAACAGCACCCCCTCTATCGTTGGTTGTGCAACAAATCAGAAAACGGCGCCCTCGATGCCACCGTGGGTTGGAACTTCAACAAATTCTTGATTAACGAACAAGGACAACTTGTGGGTTACTACCCATCCGGCGTAAAACCCATGGGACCTGAGATTACCGAGGCGATTGCCGAGTAATCAAAGCAATCAACGACCAGGGTAAATCACTCTCAGTCACAAACAAATTCGCGGAAATTTAGGCGATCAATTTTCTTGGATGTCGCGCCGTAAGATTCCATGAACGACTTGGGAAAACGAAATTTTGCCTTGGGGTTCCACTTCAACTCATAGGCATGTATGCCTCCATCGTACTCTTCTAAGTAATCAATCTCTTGCTGAGAGGTCGTTCGCCAAAAATAAGACTTGCCATGTGAACCCAAATACGCGTTGCGCTTCTTTCTCTCCGACACCAAAAAGTTCTCCCACAACGAACCGATGTCGTTGCGATTTGCCACAGCATTGAAATTTCCAATAACCGCATTGCGAATCCCATTGTCGTAAAAGTAATATTTGCGGTTGGTTTTGATTTCATTGCGCAGGTTACGACTGAAACTGTACATAGGAAAAATCACGTAGATTTTAATGAGCAAATCAATATAGCGGCTGACCGTTTCATTGTTAGAACCAATCAACTGCGCGATTTCGTTGTGTGAGACCTCATTCCCAACTTGATAAGCCAGTGCCTGCAAAATTTTCTCCAGCAACTCTGGGCGCTTGATTGAATTGGCCATCACAAACAAATCCTTGTACAAATAACTCTCACTCAACTGCCCTAAAATCATTCTTTCCTCACCCATCCGATTGATCACTTCGGGATAAAAACCAAAAACCAACCGCTTCTCCAATTGCTGCTCAGCGGCCAAGTACCCCACGTGGCTTTCGAACTCCTGCCATGAAATGGGAAACAGTTGATATTCCCACTTGCGGCCAGTCAATGGCTCATGGGTTTGATTGCGCAATTCAAATGCCGATGACCCACTCACAATCAACTGACAAGATTTAATTTGATCCGTAATTTACTTCAAGGTTAAACCCACGTCCGCAATGCGCTGCGCTTCATCAATAAACAAATAGCGATGCGATCCAATCATCTGTCTCAAGGTAAGTGTATTAGCACCCTGCAATAAATTCCGAACCGTTGGATCGTCTCCATTGAGAAACAAACTGTCCTCATTATTTAAAAGTTCATTTAACAGAGTGGTTTTACCCACCTGACGAGGGCCCAAAACGATGAGGGCTTTGCCCTCCCCCAAATGCGACTTCAATGTTTGACTAAGAATTCTTTGAATCATGGCGATGCCTCCAATACAAAAATACGCATTCTTACGGTTGTAACCGCAAAATATCATGATTTCTTGCGGTTACAACCGCAGAAATTAACAAAAAAGCGATTATAGCTATAGCACATAACTCATATACCTCATACTCATTTAGTATTCCATAAAAAAAATATCCGATTAATAAACAAATTACTGCTTGTTACATCATGAGTGTGTAAATTTGATATCTAAATCCGATGTCAATGCATATTTCAGTAGTCTCGCCAGTTTACAAAGCACCAACAATTCTGCCTGAACT
>CAZZKP010000184.1:0-3252 GCA_964654675.1 uncultured Bifidobacterium sp. | reverse complement strand
CCCGACTCGATTCGCTATTTTCATAATGCTTGTCAATGTTACTCCAATCGATATCTGGATTTCGCGAATTCACCCCATTGTATTCAGCCAGCAAATTCAGCCGCTCAATCTCACGCTCTGTTTGCAAATCTCCCGTAGCACCCACTGTGTAGTTCTCGGGCAAGGTGATCGATACATCAAAAGTTCCATACTCCGAATAAAACTCGCCCTGATTCAAATACGGCATCGGATGCCACCCGGCCTCATCGTATACCGCGGGTTTGGGATACCACTGTGTGATTTGATAGGTTTGATCGATGTGGCCCATGCGCGACACCTGTCCTGAGGGCAACTTCACCCGAAATGGGGTTTTCACCACCACCTTCTCCCCCGGTGCCAACGGCTTGGGCAAGATTAGCTTGGCGATATCAATGTGCTTGACATCGTATGTCAACTGTGCCGATATCCCCCCGACCTCAAAATTCAATGAGTCAATAAACCCTTGGTATTCAGGATCATTGCGAAAGAGGTAGTCTTTGCCCGACATCATCAACTGTCTGGCAAGGGCTGTATTTTTGTTCTTGTATGCGTTGGGCCACAAATGAATGTAGATGAATTCCAGCGTATTGGGAGAGTTGTTGGTATACACAAACTCCTCCGAGCCACGCAGCATATGCGATTGGTCGTCCAAGGTAACGTTGATGGTGTAATTCACCTCTTGTTGCCAAGTACCTTTGGTTTGGGCGATGGCCGATTTCAATAAGAAAATCATACCCAACGCGATGATGATGCGTTTCATAAATAGGCAATTTACGAAATTTAGGGCAGAATCATTTCAACGATGTCGATTGCTACCTTCATTTACTCCCTGGGATATCGAAAAAATTGAATCAATAAATCCGCCGCTCCACGGGCCGTTTTCTTGTCGATGCTTCCGAGTCGTTGTAAAAAACGCTGATCGTCCACCGCCCTAATCTGATCTATCGCCAACTGGCCTTGTCGCTTCTGAAAGACACAATCCAAACGCGTAGGCAATGATTTTCGGGTAGATGTCAACGGGACAACTATTGAGCGTTTCAGGAAATTATTTGACGCGGTGGGAGAAACCACGAGGCAGGGACGCACCTTTTGAATCTCAGACCCAATGGCGGGATCAAGATGAATCATCCACACATCGTATTGCTTTTTCACCATGTCCATTCCTCCTGATCAAATGAGTTCGGAAAATCCATAAAAGTTTGGGCTATTTGCCTTTCAGTAGAATTCTCAGAATCGCAGTCGTGAAATGCCTTTTCCCAGTCGATGCTTTTACTCGACACCTGACTCACAACCAATTGCTTACCTACTATTTCGATGCTTACTTCCTCTTCCATATTACACAAAGCCAATAGTTCTTTAGGAATAATTATCCCCTTGCTGTTGCCTATGTTTCTAAGCTTAACGGTAATCATGTTAAAACAAAGTTACAACAAAGCGTTTGACAAAATTCACACAATAATAGACACCCATCAAGGACAAAAATCGCAAAACAAAAATGCCCATTGGTAAAAGATCCAACTACCGAATCTCAATATTATAGGCAGTCAATAGCCCAGGCAATCCTTCCAAGGAGAACTTGGCCTTTTTGATATTATTGGTATTGGGATCGATTCGATAATGCTGCGCCGTTGAGAAATTCGCCTTCTCCAAATTGGACCGATCAAACAGCGTATCCGTGAGATTGCAATCGGCAAAATTGACTTCGCTTAGGTCGGCCTCGGTAAAATCAACCTCCTTCAAATGACATCGCAAAAAAGGGGTTTTCTTTAGTTTGAGTTGATAGAAGGATGAGTGATCCAACAAACAATCCGAAAACGACACCGAAAAAATGAGCGTATTGCAGGTCTCGAACCGCAGCCCCAGCAACTTGCAATGTTCAAATTTACAATCGCGCAAGATGGCTCCATCCAAACGCACCCCACTTAAATTGCAATGGACAAACACACAGCCGGAGAAATTAAAATCGGTGAGATTGGCCCCACCAAAATCAATGTGAGAAAAATGGCATTCTTCGTATTCCCCCATTTCAAAAGGCGTTTCTAAGGCCTGAATATTCTCGAATTTTTGATCGTATTGGTAAATCGACATGATTACGCGTTCTGTTTGACTTTATTTTTTTGATTTGATATCCCCCAAAATTTCACCCTTTTGCGTTGGCTTGTTCTTCTTTGGTTAGATCCGCTTCTCCCGAATACGACATTCCGCCCACATGGAATTCCCGCATGTAAATTTTCACCAACAGGATGAACAAGCTGATCAAGATTGGACCAAAGATCAACCCCATGAACCCAAAAATATTGACACCCATGATGACCCCAAAAATGGTAATCAACGGATGGGCATCCCCCCATTTTTTCTGAATATACAAGCGCACCAAATTGTCTACTGTACCCAACACCACCAAACCAAACACCAAGATCACCCAGGCCTGCGTTGTATGTCCGGAAGTATATTGCAACACCGCCAAGGGCATGTAAGCGATGCTCGCACCCACCAACGGAATGATTGCCGCTATGGCGGTGGCGCAGAACCAAAACAGCAAATCATCCACCCCCAAAATCGCATAGCAAATCACCGCGAGAATGGCTTGCACAAAAGCGGTTGCCGGAATTCCTGCCGCGTTCGACACCACCAAGGCATTGAGCTCTTTGCCAATCAACGCAACATGATTGTCTTCCAGCGGCAAATACGCATAGAACCAAGCTTCCATCGCTCGGCGATGGATCAGCATGAAATAAAGCACCAAATACATCACAGCCACAGTAGCAAAAGAATTGGCAATGACGCCCACGGTGGAGGTAGCGGCTTCAGTCACATAGGCAGAGGCTTGCTTGAGGTTCTCAGCCGTGAGGATTTCAAAGCCAAAACGCTGCTCTTGTTGTGTAATGAAGGCATTGATGGATTGCAGTACTTCTTGGCTGTGCGATACCACTTCGGCCAAACGTGCGGTAACTTCGCCGATAATCAGTCCCGCAGGGACAACAATCAGCAAAAAGCTTCCCAGCAACAACAACAGGGTAGACTTCACTTTGCTCAAGCGATACCGTTTTTCGAGAAAATCTTGCGGTTTACGCAGAAAAAAATACAGGGTTAATGCACCAAGAAAGCCTGATAAAAACCCAAACAACTGGGAAGCGATGAATAGTCCAAACACAACCAACAGCAATAAGAAGCTATTCTGTCGGATTTTCGATTGTTGCATACACAAAGAAACAAAAAAAGGGAGGCCGCGCT
>CAZZKP010000183.1:0-3267 GCA_964654675.1 uncultured Bifidobacterium sp. | reverse complement strand
CTCCCCACCGCAAAATATTCTTTGGTCTAAGATGATTTATGGCTGGTTCACAATGACCCTCCTCACCCTCTCCAACCTATTACTTTTTGCATTTTTTATGGGCTTCCCCATTCAGCATCCCGCCGCCTACTTCTGTAATCTCACCCTCGTTGTAGCCGGAATCGGCAGCATTTTTACCCTCATCGGTGCCATCGCAACCAAAGCCAATCAAGCCGGTTTCTTGGCCCCAGTCCTCAGCCTACCCGTTATCCTCCCCCTAATCCTGGTGGGAATGCAAGCATCAAACAAAACACTGAACCCAGTGCTGGTATCATCGGTTTGGAACGACATAGCCCTCGTAGGCGCTTTAGACGGCTTAATCATTGTGCTCGCCGTAATTCTGTTCCAACCCCTTTGGAAGGATTAACAATTACTTGCCCACCCAGTCAAATAGAATCCTTACCGCCTCGTCCATGCCTGCGTCTTCACGATAGCGCTTCAACCAGTCCAGCTTCTGGGCCTCTTTGATCGCATCGCCTTTAACCCCTTGCATGTCAACATCCAAAGCCATCACCGTATCACAAATGCTGCGATATTTGTACTCACGCAACGGCTTGTCTTGTGCCCTAAGCGCGGCTTCTTGTTGCTCAAACTTCGACATATTTAATGAATACGTATACGATGCGCGGACCGCCGCCAACTCTTTGGCCCGCTGCTGAACCAAAGAATAGTATGGGTTTTTCTGCAAACGCTTGTGCGACAATTCTATGGCCTTCTTTCGCTGTGCTTCCTTGTAAGGATTGAACGGTTTGTAATCCGCTGCGGGAATTTTATCAAACGCCAAGTGGAAATCCATTTCTTTTTCTCCCTGTTCGATGCCGTCATACACATCAGGCAAAACCACGTCTGGCTCCACACCCTTTAATTGCGTAGTCCCGCCATTGATGCGATAAAACTTCTGAATCGTCACTTTCAACTGACCGTAACCCCTTGGGAAGACCTCAGACATACCACCTTCCAAAGGAACAAATGTTTGTACCGTCCCCTTGCCAAAAGTGCTCTTGCTACCCACAATTACGGCTCTGCCATAATCTTGTAGCGCCGCAGCCAAAATCTCCGATGCCGATGCACTATACGTATTCGTCAAAATCACAATCGGACCCTTGTAATTTACATCGTCATCCTGGTCTGCATAAACCTCAATCCCTCTCATGTCCTTCACCTGAACAATTGGACCACGTGGAATAAACAATCCACCCATTTCAATGGCATCCGCCAAACTCCCACCCCCGTTATTTCTTAGGTCGATAATGATGCCATTGGCACCCGCCTTCACCAATTTATCCATCTCAATCTTCATGTCGCCGGTGCAATTCCTACCCCTGCCACGCTGAGAAAAATCGGCATAAAAACTGGGTAAATGAATCAAACCAAAAGTCTTTCCTGAGTATTTCAAGAGGGCACTGCGCGCGAAACTCTCTTCAATCACAACCACTTCTCTGACAATCGGAATAACCACAACGCTGCCATCGGGCTTTTTCACTGTCAAACGCACTTCTGTACCCTTCTTACCGCGAATCAACTGAATGGCATCATCCAATTTCATATCTACAATGTCCACCGCTTCGGCCGAACCTTGGGCCACTTTTAAAATCAAATCACCCGCTTTCAGTTCTCCCTGACGATAACTGGCGCTGCCTGGTACGATGCGTTCCACTTTCACGTAACCATCGCGCTCGGTGAGTGTGGCACCAATTCCCTCCAATTTGCCCGTCATACTGATATCAAAATTCTCCTTGTCCTCGGGTGGAAAATAATTGGTATGGGGATCATAAATTTCGGCAATCGCATTGGCATACATGGAAAGTTGGTCTCGGCGATCCATTTTTCTTAAACGTTTAAACCAGTCGACATAAAACTTTTTGGTTTCGTTACGCGCTTGCAATTCCAAGGTATCGTAAGGTTTTTGTTTGGCGATGCCCGCTGAATCCTTCAATTTCTTTTGGGCTTCTACTTTGCGCGACAATCTTTCCATCGATTGAAACTGCAGCCACTTGGTCCAATCCGCTTCAAGGGTTTTCCAATCGGGTTGAAAAGACACGACATCGTCGTAAACCGTGTAGGAATCGTCGGTTTGATAATTAAATGGTTTGGAAAGCGTAGACTGAATCATCGGATCCAGTTGATCCATTCGCTTCATCAACAGCGTCCAAGTAGAATCAAAAAAGTCAAATTTTCCCGCTTGAATCTGATCGTCGATCGATGTTTTATACACCGACAACCTATCAATATCCCCTTGGGTAAAAAAGTGCTTGTCGCGATCCAGGTTATTAATGACATTGGTAAAAATTTCACCGGACAATTGATCGTCAATGGCCTTGGGCTGATAGTGTGCCTCGGAAAGCATACGCATCAGGGATCCTAAGAAACCATCATTGTCACCAAACTTCTTGTTGCTACAAAAAACAAACAAGGCCAACATCATCGATGTGGACGTCAACACCACCCATTTATTAAATCTCATACGTTATTTCTCTTCAAATTTCGACTACAAAAACTCTTCAATTATTTCATAATTCCGGGAATACTTGTCCCCTTATTTTTTTGGCAATGGAGGTGGTGGTGGCATTTGACCTCCGGGACCGCCTTGGCCAGGAATCTTTGGTTGGCCGGGAGCACCCATTCCACCGGGACCCCCTTGACCGGGAGCACCCATACCACCGGGACCGCCTTGACCCGGACCGCCCATTCCGGGTTTGCCTTTTCCACCCATATTTTGGACTTTCATTTCAGGCAAGGGCTTGTAGAATTTGGTCAGTCCCAACGTTTCAATGCCTTGATCAAATACCAAATCAACGGGGATACCTGCTGATTCAATCCGCTTGAGATCCAACTGCAACGGAGCTCCAATCACCCCTCTGCCGTCTAACATCGCTTTCACAGCGCTTGGATCGCCATTGCCTTGCAAAATCAACAACTCCGCAGCCAAATCCGAAATCACCTGACGCATTTTATCAACGTCAACCTTGTACCATCTTTTGTCTGCACCCCCATCTTCTTGAATTTTTCCCTTTTCTTCCACTACAATTGCACCGCGCTGCAAAAGGGTATTGAAAGTAATCATATTGGCTTTGCCATGGGCCGATGCCGCTCCAAATCTCACCGAGCGGAATACGCTGGCAACAAACGTCACGTAGTAATCATCCAATGTGCCTTCTAGTTCTTTTTTGTCGAACAACTGTGTCACCATATACAAGCCCAAAACATCGGCTTTGCATTCTTCGATGG
>CAZZKP010000182.1:0-3327 GCA_964654675.1 uncultured Bifidobacterium sp. | reverse complement strand
GCGCCCGCCAGGGCGCCGCCTAACTTGACCGCGACCCAGCCCATGTTGTCTGGTAACGCAACATCGCCGCGGGAATCTCGATTCTGCAACAAGCCCAATACCAAATTCCACGACCCCAATACAAATGGCATGGCAAAAATGTAAGGTCGGATCCAAATGCCCATATTTGCCTGCCACCACATCAATCCCATCATTGCAAAGGCCCAATAAGCGGTTTCATATCCAAAAATTGTTTTGGCCATGCGATGAAATTGCCACAATACCCCAACAGAAAAGAAGGCAGTAAATAAGCGAGGCCATAGTACATCTGTTCCTGCCACCGAAATCCACCACCAAATCATTGTTTGCAGCCCCGCTGGATGTCCATCAACCGCCACCCCCTGCTGCAAATGCGCGTGCCAATCCTTGGCCTGTATCGCCCGGAAAACCGCACTGAGTTCGTCGTACCCCCACGCAATGTTCTCTATGCCAACAAATCGGAGAGCGATACTGCCGAAAATTACCAAAATCCATCCCAACTGAAAAAAACGCGGTGTTTTTTCAAAGGAGGTTTTGATTTGTTGAAATACCATGGCTTAGGTTTTTTGCTTCGATTTCTGTGCCGATGGAAATAGGATGTTGTTTAATATCAAACGGTATCCCGGGCTGTTTGGATGTAAATTTAAATCCGTGGGAGCCTCACCCACAAAATGCTGATAATCCTCTGGATCGTGTCCGCCATAAAACGTCCAAGTTCCTTTCCCAAATTCCCCATGAAGATATCGCGCTTCATTCAACAGCGCGTTTTCTCCCATCACCAAGACATCGCTTCGTACCAAATGGCTTCGATAGGCAGTGGTTTGGCCCATAAACCCTTTGATGGTTTTGGTGTGGTTTTGACAAAGGATGCTGGGGATCAAATCCCATTTGGCGGAATAATCAAACAAGGTAAATAGATCGTTTTCTTCGCTCACCCCGCGTGTTCTCGGGTCCACATCGATGTTGGAGAATTCGTAAAAATACGGATCCAAATTCAGCGCAAAGTCTTTAAAAGCGATGCAGTTTTCAAAATTCAACTTGCTCTGGGCTTCTGGGTCGGCGGGTGTGCCATCGAACATGCTTTCGCAGATATCGGTGGATTCGGCGGCCATCGCAATGTCGTAGGAGTCGGTGGCGCTGCACATGGCAAAAAGAAAACCTCCACCCAACATGAAATCTCGGATTTTCTTCACGACCGCCAATTTGAGCTCTCTATTTGAACCAAAACCGTGTTTGGCAGCCATGGCTTCGGCTTCGGCGACTTCGGATTGGTACCATGGGGAAGAGGCGTAGCTGGAGTAAAATTTGCCGTATTGGCCTGTAAAGTCTTCGTGGTGAAGGTGTAGCCAATCGTATTCCAGGATTTTCCCACTGAGCACTTCATCATCGAAAATCACATCGTAAGGAATCTCAGCATAGGTGAGTACCAAGGTTACGGCATCGTCCCAAGGTTGCTTTGTTTTGGGCGAGTACACGGCAATTTTCGGGGCGTTGAGCAGTTTTACCGCGTTCATATTGGCTGCGGGGTCTTGGATCTGGGTGATGATGGCATTGGCGGCGGCGTCTGAAATGGTCTCATAGGACACGCCTCTCACTTTGCATTCGCGTTCGGCCTCTAGGGAATATTGGAAAATAAAGGAGCCACCCGTATAATTGAGGAGCCATTGAACTTCCTGTTTTTGTTTGAGCAGCCAAAATGCAATTCCATAGGATTTGAGATGATTTTTTTGCGATTCATCCATGGGAATGAGAATTTGCATGGCATGGGCCGCGGTGCTGAAGGCGAAAAGTAATAGGAGTGTAAGTTTGAGCCTCGACATGCTGTGTAAATCCCAAAGATAATTGAAGAAAATGCGGTTTTGTTTTTATTGGAACGATTTTTCACCTATAATTGCGTCGTAGTTCTGAATTGCGCGTCTGCAATCCGATTAAATCTAAGTATTATTTATCCTTTAAAATTCTTGTATACGATTATTATTTATGGCCGATAGACCAGATTTCTCTAAAATGAGTGTGGGTGATTTGCGTACCCTTGCTGAATCCTTGGGTGTTGAAAACATTGCCAAAATGAAAAAAGGCGATTTGATTGCGAGCCTTGAAATGAAGGCCACAATGGTTGCCAGTGGGAAGGACATTCCATCTGCGGTGGAGTCGACTGTGGTGGCTGACGCTGAAACTTTGAATGTTGGAGCGGAAGTCAATGAAAATGGGGGTAGTTCCGATGCGGTGGATGGAGGTCGGCGCGGCCGCAGGCCGCGCAAATCAGCCGAAGAACTGCAGGCGGAAAAATTGGCGACTGTAACACCAGACGGTGAAGCGGTGCTCCGACATCCTGCAAATTCAAACCCAACAAAGCAGCCAAAAACCGATTCAAATCCTTCCAATAGAAACCAACAGCCGAGACCATTCCAACGTCACCGTGAATTGGGCGCAGAAGCAGATCGAACTGCAATCGAAACGGAAAATTCGGAAGTGCGCGAGACCGGTGTTGTACCTTCGGTGAATCAAACGGAAAACAGAGACAACAGGGAGATTAGGCAAAATCGGGACGACAGAAATCCCCGTGAAAATCGTCCGGCGAGAGTAGAAAATACACTGAGAGAGAATCGTGAGCCCCGGGAACAAAGAGAACCCAGAGAAGCTCGTGAGCCAAGGGCGCCCAGAGAGAATACAGCCCCAAGGCCTGAAAATCGCGAGAATACTTCCCCAAGAAATGAAAATCGGGAACCAAGGACGGAGAATCGTGAGCCACGCAACGAGCATGCAGAAAATGCCGTTTCGGTGCCAACCCCCAAACCAGAACCCCAACTCACACCCGAAGAAAAGCGCAGAAGAGAAGCCTTGGCCCTTTTTACCGAAATGGATGGTGTGGTTTCTACCCAAGGTGTGCTGGAAACAGTCCCCGATGGATATGGTTTTTTGAGGTCCCCCGATTACAATTACGTAGCCTCACCAGATGATGTATATATCCCTGGCTTTATGATCAAACAAAATGGTCTAAAAACGGGCGATACCGTTCGCGGCAGCATTCGTCCGCCCAAAGAAAATGAAAAATATTTCTGCTTGGTAAAAATCGAAAGTGTGAATGGAAGAACCCCAGAGGAAGTAAGAGATCGTGTGGCGTTTGAACATTTAACACCGTTGTTTCCCGACGAGAAATTGAATTTGTGCGATAGCGCTAGCAATTACCCCAACCGTATCATCGATCTGATATCGCCAATTGGTAAAGGACAACGTGGTCTGATTGTGGCCCAGCCCAAAACGGGTAAAACCTGGTTGCTGAAAGGTATCGCCAATGCCATCGCAAAG
>CAZZKP010000181.1:0-3336 GCA_964654675.1 uncultured Bifidobacterium sp. | reverse complement strand
AATAACCTTATATTTGCAGCACTTTTCCAAATGGAAGGCGAACCCCGAAGTATAATCCAGAACCATGATGCGCGTATACTATCAGCGTCAAACCCGTGTGCAGAAAGTGCAAACGCTGTCTCAATTAGAGACATTGGATGGATTGATATGGATCGACCTACAGAATCCTTCCGCGGCTGAAATCGCCGATGTTGAAGCAAATTTCGAATTCAAATTCCAGTCGCGTCAACAACAGTTAGAGATCGAAAGTTCATCTCGCTACTTTGAAACGGACGACGAAATCATCGCCAACAGCAACTTCCTACACTTTGATCAGCAATCGGGATTATTTCATTCCAATGCCGTTTCGTTTATCCTACAGGACGATATTCTCTTTACCTACCGCGATGCCGATTTAAGTGCATTCTCGGATTGCGTCAAGAAAATCAAAGCCACCGGCCGATTGTTCCATACGGGAAAACAAATTTTGCCTACGCTTTTGGAAATGGGTGTCGACAACGATGCTGACTTATTGGAAGGTCTAGCCAAACAAGTCGCTGGCTTATCGAAAGAACTGTCGTTCTCAAAAAACCCCAACGAAACCATCATCTTGGAAATCAACCGGATGCAGGAATTGACGATGGAATTGCGACAAAATGCAGTGGATAAGCAGCGGGTATTGAGCGCGATACTCAAAAGCCGTGAATTTGAGGGCGAAGATTATGAGCGACTACGTATTGTAATCAAGGACATCAATTCATTGATCGACCATACCAATTTCAATTTCGAGCGTTTGGAGTATCTGCAAAACACCTTCCTGGGTTTGATCAACATCGAACAGAACAAAATCATCAAGATCTTTACGGTAGCATCCGTAATATTCATGCCCCCAACATTGATCGCCAGTATCTATGGCATGAACTTCGAGTTCATTGATGCGTTCAAATGGGAATATGGCTTCGCTTTCTCTGTGGGCTTGATGGCGTTATCTTCCTTGGGCACCTTGTATTTCTTCCGCCGCCGCAAGTGGTTGTAAAAGACAAATACCCGAGTATTTTACTCAAAACAGATTAGGCTTGCAATTGTTACATCTTTAATCATGAGAATTTGGATGCGCAATCTTCTGTTTCTTGCATTGGCATTCACATGTCTGTGTATGTCGCCTAGCGTGATGTCGCCCAGTCCAAGCCAATGGATACAAATTCGTAATGCATACAGGGCAGCGCTGAGTGACAACAACCAGGTAAATACTTTTGAAACCGTTTGCAAATCCCACGGCCAAACGGACGCTGTAGCCAAAGCCTATTATGCCACGGCCCTCGCCCTCCGGGCTCGGGCCTCCATCTCCCCAACAACAAAACTCTCCCTAGCAAACCAAGCCCAAACCCTGTTGAACTCAGCCGCAATCAGCCAACCCCAAAACCTGGAAATCCGATTCCTGAGGTACTCCTTTGAATATGGAACCCCAGCCTTCGTGAATATGAAAAAAAATATGCAGGCAGATAAACCCCTGGCAATCAAATTTGCGCGCTCCTCCTCACCCATCAAAGACATCGCTGTGAATTTTTTTCGAGAATGCACAGAACTCTCTGAAACCGAAAAACGCGACATCAAATAGCGAGAATCAAAAAAATCCCCAATGCGATTGCCCTCCCGCAGCATTGAGAAACCCCCAAACCGCTCAAAAAGAAATCAACCCTCAATCGCAGCAATACCCGGCAATACCTTGCCCTCAAAGTACTCCAACAACGCGCCGCCACCGGTACTCACGTAGCTCACCTTATCGTCGAACCCAAACTGATACACCGCCGCCGCACTGTCGCCCCCGCCAATCAAACTGAAAGCACCGCCCTCCGTAGCATCCGCCACCGACTGTGCAACCGTTTTGGTACCACGCTCAAACGCCGGCATTTCAAACACGCCCATCGGACCGTTCCACAAAATCGTTTTGCTGTTCAACAACACATCCCTGAAAGCCCCGCAAGCCTTCTCACCAATGTCCAACCCCATCCAACCGCTTGGAATCTGATCGCTCGCGCAATTCTGCGTATTGGCATCCGCCGCAAACTTATCGGCAATGGTAGAATCCACCGGCAAATGAATTTTTACGCCCTTCGCTTCCGCCTTCTTCATGATGTCAACACAAGTCTCCAAACGCTCCATCTCACACAAACTGTTGCCAATCTCTCCGCCCTGCGCCTTGAAAAACGTATATGCCATCCCACCACCAATGATGATGTGGTCGGCCGTATTCAATAAATTCTCAACAATCAAAATCTTATCACTCACCTTCGCACCACCCACAATCGCCGCAAACGGACGTTGGGGCGCCTTCATTACCTGGTTTGCATTCGCCACTTCCTTGGCCATCAAATAACCAAAAGCTTTGCTACCGGCAAAGAAATCAGCAATAATTGCCGTGCTGGCATGTGCACGGTGCGCCGTTCCAAATGCATCGTTCACATAAAACGTTCCCATAGAAGCCAATTTCGCCGCAAAATCCCGATCGCCCTTCTCCTCCTCCTTGTAAAATCGCAAATTCTCCAACAACATCACCTCGCCCGCTTGCAAACTGCTCGATAAATGCGCTGCCTCCTCACCAATACAATCCGATGCAAAGCGAACGCCAGTGCCCACCAATTCAGACAAATGCGAAACCAAGTGCTTCAAAGAATACTTCTCGGTTGGACCTTCTTTCGGACGGCCCAAATGGCTCATCAAAATCACCGAACCGCCATCACCCAGAATCTTCTTGATGGTTGGCAAGGCCGCTGTCATGCGGGAATCATCCGTAATCTTATATTCGGCATCCAAAGGCACGTTGAAATCAACGCGTACCAATACTTTCTCACCGGTAAAATCAAAATTCTCAACAGTATTCATGTTTCAATAGGTTCTTTTTAGGTTATAACAATTTCTTCAACAAGGTACTCATAGAAACTTCGGAATGCAACATCGCTCCCAAATCCGCAATCTTCACACGCTTTTGCTCCATCGTATCGCGGTATCTCACCGTCACATCCTGATTGGCCAAACTGTCGTGATCCACCGTAATACAAAAAGGCGTTCCGATGGCATCCATGCGTCTGTAGCGCTTTCCGATGCTGTCTTTGTCCTCGATATACACATTGTAATCCATGCGTAATTCATTGTAAATCTGCTCCGCCAATTCAGGCAAACCATCCTTTTTCACCAAAGGCAAAATGGCTGCTTTCACTGGGGCGATGGCCGGGTGCAATTTCAATACGGTGCGGGTATCTCCATCTACTGCCTCCTCGGCGAATGCCTCACACAAGGTCAACAAGAACAAACGATCCAAACCAATCGAGGTCTCCACCACATAAGGCACAAAACTCT
>CAZZKP010000180.1:0-3425 GCA_964654675.1 uncultured Bifidobacterium sp. | reverse complement strand
AAGCTTCTCCACCCTTCAAGTAAGAAACATATTTACCATTTTCTCTTTTTTATTCATACGAATCTTTTGGAAAACTTTCAGACTTATTTAGAAGATTCGATTTCAATATTTACGTATAAGCTGAAAGGTGCCATACTTTTGTATCTTTAAATTGGAATAACTGCAATCAAAATTATAAGCATATACTCCTTCCGGACAATCTACATTATCAATTTTACCATCCCAAGTTGGATTTTCGCCCTGAGATCGATGGATTAATTGTCCCCAACGGTTATAAATTGACAATACGGAATAATTCATAAGACAATCACTCTTAAGCCCAAATCTATCATTTATACTGTTGTCGTCAGGTGTGAAAGCATCTGGGATCCAAATTTCGCAATTGGGATTTTCAGAGCACGGTTTTACTGTAATTCTAATAAGGGTATCTCGCTGATCGGATTGACCTTCATTGATGACATACCTAATTACCTTTTGTTCATTCTCTTTGGTATTCTTGGAGTATTTCAGAATTAATTCATCGTTGTTTCTGTCATGAAAATTTGAGATTAATGACTGATAATATGTCTCAGGGTTCATAGAGAATTTCATTAGGAAGAGCCCTTCATAAGCGGAGATAAAGAGAGAGTATAGTGTATCATTGAATCTAAAAGCAGGGGACATATAAGCATATTCCCAAATAATGTTGTAAGGATTACCCAAGGGTTTCACAACGGTGGGTGGCTTGTAGATACCATTACCGAAAAAAAAGAAGATCTGCCTATTGTTTGCATTGTTTAACCAAACAAAGGTTTTTCCATTGAATGTATACGAAAGAATTCCCTTGTAATCGCCTCCGCCAATGCCAAACATACCTAGGGAATCAATCACTGGATTTGTATTCAATGGGTCCTGCCCAAATTTCACCAATACAAAATTGCCCGATTGGATGGTAGGAGCAAGTATCCAATGATTTCCAGATGCATCCATGCCCATGGTAAATGCCCTAAATTGACATTTGTTATAGGGTACTTTGATGAACTTGAATTCAGGAACATTGCGTATGGTGTTCCCAAAAACGATTTGTGTAAAACCATTTTGAAATCGATTTACCGCATAACCGAAAAGGGTGCCATTGATTCTATTGAAATAGATTTGGCTCGACAATTCGCCCCCGTTATAAATCATTATCTCACTGGCTTTTGGAATGTTATTGAGTGACTTTCCAAACTCCAACCGCACAATTCTAGTTCTAAGGTTTGAGCCCGGAATGAATACAAGACCAAACCATTCGTTGCCCTCTTTCATGACATGTACGCTGCTCGCACAACCCTTTAATTTATTGTCTAAATAACCCAAATCAAATTGTTCAGGCTTTGCGCTAAAACTCTTTGTGTATTTATATCGATAAAGTCCATAGCAGCCGTTTATTAAAAACAAAAAAATATCCCCAGAATCCTCAGCAACTGCAAATTGATCAGAGTAATCTCTGTAATCAATGAACTGATATTGAGGAACAGGATGTTTAAGAAAATTCGAATCCTGCATCCAAGATTCAACGGGTTGCCAATAGTGGCTTTTAGCTATTTCATGGCTTTTGAAACGATTAGAATCCAACACACAATCCAAGGTATCGTGATATTCGATTTTAAGTGATTGGGCAGTGACATTTGAGAATAAACCAATGCAACCAGTAATGATTCCCAATTTGATCCGTTTTCCAAACCCCATAATGGTTAGACCTCAAACTTTCCCGACCTGTTGCCTTAAAAAAACCATTACTTTTTCTTTTTAGGTGATTGAACTTTTTTTACTATCGGGTTTGATTGGTCACATCAGTCATTCTCATTTTCCCATCCGATGCTTGCATTTTCAAACCGTTACAATTTGTAACGGTTTCGTTTCCTTCATCTTTCAGTCTTTTTTTCAGTACCCTCCAATAAACCTGTGGATTAGGGCTTTCAGTCAAAACTGAGACCACATCAACTATTGACATAAACCACTTTGCAAAGTTGTAACTTTGCAGGGCTATGGCATTTTATTTTGCACCCTATTTGAATTTTGATGGTCGCGCTGATGAGGCGATGAATTTGTATAAATCCATTTTGGGTGGTGAGTTCACTACCTACCAGCGTTTTAAAGACACCGACATGGGTCAAGGACTGAATGAGGAGGAATCGAACCGAATGATGCATGTGGCCTTGGAAATCGCGCCGGGCTACACGCTAATGGCCTCTGATTTGCTGCCGAGCGCAGGTCACGTTTGGAAGCCGGGGAACAATCACTACATCTCGTTAAATGCGGACACAGAAGCTCAGGCTAAGGCATGGTACGAGGGTTTGAGTGCTGGCGGTGACATCGAAATGCCATTGCAACGGGTGCCATGGGGTGCGCTGTTTGCCATTTTTACCGATGCGTTTGGTATAAAATGGATGATCAACTGCGATGCGGTAGCCTAACGCGTTTCAGCCGAAATGGAATCGTGTTATCGGTTCTCGACTTTGGCCAACTGACCATGGCCCACAATCACATTCGATTGATCCTTAACCTGATAAGTGTATACTCCCGCAGACCAATCAGAAACTTTGACTGTCAGCGAACCCTCAAAAGGCTTCGACAACATTAACTGTCCCGCAGAGGAATACATTTCACAAACCAATGAATGACCTTTGGATGCAGTTACCGTAATCAAATCTGTGGTTGGATTGGGGAAACAAGCGACATTCATCTCACTCATCAAAGCGTATGTCTCACTTTTTACAGTGGTGTAAGTCACATCGTCCACGTACAAACTGCTGTTCAACATGTGGGCTTCTACTGTATCATTCACATAACTACTTACAAAATAGTAGCGCAACAAATTGGCTGTCAGAGACTTATCGACATAATAAATGGGCAAGTCGATTTTGGTAAAATTGGTTGTACCGGGAAACGTATTCATCGCGTAACCAATCACCGAGTCCATACCCAAAGTGGTATTTACCACCTCAACATACAGATTTGCCGAATCATAAACTGTGGCGGGATTATATTTCACCATCGCACTTGCAACCAAAGGCTTTGAAGGCAACACTTCTCCGCCAGAGAAATTAAAATTAAAACTGGCATCCACACTCAATTTTGCATTCGTCAAATAGCCCGGCATAAGCCCCAAATCACTAAACGATTTCGTCGTTAATTGAGCCGATGCCAATCCAGAATTCTTTACCGCAGTGCTCTTGGCAACCAAATTGGTCACTTGCGTATTTTGACCCGAAAGAAAATTGAAAATATTAAATATCGAATCAAATGTGCTCCATCCTTGCGGCGTTTCCAAGTTTGAAGTCACATTGAACAACACCTTGCTCGTGCGCCAGTTCTCTAACCCCCCATTCTTAATGGTGGTTTGTCCGTTTGCAACACCAAGCGAACCCAGAAACAAACCCATTGCTAAAATTATTTTTTTC
>CAZZKP010000179.1:0-3451 GCA_964654675.1 uncultured Bifidobacterium sp. | reverse complement strand
CCTGTGACCTACTGCTTAGAAGGCAGTTGCTCTATCCAGCTGAGCTACGAGGTCTTTCCGTATCGGAGGTGCAAAAATACAACAAATTTTCGGGAATTTATTCATCTTTGGAATATTTGCATTTCACATCACATTTCTGACAAATTTCATCGGAAAGAAAAAATAAATTCATTCTTTCTACTGATATTGCATCAAACCAATTGTGTTGGAGGCCTTAGTTTTCTGAACTTGAGCAACCTTTGAGCTCATTTGGTTGTCATCTAATTTTAAATCAAACGATTATGAATTCTACCCTTTTTAAATTTCGAGACATAAAGACCTACTCGAGCATTGAGTGGTTGGCAAACAATACCAAAAAGTACCGGACGGTCTTTGAAGAAATGGAGGTCGCCTATGTTTACTGCGAAGTATCGTTGTACAATAAAAGATATGACGAAGAGGCATGGTCGTTGAGTTTGCGAATGCGTTGTATCGATGAAAAGAACAATGAAATTTGTTTTTTGAACTGCGATCGCACGGTGAATCCTGATGAGCCCGTTGTTTATGTCCGTGAAGGTTGGGGGGTGAAAACGCCTGGTGTATATTGGAAAGAGGGCATTTATCGATGGGAGGCTTATGTAGATGATGAATTGCTTTCGTCCAAAACGTTTATCATTCAGAATGTTGGGGTGATGCGGAATGCAACCAATCCGTATTTTAAGATTGACACGGTGAAGTTATACGAATCCAACTCAGTGGATACGGCGTTGGCGGATCGCAAATATTATACGGTATTCAATGCGATGAGTACGCGCTATGTTTGGATAGAACTGAATTTGAGCAATCTCACACGCAAGACAAAAGACCTATCCATTGAGTTGTTGTTCAATTTCCGAACAGCAAGCGGATATCTGAAAGGAACGGTTTCTAAGATCTTTATTGTAAAGCCAGAGGATGACATTTTTACTGTCACCATAGGTTGGGGCAGTGATGTGATAGGGACATGGAGTCGGGGTGATTATTTTGCCGAAGTGATTTTTATGGATCACATGTTGGCGCAGGTTCCTTACGAAATTGGCGATGATTATGTGGCCGCACACGAGGAGGATTTTATTCCGCTTACGCAGATTGAGTATGTTCACTTGGATGAATTTGACGAATCTGAGGATGGCGAAATGGCAACGAAAGACGAAGAATCAAAAACCATTGCTACCCCTTTGGGCATTGATGCTGTGATGCATGAATTGGACGAACTCACGGGGTTGGATCCGATCAAGATGAAAATTCGGGAGTATTCCGATTATTTGCGATTCGTGGCTTTGCGACGGGAAAAGGGATTTGACGAAACAGACAAAATCAATTTACATGCGGTGTTTAAGGGCAATCCTGGAACGGGAAAGACGACCGTAGCTCGCTTGCTCGGTAAGATTTACAAGGAAATGGGTCTGTTGAAAAAGGGTCACGTGGTGGAAGTGGATCGCAGCGATTTGGTGGCCGAATACATCGGACAGACAGCCCCTAAAACGAAGGAAGCAATCAAGAAGGCCAAAGACGGAATCTTATTTATCGATGAGGCGTATGCTTTGGCGCGCAAGGACGAGGACAACAAAGATTTTGGCAAAGAAGCCATTGAAATATTGCTGAAGGAACTTTCCGATGCAACCGATATTTCCATTATTGTGGCCGGTTATCCCGAAGAAATGGATGCCTTTTTGGAGTCGAATCCAGGGCTCAAATCTCGATTTGTGATGCAGTACGATTTCCCGGATTACACACCCCAAGAGTTGGTGAAAATTGCAGAGTTTGCAGCCAGTAAACGAATGGTGAATTTTGATGCCGAATCTAAGGTGTTGTTTACAAAATATTTGACCGATAAATTCAGAGACAGGGATAAGTTTTTCGGCAATGCGCGATTGGTGAATTCTATGGTGGATGAAGCCAAGATGAATTTGGGTTTGCGAATCATGAAAACTGATCACCCAGAAAACTTGGATGCAGCGACTTTGTCGACAATCACAGAACTGGATTTGAAGAAGATTTTTGCCTTGCATGAAGGTGTTTTACCCGAAATTCCGATTGATGAGGATTTATTGCGAGAAGCGATGCTGAAGTTGCGCGGAATGATTGGCTTGGATCAAGTAAAGCACGACATAGAGGAAATCGTAAAGTTGGTTCGTTTTTACAAGAGTTTGGGCAAGGATGTTCGTAAATCATTCTCTTTACACAGTGTATTTAGTGGGAATCCGGGTACAGGGAAAACAACGGTAGCGCGGATTTTGGCTCAGGTATACAAAGCCTTGGGTATTTTGGAAAGAGGTCATTTGGTTGAGTGTGATCGTCAGGGACTTGTGGGCGGATATGTGGGTCAAACAGCCATCAAGACATCCGAATTAATCAACAAGGCAATGGGTGGTGTATTGTTTATAGATGAGGCATACAGTTTGAGCGATGGCGGCAGCAACGATTTTGGAAGGGAAGCCATTGAGACATTGTTGAAGCGAATGGAAGACAAACGGGGTGAATTCATCGTGATTGCGGCGGGATATACCCAGAACATGGAGAAATTCATGGAATCGAATCCCGGGTTGAAGTCGCGTTTCGATCGCGTTTTCCAATTCAAAGATTACAGTGCCGATGATTTATATACCATTGCTTTGAATCAATTGCGCGATCACAATATCATTCCAGAGCCCAAGGCATCGGATCATTTGATGAAATACATCGACTTCATGTACAAAACGCGTGATAAGTATTTTGGGAACGGAAGGGCGGTTCGCAAGGTGATTGAGGAAGCCATTCGCAACCAGCATTTGCGCTTGAGCGATTTGCCGAAGTCGAAGTATACCAAGAAAGCCATCGAAACCCTCACCTTTGAGGATGTAGAGGAATTTAGCACGGTCGTGAAGCCAAACATGGCATCGGGTGGCATCGGTTTTAAGGTGTAGGTTTTTCCTTATTCCCAACGATTTTCTTTGATGCGACGGCTGTATTCGATCATTTGTGATTGCAGGGTGGCACGCATCCATTGAAATTGGATTCCCACTTGCGGCATGGGGGTTCCTTTTGGCTGGTTGCGGAGTTGTTTGTGGTAATCAACGACTTTTCCTTGTTGGTTTATCGCGAGGACAAATGGGTATTGAATGATGTAATAAAGGTCTTTGTCGATGTGTGTTGAATATCCGTTGTAATTTGGATCGAATGCGCTTCTACCGAAACCCAACCGCGGTTGTACGTTGGATTTTCCATTCGGCGATCCCAGTAGACTCCAAACTGTGGGTAGGATATCGCACTGAGAGATGGTCTTTTTGGTGGCTTGTTGGATGAGTGAGTCGGTTAGTTTCTTTGCCCATGGCGAGAGAAGGGTATTCTGCCATCCGGGGGAGAGGGCGGTTGCCACGTTAGGCGTCTTGTTTGATGTTTCTTGGCTGCTGGAGCGACTGTTGATGAGGTTGGCGCGGATGTCAACTCCCGG
>CAZZKP010000178.1:0-3463 GCA_964654675.1 uncultured Bifidobacterium sp. | reverse complement strand
TGAAATAAATCGGAATCAAAGCAAGTTCCCAGAATATGTAGAACATCAAGCCGTCTTGCGCCATAAATACGCCATTTAACGCGCCCTGCATGAATAAGGTCAATGCGGTCAACTTCACACGATTCTCATCGTCGCGAATACCCGCCAATACAATCACCGGCACCATCAAATTGGTGAGCAACAACAAGAGGCCCGTAAGGCCATCAAATCCTATCGCAAAACGGATATTTTCTGATATCCAGGGCAGGTCAAAAATGGTCTTCCAACCCTCATCAACCCCAAAACGCGTAAAATAGGTATACAGCACCGCCAATGGAATTAGCGATAACAAAGTCGAAATCCAAACATTGCTGCGCTTACCCAGTCCTGCTGTAACCAAGGCCGCGATGATCGGTATAAGTATAATTTCCATGATTAAAACAGATTAAAGGCCAACAATAAAGAAATTCCAATTACCATATACAACAAATAATATTCGATGTTTCCATTCTGAACCTTGGACAGCAATTGACTCAAACCGTATCCACCCGTTCCAACCCCATCCACTGCGGATTTTAGTGTCTTCTCGTCCACGTATTCAGTCACTACATCAGAAGCCGACTCTATTGGCGCAACAAAGGCCATGTCATAGGCTTCATCCACATAAAACTTTTTGGCCAACACCTTCCCCATTCCCTGTTGATCTGCATCCGCTTCTGGCACAGATCCTTTGGTAACGTATTTGTTCCTTGTGTACAAGAATGCGATCACAAACACGGAGACTGCCATCGCCAACAAAGCGATTTCAACAGTATGCGATAATTCAATGGTATGTTCAGCGTAGATAAGAATCGGCGAAAACTGACCGCCCCCATCAAAACTCAACAAATGATGCAAACCTCCGGAAATTCCCTCACCCAAATAATGTGGCAAATTCACCGCACCGCCAATGACTGAAAGCACTGCCAAAACAAGCAAAGGCAATGTCATCAACAAAGGACTTTCGTGCACCTTTTCGTACGCATGATGATGATTTCTATAGGTGCCATGGAATGTCACAAAGAACATTCTGAACATATAAAATCCCGTAATACCGGCACTCATCAAAGCCAAGGCAAACACGAATTTGTTGTGGGCGAACGCAGAAACCAAAATTTCGTCTTTGGAGAAAAAGCCCGACAAGAATGGAAATCCTGTAATGGCCAAGGTTCCAATCAAGAAAGTCAAATAAGTAATGGGCATTTTCTTGCGCAAACCACCCATTTGACGGATGTCTTGCTCGTGGTGCATGCCATGAATCACACTTCCCGAACCCAAGAACAACAGCGCTTTAAAGAAAGCGTGGGTAATCACATGAAACAATGCAGCGGTATAGGCGCCACAACCCAGGGCGATAAACATCAAACCCAACTGACTCACAGTACTGTAGGCCAATACTTTTTTGATATCGTTTTGTTTTAGGCCGATTAATGCGGCCAAAATAGATGTCGACAAGCCAATCCACATCACAATTTCATTGGCAACAGGACTCAAAGCATAAATGGCCTCAGAGCGAATCACCAAATAAATACCCGCGGTTACCATCGTCGCCGCGTGAATCAAAGCCGATACCGGGGTTGGTCCTGCCATCGCATCGGGCAACCAAGTATACAAGGGAATTTGAGCACTCTTACCCATCGCACCGATAAACAACAACAAGGCAATGGCTGTGTTGACATTGGATGATGGGCCGATGAATACCCTAGAGAACAAATCTTGGTACTCAAAAGTGCCGTATGTACTGTAAATCAAAAACAAACCCAACAAAAGACCCAAGTCTCCAATGCGGTTCATCACAAACGCTTTACGCGCCGCCTTCCCAAAATCGACATTCTTGTACCAGAATCCGATCAACAGGTAAGAGCACAACCCCACGCCTTCCCAACCAAAAAACAACATCACATAGTTGCTACCCAATACAAGTATGAGCATAGCAAAAATGAACAAATTTAAATAGGTAAAAAACTTGTAATAACCTTTATCATGGCTCATGTATCCCATTGAAAACAAGTGAATCAGAGAACCAACACCTGTAACAATCAAAGTCATCCAAATAGCTAATGAATCTATTTGTAAACGGGCATTCAATGTGAGATCATCAAAATCTATTATGCTAAACAAATGAACGATTGTTTCCTGCTTAAGATTCAGAAATACAACTAAAGAAAGTCCAAACGCAACAAACATAATGCCTGTTGCAATAGAACCAACTAATTTTTTAGGCATTGACTTACCCAAGGTACCATTTATCAAAGCACCTAAAAGAGGTAATACCAAAACAGTGAGTATCAACTTATCTATTTCCATTTTGATTAGCCTTTTAAATTATTGAAAATACTCACGTCTGTCGTACGAAGATTACGGTATGCCATGACTAAAATTGATAATCCAACTGTCGCTTCAGCAGCAGCAACAACCATGATAAAGAAAACAAAAATCTGTCCATCTGCTTTCCCATAATATGTTGAAAAAGCAACAAGAAGGAGATTGACTGCATTCAACATCAATTCAATACACATTAACAAAATAATAGCATTCCTTCGAATCAGTACACCGACAACACCAATTGCAAACAAAATGGTTGACAAAACAATGTAAAATTGAATCGAAACACCCAAATTGAAAATACTTGTTTGTTCCATAATTAATCAATTAGTTGTTTTTCTCGTTTTGCGAGCAAAATTGCCCCGACCATAGATGCAATAAACAAAACGGATGAAATTTCAAACGGAAGGACATACTTAGTAAATAAAACATTTCCTAAATTTTGAACCAATCCCAATTCATTATTGTCAGTGGATGCCGATTCAGCCAAAATGATTCCATCTTTCAAGGTTGCAACCAAGACAGTCAATAAAACTCCTCCAGAAACAACCGCAATAATTTTAGTAATTAATGGACTTTTAGGCTCTGTTTCCTTTTTGAGATTCAACAACATCAATACAAACAAAAACAAAACCATGATAGCACCAGCATAGACGATAATATTAACAATGGCCAAAAATTGTGCATTCATCAATATATAATTAGATGATATTAAAAAAAATGTCAGAACCAAATACAAAACACTTCTGACAGGATGTTTACTAATTACAACCATGAGTGCAGATCCAATGGTCATACCTCCCAAAATTGTGGCTATCAACTCTAAACTCATTTTTCAGTTCTTTTTCCGGTGTGTTGTCTTTTGGTAATATCAATTCGGTTTTTCAAATCTTCCACCAAACGATCTTTTCCATATAGAAACTCACCTCGTTCGAAATTTGAAGGAACAATTCTATCTGTCAAAAATATAGCTTCCTTCGGACATGCCTCTTCACACAAACCACAAAAAATACATCGAAGCATGTTTATTTCATATGTTTCTGCATATTTTTCCTCACGATATAAATGCTCTTCACCTTTTTTTCGTTCCGCAGCCACCATGGTGATTGCTTCGGCAGGA
>CAZZKP010000177.1:0-3472 GCA_964654675.1 uncultured Bifidobacterium sp. | reverse complement strand
AATACTTTCCATTCCGCTTTCAAAAAAGCCATGGCACCTTTGGCAATGTAGCCTGCCAAACGCTGCATGTTTTCGTCGCCCGCATCTTGCTTGCTAACCCACGCACTTTTGATGGCCATCACGATGAGGCCAACAACGCCCAACAAAGGGACTAGGTAAAGAATACTATTTGTCATGTTATTTTGTATGTATTAATCGTATGAACCGCGAAAATAGGCAATAAATCATGTAATAACCAATTGTGCTTGGTGTTGGCATTTAATTAATTGGTGGATAACAGAAAATTAATTGTGTGTCAAATTCACCTTTTCAGTAAAGGATTTGCCACCTTGATTGATGTGAATCAATAACAATTGGTCTGATAGGTCGTTGAAATTTAATTGACATTCACCGGCTTCGGAGGCAATGGCAGTGGTGGTTTTCAATACCTGGCCTGATAGATTTAATACCGATAAATCACATTTTGTGGAGGGTGTCAATCCGCGGACGGTTAATTGACCGGTGCTGGGATTCGGGTAGCAATGGATTGCAGCCCCTTTTATCGTACTGATATCGGTTGTAATCGTTTGTCCAACTACACCCATACTCAAGTTTCTGTAGGATCCAGCGCCTGTGGTTTCCCATCGAAAAGCCCTCACGGCGTAAGTGAATTTGCCTTGATTGTTCCCCAATGGTGTGGATTTGCAAAAGTCGAAATAGAAGGTATCAGTGGTCGTGTTTGCGGCAGAAGGACAGTAAGTGCTGATTTCTCTCCATTCTTGTTTCGACTCATCGATGCGATAAACGGCGTAGCCATCCACTTTTTCTTTCGATGCATTCCATTTAAGTAAGGTTGACCCTTGATTTTCTGCAATCACCAAATTTGTGGGTGGAGCCACTTGCAACATCGTAAGGGTTGGATCACCCATCAAAGCAATAAAGACACCATTCCAAGCCCCATTGAAGTTTCCATTGAAATAGTCGTTGGCGTTGTTTTGGGTGATTTTTGCTCCGTATCCAATGTTTACACCCAGCGCCATGTGATGCAAATACCATTTGGGAATTCCACCCCAACAGCAAGCCAAAGATCCCGAAGCCAAAGAGGCCCGCAACAAATTGTTTTTGCTATCCCAGTCGCCAAAAAAACTCCCGGCTAACATGGTAAAGGCGTTGTTGAATTTGCCTTTGCTCGTCACAAAATCGGTTGTTGTTCCAATGCCACTGCAGCTACTATAACTGCCGGCACCACAGCCGTAACTCCACAAATAAGAACCTGCATTTTGCTCCGTGAAATAATCTACGGCATCAGAAAGACTATCCAGCCCAACAAAACAAGGGATGTTTTGGTAACCTGTTGAGGCAAGGTTTAACCCAGTGAAGTTGTTGTCGATGAGGCCACGGCGGCGGAACGACAAATTTCCGAGTCGGAAGTTGTGTACCCGGTTCAAGTATTCCTTCACCAATAGGGTGTCGTTTTTTGAAAATT
The DNA here is from genome assembly GCA_964654675.1 of uncultured Bifidobacterium sp. Classification (GTDB taxonomy): domain Bacteria; phylum Bacteroidota; class Bacteroidia; order NS11-12g; family UBA955; genus UBA955. The sequence continues at coordinate 2,007 of CAZZKP010000177.1, read as the reverse complement.
GATCCATGCCGAACATGTCGATGCGACCCACTTCCAATTCCACGGGGTTATCGACCACAGATTGATCGAATTTGCCATCGTTGGGGACATTGTAGTTGCGGGGATCGCCAGCGGTGGTGCAATTCACGTTTTGATCGCTCCAAAATCCTTCCAATTCACCGTAATATAGGTCGGCAGGCCAAGCGCCGGTGTGGTTTCCCGAACCTTCTACGTGTCCATCTGGTGGCGGACGATCCCCGTTGCTCGAAAAATAGCCAGAGTAGGGCACAGGAACATGTCCAATGATGTAGATGGCTTTTGGACGGATGGCGGCTTTGTCGACAAATGCCTTGATTCTCAACTTGACATCTTCCGCCTTTTCTTTTCTGCCCGCGAAAATGATCGTAGGAAAGTAACCGGATGCATAGAGGTCGGTATAAACTGTATTGATTTCTTTCGATAGCGCTTTGATGTAAGAGCTATCTACCAAAAGGATGATTCCCCCTTTTTCGGCTTTGGGTATGAATTTGTTGCCGGCGTAGATATAACCCCAAGCGTCTGTTTTGGTTCCGTTTACCTTTAAGACGAGATATTCTCTATCTGTCCCAAGGGTGGCTGTGGCATCGGTCCATGAGTTTACGGTTCCGGCAAGCGTAGCATCCACGGCAGACCATACGTTGTTGTTGTGTATAAAATTTCTGTGATAAACTTTGAAGTTGCCCGTGTATGTTTCCTTGGGCCAATTCAAAGTGATGGTGCCGTCTGTGTTTGCGGTGGCCGATAGTTGAACAACTTGGGTTTTTGCAACCTGAGCGTTCGCATCGATTTGTGGGTAAATCCATGCCGATATGAACAGGAGAAGGTGTGTAAAATGCTTCATCGATTTCAAATATAGGAATTGACAATCAAATCGTTGCTTAATTGTGGATTCTGTGTGTATGAACATCAACGAAATCACTTATTTTCGCATCCAAAATTGTAATGAAGCATTTCAGGTTATTATCGTTATTCGTTTTGGGGCTGTTGTCGGTCCAGTCATTCGCACAAGGTTCAAAACCCAAAAAGCCCGCTGCCACTGAGCAGAAAGAGATTTCGCCCGCGGTTCAGATTTATTTTGAAACCAATAAGTCGGTGATCAAACCTGCAGAAATTGCAAAATTGAAGCGCTTGTTGGACACCTTGGATACCAAGGATGAATTCCGCTTGATCCTCACAGGTCATACAGATTCCACAGGAAATGATGAGTTGAACTTGAAACTGTCCCAAGCCCGTGTGGATGGGGTGTTTCAGTATTTGGTTGATAACGACATTGAAGGCGATTGGATGATGCGCCAGTATTTTGGTCGTGCCAAACCCCGTGAAAAAGAGGAGACTTCAGAAGAGAAGAAAGCCAAAAACAGAAGGGTAGAGATCACCATTTTAGAAAAGCCAAAGCCCATCGAAAAGCCAAAGCCAAAACCTGTTTACAAAGATACTTGTACCCGCGACACCACGGTGTTTATTAGTGGGTTGGGTATCACAATGAAGGCTTGCGATCTTGCCAAGTTATGTCCGAGAGGAACATCGAATTGTATCAAAATCAAGAAGATGACCTCCATCGAAGAATTGATTGGCAGTGGCATTCCGTTGAATACTGCAAAAGGAGAGGGTTTGAACTGGGGTGGTGCTTATGAAATCCGCATGCCGGGTGATAGCTGCGCTGTTGTTCCAGTAACGATGACGGTTTCTTTGGATGCTGCGGTATACAAGAAGGCCAAATTGCAAGTGTACACCAGAGATGGTGAAACGGGTGTGAAACCCGATAAGACCAAAAAATTGGGTGTGGCCAAAGGAAAAGAACAGAACAAATATTCGTTCCCTCTTTCTTGCAATGGTTCTTACTTTATCTGTGGTGGTGTAGGAAAGTCAAAAACTGCCATCATACAAGACAAAACGGGCAGAGCGGATGAGATGTATGTAATTTCTCAAAGCACGATGGCAATCATTCCTTGCAAGAAAATCGGCAAAGGCAAATGGGAGGTATCGTAC
>CAZZKP010000176.1:0-3495 GCA_964654675.1 uncultured Bifidobacterium sp. | reverse complement strand
ACGTTGTATCGGTAACGGGAATGCCCGGATTGCACAAAATTTTAGGGAGAAATAAAAATGGTTTGATCCTAGAATCACTCACAGATGGTAAGCGCTTCGGCACCAACCCTCGACAGAGAATCAGCATCCTTAGCGATATCGCAATGTTCACCGAAGAGGCTGAAGTAAAATTGGCAACGGTCCTGATGACCATCAAATCCTTAGAGGACGCAGGCAAATCGGTTCCCACAGCAAAAGCCGATAACGACGAAGTAAAAGCTTTCATGTCGCTCGCACTCCCCAACTACGATCGTGAACGTGTCTACACTTCAGACATGAAGAAATTGTTCGTTTGGTACGGAATGCTAAAAGGGACAGATTTGGATTGGGCCAACCTCGACAAAGAAGATTCATCCGAAGAAAGTATAGATGCAGATGCGCCAAAGGCCACAGACGCCAAAGCCAAAAAAGCTGTAGCAACCAAGAAAATCGTTCCTTCGAAAACAGCCACCGGCGCAAAATCAAAGACCACCACCCCACGCAAAATGGGTAGCTAAGTCACCTATGTCCTCTTCTTTTGTTCCCAACCCCTTCGTCGTTCAATCGAAAGACGATGTGATTCCTCTATTTGAATCCCTACTCAATCGCAACATTACAGATGCCCATGATTTTGAGCAATTCCTGCAAGATGTCAGCGACCTAGAAAGTGCACTGTCCGAAGATATGGCTTGGCGCTATATCAAAATGACCTGCGATACACAAAACAAAGACCACGAAACATCGTATCTCACGTTTGTTCAGGAAATTCAGCCCCATCTTTCCCCGCTGGAAGATCAATTGAATCGCAAAATCGTTGATTCCCCTTTCGCAGAATCCCTGCGCCAACGCAATGAAGGGAACGAAATCTATATCCGCGGATTAAAAGGTGCCGTTGAAATTTTCCGAGAGGAAAACATCCCCCTTCAAAGTGAATTGGCTACCCTCGCCCAAGAATACTCATCCATTCAAGGAAATATGTCGATTGAATGGGATGGCCAAACCATTACACTTCAACAGGCAAGCAATATCCTGATGCAAACCGACCGTCAAAAACGAGAATGGGTTTGGCATTCTATGCAAAAACGACGTGCGGAAGACACCGACAAACTCAATGGCATTTTCAACAAAATGGTGCAATTGCGTCATCAATTGGCCGTGAATGCAGGGTTCGACAATTTCCGTGACTATATGTTCAAGGCCATGGGCCGATACGACTATACTGTAGAAGCCTGCAAAGATTTCCATCGCAGCGTAGAAACTGCCGTAGTACCGATGCTCAAATCGTTGATGCGAGATCGCAAGGAAAAAATGGGCCTGGAAACGCTAAAACCCTGGGATACAGCAGTGGATCCTTTGGGCAGGGAGCCATTGAAACCATTTACCGGCGGAGACCAATTGCTGGAAAAAGGAATCGATTGCTTGGAACGCGTTGACCCTTATTTTGGCGAATGCATCAAAACTATGAAATCGCACAACCTATTGGACTTGGACTCTCGGTTGGGCAAAGCGCCAGGCGGTTACAATTATCCTTTGGCAAAAACCAACATGCCCTTTATTTTCATGAATGCCAGCGGAAACCTTCGCGATGTTGAGACCTTGGTCCACGAAGCAGGCCATGCGATTCATAGTTTCCAAATGGCTCCCCTAAAATTAAACGCATATAAAAATACGCCGAGTGAAGTCGCCGAACTCGCAAGCATGAGCATGGAATTGCTGACGATGAATACTTGGGACGCCTATTTTGACGACAAAAACCTACTAGATCGTGCCAAAAGTGAACAATTGGAGGGAATTTTGGGAACCTTGCCTTGGATCGCTCAAGTGGATGCGTTTCAACATTGGATTTACGAGAACCCTACCCATTCTGAATCCGAACGCACGGCAAAATGGCTAGAACTGTGTGATCGTTTTGGCAGTGGCGAAGTAGATTACACCGACTTAGAATCGGCATTGGCGCATTCATGGCACAAACAACTTCACATTTTTGAAGTACCCTTTTACTACATTGAATACGGATTTGCGCAATTGGGTGCCGTAGGTGTTTGGAAAAACTACATCACCAAAGGAAAGACCGCCATCGACGATTACAAGGCATTTTTGAAATTGGGAAATACAAGAAGTATCCCCAATATCTATGAAACTGCAGGGGTGAAATTTGAATTCTCGGAACAGTACATCAACGATTTGATGCAATTTGTTCAGTCGGAATTGGCTGCCATACATCATTAAACATAGCAAAGTCATATTTCGACCCAATCAAACACAATAATATTTCAGTATAAATAAAAAAGAAAATACAATATCTAAATTCGCAGTCTATGAAAAAACAGTTTATCATTGCTTTAACCACGTTGTTGACCGGTTTGGGAACAGCACAAAAAATCGACTTGGATCGTGTATATGTAGCACACCAATATCGCGACTTGCCTTCCACTCCCTTGGACAGCACTTGGAGAACTTACAATGTTCGTGTTGAAGTTCCTTCCACCATTTCCAACGCGATGTCCGCCTCATCCATTGAAGAGCGTGTAAACCTTCAAGGTTGGAAAAAAGTGTATGGCGGCGGTCACGCCCAATTCACTGTGAACTTTGACGATTTGATGTTTGATGGTCAAAAAATTGACCAGCGCAAAGAAGAAACCAAAAACAAAGAAGGTGTTGTAACCTCAACGCGATATTTCTACTGGTCTATTGTAAACTACAGCATTGGCGCAACGTACTCAGCCAAAGATTGGCAGAGCAATGTATTGATTAACCGTAGCACAATCAGCAACAGCACCACGAAAATGGAATGGAAAAGCCCAGAATTCAGCAGCTATTCTGAAGCCGAAAGATACTTCAGCAATAACCGCCAGGCCATTTCCAACAAATTGGTGAAAGAGCATATGGAATCTTGGTTGAATAGTTTGAATTACTCAATCAACGACAAATACGGTTTCCCAGTTAGCACAGACCAAACCAGTTTGTGGACAACAGATTCCAAGAAACACCCCGAAAATGAAGCATGGGTGGCGAACATGGCAAAGATGAAAGCGAGCATTGCTAAGGTTACTGCCAATGGTATCGATGCTGCCACACGCGCTGAGTTGATGAGCAGCATTGAATATATGTCGGGCGTTCGTGCCAAGTATGTTGCAGATGAAAAGTCTGATCGCAAATTGCGCTACGCTGCAGATTACAACAACGCGGTTTTGTATACCATCTTAGACATGCCCGACAAAGCGATTGAATCCTGCAATGCATTGATTGCAAACGACTACGATGCCAAAGACGGTGAAAAGATGATCGAAAAATTGAACAAAATCAAAGAATTGATGGCCAAAAACAACAAAGTAAGTCGCCATTATTCTATTGACACGAGCAAGTTCAATACCCCGAATTAATTCTGGACTGGGTGTAGAATTCCAGGAGTGGATTTCTGGAAGTTAGAAAACCCATATCCAACAAAGAGAAAGGCCCCATTTGGGGCCTTTCTCT
>CAZZKP010000175.1:0-3503 GCA_964654675.1 uncultured Bifidobacterium sp. | reverse complement strand
GAATGATTTGATCTAAAATTTTTCCTGCGTGGCCGTTTGCTACTGCATCGGGCTTGATCATTGTGAAAGTGCGGTTTGTTGCCATGTGTGTTAAAATCGCCGCAAATTTCGTGAATCTTAGTCAGATTCTGTTACAAAATCGCTCAAATACTCGAAATGTGCGGTCAAATGGCCATCCTTGGTGATGGTGGCTTCCTCGATTAACCGAGATGTCGCAACAAACAACTCAGGAATAATATGCAGAGACAGCATTTCGCCAAATTCTTCGCTTGCGTCTTTTGGGAGTTCATTGGGGAGGTTACCAACCGACATAACATCGATGCTATCGGCGAGGTAGGGTTCACAAGCGGAGAGGGATTTTCGATCCCAGCCAATGACAGGATCGGCAATGCTGGTGGCCTTGTAGGTAATGGGCACACTGCCTTCCACGTCGCAGCTAATATCGGCAATCACGGAAGGTACGAAGCCTGGAATCTGCGTATCCGCAACTTCAAAAAGCCGCGGCAGGTCATTTGTCCAATAGATGCCATTGATCAGCAAATCGGTCTTACCGCAGTAACTGCTAAATTGCCCTTTGTATTCGTGATGAAATTGATAAAAATGTTTGGTATCCCAAGCTTTGAGGGTGGGGTGGACGTATAAATCGGGGGAATTGAGTTGAACAAAAATGGGTTCGTTATAATCCACATGTAGAAATTGATTGGGCGATACTTCTTTGATGTTGATGGCGCGCAAAAGGTCCAAAGCCCCCTGAGACACTCTGCCGCCTCCGGTAATTACGATGCGGATATTGGGCAAATTTACCGCTGTGAGTTCATGCAGTACTTCTGCGTAACTTTTGCATTGATTGGCCGGTTTTAGGTGAAACAGATTGTGTTTTTTTCCATAGACCAAGAGGCCGTTGTACGCACCGACAAGGCCGGCGAATCGACCAAAACCCAGTACGCGCTGACCGTTTTCGTATCGCAGTACTTCGTAATCGATGAGGGTGATATTTTTGGCCAAAATTGCTTGAAGCATGCCTTTGTTATAGGGTTGCTTTTTGATGGTATGCGAAAAGAAAAAGTAGGTTTTATTGGGGATGAGGGAGTCTGCGGGGAGTTCTTTGATGTTGAGGATGACATCAGCGCTTTGTAAATCATCCACCACAGGAATTCCAACTTCTTGATAGGCGGCATCGGAGAAGCATCGCGTGGGAGAGGATTCAACAATTACGGATATTTGGGGGTACCGTTGTTGCAATGCAAGGCATTGAATTGGGGAAAGAGCCACCCGATTGTCGGGCGGATTTTTGCGTTCTCGAGAAAGTCCAATGATCACAATTCAAAGTAACAAAAAAATTCAAGTAACCCACAAAAAACTAATTTGACACTCCTTCTTTTGAGTTAGTGGTTGGGTTGGATGATATTTGTATGGCAAATTTTGCCATTGTGAAATTTACGAAATAATATAATCGACATACTATGTGCTTCACATACGCCGTGAATTTTTCTGCCCAAGCTTTACAGTCCAAATGGGATTTGGGAGATGCGGGTTTTTTGGATCCAAGCAATCCCTATGCGAATGTCAGCTTTCTCGACGCAGACAGTTGGGATGGCAAAATTCCCAGACCGGGGTACTTTTTTTCAGGATTTGAGCAGCCTCAATTGCCCGTATTGGTTGGGAATCATTCAAATGACACCGATCAAAAGGAGGGCGAACAAACAAACATCGCCCTCAAACCCATGCAATGGGGTTTGATACCGTCTTGGGTAACCTCGGCTGAAAAGGCCCAAGAGTTATTTTCATATGGCTTGAATGCCAGAGCGGAGACCATCGACGAGAAGCCGATGTTTCGGGAGGCATGGAAACAATCGATATGTCTTATTCCGGCGAGCGGTTTTTTTGAATGGAAGGAGGTGAACAAGAAGAAATATCCGCACTATGTGCAAATGAAGGATGAATCGGTGATGTTGATGGCGGGGATATTCAGCGAGTGGATGAATCCATTGACGGGTGAATTGCGGGAAACATTTGCCATTTTAACCACGGAGGCGAACGAATTGATGCGAGACATTCACAACGTCAAAAAAAGGATGCCTGTTATTTTGGATGGCATGTCGGCTCGATTGTTTTTACGTGCATCGCCCAAGGAGAGAAAAGCGATTTTACGGCCTTGTGATAGCGATTTGATCAAGGCCTATCAGGTGGGGGATTGGCTCAACAATTCTCGGGGTTTGAGAAACGTGGAGGGGGCCATTTTAGAAGTAAAAAAAGATTTTCCACAGTCATTATTCTGAGTTTTTCGTGTGCTATATTTGCGGCCCCATGAAAAAATTCCTTTGGCTGTCCCTTCTGGCACTCACAGTTTTGGTTATTCCGTCGTGCAAACCCAAGAATACTGAGAAAAAACCGCAAAAAGACACGGTAGCCGCAGTGGTAGACAAAAGGACTCCTTTGGATGCGAAATGGACGTCGTTTGCGCGATATATGGCAGGGATTCATGATGAGAACAATTCAAATTTGGAGCAGCGCGAATACTGGAAGATGCATGCTGCAAAGACGGATTTGCGTTGGAGGTTGTTAATGCAAACGGTAGGTACACCCATTGCTACATGGGTAAGCAAAAAGAAATATTTGTCGGCTGCAGCCCCAAAAACGTTGCTGTATCCCTTTGCGGGGGGTGATTTTTTCTATGCCAATTTGTTTTATCCCAACCGTGATACTGTGATCATGATTGGTTTGGAGCCGGTGGGTTCGAGATTTGAAGATTCAGCGGTGGCGCCAAAACAGATGGAGGATTATTTAACGGTTTTGGATCGATGCATGTTCTACCCTCACAAGTTGGGTTTCTTTCGGACCTTGAGTATGGACGATGATTTTTCGCATGAGCTGATGAATGGCACATTGCATACGTTTTTGTTTTATTTGGCAAGGAACGGATTTGGGATTCATTACGTGGAGTATTTTTCATTGGATCAAAACGGAAATCAGGTGGCAGTAGAGCCAGGTGCTGAGCCCAAGGGAATCAAAATTGGGTACTCTGCGAAGGGGGATAAATCTGTAAAGCAGTTGGTTTATATCAGTCAGGACATTAGCAACACGGGCAATAAAAAGGCACCCGGTGTCATCAATTATTTGAAGCAGCGCGGTTCGGTGGTAACTTTCCTGAAGGCAGCCAGTTATTTGATGTACAAAGATTACTTCTCCGACATTGCCGGTGTGGTTACTGGTCAGTCGAAAATTATTTTACAAGACGATTCAGGCATGCCAATGCAAGCGATGAAAGGGGCGGGTTTTGAGACAGAATTGTTGGGAGAATACAGCAAGACGATTCATTTGTTCGAGAATTATTTCCAAAAGGATATGCGCGATGAATATTTGGCGAAAAAGCCAGCAAAATTGCCTTTTACGATTGGTTATAACGCCGAGTTTGGCGAGTGCAACTTGCAGTTAGGCACCAGAAAATGAGCAATTTTGTCTGCTTCCATGCCATTTGGAATGAGATAACATTGGCTGATGGT
>CAZZKP010000174.1:0-3549 GCA_964654675.1 uncultured Bifidobacterium sp. | reverse complement strand
TCAGTGGGCCGGGGAATATGGGTACGATGATTGGACGTGCGGAGTGGTATGGTTTGCGGCAGATGTTGGCGAGTGAGGGCTGTGTAGATGTGTACAATGCGAAGTGTTTGAGTGCCACGGTGGGGGCGTTTCTGCGGGTGGAGGTAGTGTATAGTAAATTACACCCTGCGGCCGAAGGCCGCAGGGTGTACGGCGCCTTTCTCAACGGGACATCCGTGCACGGTTTGAAATTGGAAAACCCATCGATGTTGATTATTGGCAGTGAATCTCATGGGATTCGGCCGGAGGCCGAATCTTTGGTGACGGAAAAAATTACCATCCCCGGAAAAGGACACGCTGAGTCACTCAACGCGGGAATCGCAACAGCCATTTTGCTGGATAATTTGTTGCGTTAGACTTCGTTATATTTGTAATGAACCCATGAAGAGTGAAATTCGAATCAAGCTAGACGCTTTCATTGCGGCCTATTACAAACAGCAGTTTGTACGTGGGTTGATGATGGCTTTGGCCTTGACTTTGCTTACGCTGGTGGGTTTGTTTCTATTGGAAAATCAGCTCTGGCTCTCGGTTCAAACCAGAACCATCCTTTTCTTTGGCATGTGGACACTGATTGTCTCTCTTTGGGGCGTCTTCGTACTTCAGCCATTTCTAAAATTGCGCGGTGTAGGAAAAGTTATCTCCCATGAAGAAGCTGCGCGTTGGATTGGGAATCATTTTTCCGACGTTTCCGATAAACTTTTGAATTTATTGCAACTCGAGGAAATGTATGCCCATTCGCTCGAGAACGATTTGCTGCTGCAAGGAATCGCGCAGAAAACAATGGCCTTCTCCAATACTCCCTTTATGCAAGCTTTGGATTGGTTAAAGCATAAGCGTTGGGTTTCGCGCTTGGCCCTTCTGCTTGTATTGTTGCTGGGATTTTCTGCCTATCAGTCGGCGGGAATCATCAATGGGGCCAATCGCGTATTTCATTATCAAACGGAATATGTGCCCCAAGCACCATTTCATATCGAATTAATGCCGGCCGAACTGCTTGTTGATCAAGGCAAGGATTTGGTGGTACACTTCAAAGTGGCCGGGAGCATTTTGCCTGAAAACCTAGAGGTAATCATAGATAAGCAGGTCATTCGGGCCAAAAAAATCAAACCGAATCAATTTCAATACACCTTTTCCACCGTGCAAACCGCGTTTGATTTCGGGATTCGCGCCATGGATTTTGATTTGGGTCATTACCGGGTGAATGTGAATCACCCTCCCCAATGGCAGGCGCTTTCTGTATGGGCTGATTATCCAGAATATACGGGTAGGTCCGATGGTGAATGTGCTTCCTCTGAGTTGTTGGAAGTCCCGGAAGGAACCCTACTTACTTATTCATTGAAAGGCAAATATGTTTCTCAGTGGCTGGTGAAATCTTCGGGGGGCAGGTGGACATCCATCGGCGGTACGGGTGAAAAGGGTACGTCGAACAGGGACGGAGAGACAATGGATGCGACCCACACCGCCAAAGATGAGTTGCAATTTAAACTACGTGCCAACAGCAGTGGGTCTTTTGTTTTTGGCATGCGCGGCAAAAAGGGACTGTCTGTTGACACCTTCCTGAGTCGTTTGGAGGTGCAAAAAGACGCATTTCCTGATATACAATGTGAAACACAAGAGGATTCTGTGAAAATGGGGGTATGGTACTTTATGGGCTTGGCGGGCGATGATTATGCTGTGAAATCGGTCCATTTTTACCATAGGATTTTGCGAAAAAACGGTCGTTCCGCCGATACCAACTGGGTGAAAACCCTTTTGTTTTCTGGCAATGAATCACAAGTTTCCTACACCCATGCACTTGATTTGGGTTTGATGGGAGTGCAGCCCGGCGATGCCATTGAATATCAAGTTGCGGCCACAGACAATGATGCATTGCGCGGAGGAAAAGTGATGCGAACCCCGGTGATGAAATTGGAAAGACCGAGTAACGATGCGGTTGTGGCTCAATTGGAGAAACAAGAAGCAGGCATCGGACAGGGTATGAGTAAGTCCGTAAAGAATTTGGAGAAATTGCAAAAAGAAGCCAAGCGTTTGCAAGAATCCCTTCAACAAAGTGGTCAAAGTTGGGACCAAGAGAATAAAATCAAAAACTGGTTAAATGAAGAGCAGAAAATGCTTCAAACCATCAAACAGTTGGAGAAAAAGCAGTCTGAGGTCAATAAGCAAAAGCAAAGACTTGGAGAACAGTCGCAAGAATTGCAGAAAAAGAAGGATGCGTTGAATGAGCGACTCAAGCAGTTGAACAATCCTGAAATGCAAAAATTGATCGATGAAATTCAGCGGTTACTGCAGCAGAAGGCGGACAAAGAACAGCTGAAGGAGTCGATGCAAAAATTGAGCGAAATGAGTCATGAAACGGCCAAGGAGATGGATAAGCTCATGGAGCAATTGAAGCAATTGGAATTGGAAGAAGCAGTAGATGCGGTGGCAAAAAGCATGGAAGATTGGGCGCAAAAGGAGGAAAATTTGGCCCAGCAAGCCAAAGAGGAAAAGGGGAATCAAACATCGGAGGCGTTAAAAGAAGCCCAAGAGGAACAGAAATCAGCGCTGCAAGACATCGAAAAGAAAATCAAAGATGTGGAAGAGAAAAATTCGGCGTTGGAGAAGCCCATGGATTTGAAGACGGGGGAAGAGGACAGGAAAGAGGCGGGGGATGAGGCGCAAAAGGCATCGCAGGATTTGCAGAATAACAAGAAATCGGCGGCGTCGGAAAAGATGAAAAAATCCGCGCAGAAGATGAAAGAGGCCATGCAGAGCATGCAGAAGTCATTCGAAGACCAGCAAAAGAAACGCGCAGCGGAGGACTATCAAACCCTAAGGGCGTTGCTGGAGAATTTGATTGATGCATCAAATAGGCAGGAAGCGAATTTCATGGAATTGCGTAAAATTTCAGCCGATAATCCGAGGTTGGCTACGCTGAATAAGGAGCAGATGCGGTTGCGGGAATCGTTGATGTTTATTGAGGATAGTTTGATGGCCTTGGCGAAACGTCAGCCCATGATCGACAATTTCGTAACCAAGGAAATGGGTCGCGTGAATGTGCAAATGGGGATGGCGTTGGACAATATGAAAGTGAGAAATTCTCGCGGAGCGGCGGTTCATGAGCAATTTGTGATGACGGGATTGAATAATTTGGCCGACATGCTGATGGAGAGTTTGCAAAATATGCAACAGCAGATGCAGAGCGATCAGAAGAAGGACGGCGACAAGAGTTGTAATAATCCCAACAAATCCGGAAAAGGCAAGAGTGGGAAACCCAAGCCAGGTGGGAAACTGTCGGATGCACAGAAGGCTTTGGGCGAGCAGTTGCAAAAAATGCAACAACAGAAACGCGGTAAACCTGGGGAATCGGGCAAACAGGGTGAGCAGGGAAATCCAAAGACGCCGGGTAGCCAGGGAGAATCGTCGCAGGACGGACAGCGATCGCTCAATGAGGATTTGGCCAAAATGGCATTGATGCAGGAGGCATTGCGCAGGCAGGTGGGGTTTGGACTTTGATCAACTTGCGCAGGT
>CAZZKP010000173.1:0-3688 GCA_964654675.1 uncultured Bifidobacterium sp. | reverse complement strand
TTTCAATTTTCCACGAATTACGCTTGGCAAACATTTGTTCATCTAACAAAACTACGCAGATTATTCTCAATCTATTGTCATTTTTGGGTATTGGAGCCAGGGATGCCAAGAAATTGGTGGCGAAGCGGTTGACCCAATTTTCATTTTTTACCGGGTCAAATCATTCCAAAATACAGGTTGGCGATTCCCCAATAAACCTCAGAATGATGTTTGGGCTGACGCATCGACCCTCAATCAAAGCGCACAAAAAAAGCCACCTCAATGAGATGGCTTTCTGGTGCACGCGTAGGGATTCGAACCCCAAACCTTCTGATCCGTAGTCAGATGCTCTATCCAATTGAGCTACGCATGCATTACTTTCCAAGGCTGCAAGGGTTGGGAACAACCCCGGAAAGGGGTGCAAATATAGCAATTTTTGTTGCAATTTCAAATGCCATTTGTAAAAATACACCTTTCAATCCGAGCAAAAAGGCATGAAATACCCCGCCTTTTGTGTTAAATTGCAACACTGTTTATGAAAAAATCTCTCGTTTTCGTTCTGGCAATCACTTATGCCATTGCCCCAGCCTTCAGTAACAAACCACCCAAAAAGCAAAAAGGGTCAACCCCTGCTCCTACAGCAGTGGACGCCTCTGCCGGGGGTGCTGAAAAACCCAAAGACAAAGCAGCCACCATTGAAAGCAAAACCAAAAACTGCGTAAAAATTGATGGCCTATTTCCGCTCTTTCAAGATAGCACGGATGGGAAGTTGTACTTATTGGTAAATGCCAAACAACTCAATACCGAATTCATTCACTTCGCCTATACCGAAAATGGGGTCATCGCGGCCGGACTTCACCGCGGCCAATATCGCGACTCACGCATTTTCAAAATCACCAAATTCTATGGCAACCTAGAATTCAGTCAAATCAATACCAACTATTATTTCAATCCAAGCAGCCCACTTGCCAAAAGTCAGGAAGCCAACATTTCAGATGCACCCCTTGCCTTTGAAAAAATCCTCGCAGAAAATAAAAAAACCGGCGATTACCTGATTGATGCGGATGAACTTTTCTTGTCAGAGAAATTGCATCAAATCAAAGAGGGAGGTCGACCTGGCGCCGAAGGCTTCAAATTGGGCAACCTCGCCAAAGGAAAGACCCAGTATATCAAAATAAAGAACTACCCAGAGAACACGGACTTGGTGGTTCGATACGTGTACGACAACCCAGCACCTATGGGCGGCGGAGAGGACATTGCAGATCCTAGATCAGTATCCGTCGAACTACAGCACAGCATCCTTGCCGTGCCAAAAAACAATTTCAAACCTCGACAAGACGACCCTCGCGTGGGATATTTTGCGGACCAGGTCAACGACATGACCACCCCCAATGCAACCAACTATCGCGACGTAATTCACCGTTGGGACTTGCAAAAGAAAGACCCCACAGCACTTTTGTCGGAGCCGGTAAAACCCATCGTTTGGTGGATTGAAAACACAACCCCAAAAGAATATCGCGAAACCATCAAAAAAGCCGCTTTGCAATGGAACAAAGCCTTTGAACCGATTGGATTTTTGAATGCCGTACAAGTTTTTGAACAACCCGATACCGCAACTTGGGACGCCGGTGATATTCGATACAACGTGCTAAGATGGACCTCCTCGCCCAACCCTCCGTTTGGTGGTTATGGTCCCAGTTTCACCAATCCCAGAACCGGTGAAATTTTGGGTGCCGATATCATGTTTGAATACGTATTCTTGACCAATCGATACCGCGCGCAAAAATTGTTCAAAACGGACGGCGGCCAAGCACTAACCCCGGCGGAAATTATCAGAGAAACGGAAAATGAACTTGAAAATAACCAAGCCAATCACAACCCATTCAAAGGTTGCTATGCTGCCGATTGCCTGCACAACGAACACATGTTTGCTTCTGCGATGTTAGCCGCTCAAGGGGCGACCGACGTAGAAAAAACGCGCTTGATAAACGAATCAATCCATTACCTGGTATTGCATGAAATGGGACACACCATGGGACTCATGCATAACATGAAGGCTTCTCAATTGCATACGCCAGAGGAATTGGCCGACCCAAATCTTACATACAAAACAGGTTTGATTGGCTCCGTAATGGACTACCCCGCAATCAATTTAAACAAGAAAAAAACCAACGTCCAATACTGTCAGACCGAACCCGGGCCTTACGATTTATGGGCCATCGAATACGGTTATAGCCAAGGCTTAGACGATGAAGCGGCCGAATCGGCCAGACTCAAAGCCATCTTGGAAAAGTGCATCGAACCCAAACTAACTTTTGGAAATGATGCCGACGATATGCGTTCGCCTGGCAAAGGAATCGACCCCCGCGTTATGATCAACGATTTGTCGAGCGATGCAGTGGGCTACGGCATCGAGCGCATCGAAATGACCCAAGAATTGATGAAAAATTTGCGTGCCACACACACTGATGGAGAAATCAGTTACCAAGCGATGGTAGGTGCTTATTCTTCATTGAGCGGCGCTTATTCCTCTATGGTGGGCATCATGAGTCGCTACATCGGCGGCGTATACGTCAACCGTCCCTACCCCAACCAAACAAATGCACCCCAACCCTACGAACCCATCCCTCATTACCAACAAAAAAGAGCCATGGAAGCCCTGGCGAAATATGCATTTGCGCCAAACGCAATGGAAGTACCTTCTGACCTGATTCCTTATCTACAGCAACAGCGCAGAGGATTTGGATTTTTCGCAAAAGAAGAAGATCCAAAATTGATGAACCGCGTTTCAAGAATGCAGGCTGATGTGTTGGCTCATTTGCTAAACCCAAAAACGTTGTTGCGAATTTCGGATACGAAAGAATATGGAAATCGCTATGTATTGACCGACATGATGGGTGCGTTAACCAACGCCATTTTCATGGAAGATCTAAAAAGCATGGTCAACAGCCACCGCATGATTTTGCAAGAAATGTATGTGGAAACGCTGCTCGCGGGAGCGCTTCTGGCCGAGAAAAATCCTTACGATGCGATTTCGAAAGCGGCGATGTACGGGGAAATCACACGCATCCAAGAAATGTTGAAAGCCAATCCTGGTACCGCCGAAACCAAAGCACATCGCTCTTTGCTTTTGAAAGCGATCGAGAAGGCACAGAACAATTAAATGAAAACTAACCAACTCATTGGCCTCGGCTGTTTGATGATTGCCACCACCGTTGCCCTAGGGGCCATGGGAGCACATACCCTTGAAGATGCAATTTCTGCACGCTACCTCGAGGTTTGGAAAACCGCATCGCTGTATTTTGCGCTGAATGGATTGGGTTTACTCGCCATTGCAACCGTCGCACCCACATTAAAAGGCCTACACATCAAACTAATCATACTGGGTTCTTTCATTTTCAGTGTATCCCTTTGGATTTTGGCACTGAACGAAATCCTATCTCCTGCATTGCGAAAGCTCGGAGCCATCACTCCCGTGGGCGGTGTCCTCATGATTGTCGGTTGGACATTCATCGGCCTCAATCAATTGCGCCGGGGGGATTAGATTATCCCATTATCATTGAGATGGGCGAACAGGATTTTTACGATTACCCCAGATTTCAATGCGCTGAAATCCAATAAAAAAGAGAGGGGCGCCTGTGGCGCCCCTCTCTTTTTTTGACTCAACGGGTCAAACCAAATTCTTTGCTAAAATCGTAACAATTAGAGC
>CAZZKP010000172.1:0-3720 GCA_964654675.1 uncultured Bifidobacterium sp. | reverse complement strand
TGCGAAGAACGGGGCGCCATCACCCTCAACGGACAAACCATGCTAAACGCCCAAGCCGAAACCGCTTGGCAATTGTTTAAATCGGCCCTCTCAACCCCCTAAGAAAAATCCACCCATCATGAATCCAACAACGAGCCAACGCAAACCTTACGGGCTATTTTTATTAATTATCGCGGGTATTTTTTTGTTCCAATCTTGTATAAGCAATCTGATTTTCCGCAAAAAACACAGTGATTCTGAAATCGCACCAATTGCAGAAGACAATAACAACCCCTTCTATCTCGCGCCGTTTCAAACCAGTGCGCAGAAGGTCTGGGATTTGATCCATACCGATTTGGCATTGAATATTCATTTTGATTCTTCCTCCATCGACGGATATGTAACCCTAACCCTCAAACCCCATTTTTATAGCCAAGACAGCTTGGTTTTGGATGCGGTAAACATGGAAATCTATGAAGTGTTGACGCATTTCGAGGAGAATAAGAGCGGCGTAAACGGCTCCAATGTGTTTATCCCACCGCCGACCCGACTTAAATTCAATTATCGAGAAAATAGGAAGCTCGTGGTTTACTTCAACGAAATCATCCTCCCAAACCAGCCGGTTTCCATTCGAATTCAATACAGCGCCACACCGGGCAAAAAGAGACCTCTTTCTTATGAGGCATGGGCCTCCCAAAACCCAGAAAAGGTGGGCGAAAACCAAAAGGATTCCATTTGGATCAACACGGAGTTCGAACCCATTTCGGATGACATTGGCATGTATTTTATCAATGCTGACGAAAAAAACCCCACCAAACCCAAACAAATGTGGACTCAGGGTGAACCCGAAAGCAATTGTCACTGGTTCCCCACATTAGACGCCCCAAACCAAAAGCACACGCAAAGAATCAGTGTCACTTTTCCAGGGAATATGCAGAGTTTGAGTAATGGCAAATTGATGTCATCCGTGGAAATGCATGGCAACAATGGAATTCATTTGAGAACAGACGTTTGGGTCCAAAACAAACCCCATGCACCCTATTTAACGATGTTGGCCGTGGGCAACTGGGTTCGCGTAAAAGATTCATTGCCTTGGCCCATCGACCCCAATTTGAGAAAAAAAGAAACCCTGCCCATCGAATATTTGGTTGAGCCCCAATTCAAAGACGATGCGAAAATGATTTTTGGCAACACGCCCGAAATGATTCAGTTTTTCAGCCAATACACCGGGGTGAAATATCCATGGGACAAATACAGTCAAGTGGTGGTAAGAGATTTTGTGAGCGGCGCCATGGAAAACACATCGGCCACGGTGCATATGGAGCAGTTGCAGCACGACAAATACGATCACATCGACGATACCTACGAAGATTACATTTCGCATGAGCTTTTTCATCAGTGGTTTGGGGATTACGTCACTGCCGAAAACTGGTCGGACCTCACCTTGAACGAAAGCTTTGCCACCTACGGCGAATACCTTTGGCGTGAGTTCAAGTACGGCAAAAGCGATGCGAATCAATGGCTTTACAGCACAGAGAAGAGCATTTACAACCCGGGCCATTTCAACCCGCTCCTGAACCATCACTATATAAACATCAACCAGCAGTTCGATGGGGTTCGATACCAAAAAGGAGCCTGCATTTTGCATCTTTTGAGGCAGTTTATTGGCGACGATGCATTTCGTACTTCGATGAAGCAATACTTGGAAACCTTTGCTTATAAGAGCGCCGAAGTGGATGATTGGCGACAGATCATAGAAGAAGTGACGGGCATGGACATGAAACCTTTCTTCAACGTTTGGTACAAGTCGGATATCGCGAAAGCCCAACTCAGCGTTGGGTTAAAAACGAATCAATCGGGAAACCCGGACTCATCCACCTTGCCACCGAACATAAACTATTCAATCACCGCCTCATTTGGCCCCCAAAAAACAGAGAGGAACTCTTCATTGGGCGGAAATGAGAAAAACGCATACCAGCAATATTTCCAACCGGGATTCAAAATCAGGGTCAACTATATCACCCATGGCGAAGCGCATCAAATCGAAATTCCATTGGGATTCTGCGATGGCGAACACGCGATTTTAGTGGGGAACATCAAACCCACCCAAATCGTTGTAGATCCCACTGTTTACCTGCCTTTGGTTCACATTCAATATACAACTCCACATGAAAGTGAAACGCCGCGATCCACTGAGTTGTATGACATGTTCCTTGCGGCGGCGGGCTACTCGGCCGAAGCGATTCTTGAAAAGAAGAAATCTGTTCAAACAGCCAATCTTTCCAGCAATTTTGATTTCGCCACTGTCCCCAATAAACCAAACGATCCTACATCGGCCATCAATCTCGCACACATCGCGAATCAAGAATATAACCCGCAAAAAAGTGAGATATCAACTTCATGGGATGCCCGTTTTGCAGAGTCAATGCTGATTGACGTGATTGAGACATTATTGGCATCCAACGACAATTCCTGTGTTCTAATTGGCATTGAATTATTGAATAGTCTAGGAAAAAATGGAATGGCATTGGGCGGCTCATATCCCCTGTACAAAACTTCGAATTTTGTAGATCATTCGCTCGATTTACCCACGATTGATCGAATGAGAAAAATCCTACTGCATCAGTCGAACAACCCATCATTGAAAAGCAAGACACAGTGTTACCTATTGAAATATCTTTTCAACTGTCCATTTCTGGAAATACAAATTGCAGGTACCGACAAGGCAACCAAACCAACGATTCCAGGGAGAGTGAACGCCTCCGAAGCGGAACAGATCTGGTTGATGAGAAACACGGAGAGTCCCATGAAATTGGGATTAATTCTCGATTATTTGGGCAGCCCCATATCCAATCCTATAAACAACAACGAAATGGGATTTGGCGTTTTTCAGCGCAACCCATGGCAAGCATGGACACAGGAAATGATACAAGCACAGAGTCCAAAACAACGTTTAATTTGGGCCAATGCCATTGGTCAGAGGATTTTGAACATTGAGGAATATTATTTCGATTTCTCTGGCAAACCTGAAACCCACATCATCAACCAACTCAGCAAAGAAGCCACATCGGCAGAATGGAAGTCTTTCACCTTAGAGGTAATAAAAAAAGGACAGTTTGACGTAATGAATGCCATTGAATTCCTTCACGAAGGGGATTATGAAAACCCAATGCTGGATTCAGTATTTTGTCCCATCCTCTGGGCCAACATCAAGTCGATCGTGAACAGTGAAAAGACGAGCCCAAGTGATTTGCTGAACTACCAAAATTGGCTGACTGCCTTGCGATGGTGCACACGAAAACAATACGATGCACTCATCACCATGGAAAAGGTGGCCCAAGACTTGGGATCAAAACTCACGAGACAAGATTATTTGAGCAATGGCTATTCCATGGATATGGTGAATTGCCTCAAAGAAATTCACAGTCATCTGCCAAATTTCATTCATTGATAATTGTCAGCGTTTTTTACATGACGATCTGTTTATTTCGCGAGCCAACAATCAAAACAAAACAGTTTTTCACGGATTAAACTAAAACTTGTTTGTTATTTAAAATCATTCTAAATTTGTAGCCCATGGAAGCCACCGCCGACTTGTTAAAAGAGGGACAAAAAGCCACAATTGCGGGTCTCAAGGACGGCGAATTTTCTCAAAAATTGGCAGAGATGGGATGTGTTCCGGGCACTGAAATTGTAAGGTTGTACCAGTCATCTGGTGGAAATACAATTGCCTATCGAATC
>CAZZKP010000171.1:0-3733 GCA_964654675.1 uncultured Bifidobacterium sp. | reverse complement strand
ATATAACCCTGTGCTTTTTGATGTTGTTTGCAGTCAAAGCAAGCGCTCAAAACGAAGCGAAAAAGGATAGCCTAAGGGCCTCTAAGGTAGAGGAGTTAAGAAAGTTTCGTGAGACATTGTTTGTGGAGCAACTTACATTGAGCGAAGCGGAGAGAGTGAAATTTTTTCCGATTTACGATGAATATCAGTTGAAGCTTCGCGACGCGAAACGTGGATTTAGAGACAAATGGCAAGATAAGCGTCCTTCTGAACTCACAGAAACCGAAGCGGAGCAGTATTTTAAAGATGCAGTTGCATTGCGCAAATTGGAAGTCCAACTGTTGGAAACGTATTCAATAAAATTGAAGCCAGTGATTGGAATGAAGCGTGTGGTTCAATTGCCGCGCATTGAACGAGAAGTCAAGAAAGAAATGATTGCCAAGGCGCGTTCGATGAGGAAAAAGAAAAAAGGGCCTTCCGATGGGGGGGGAGGTGAAAATCGTGGGGGCGGTGATCGCCCTCGTAGACGTGCACCTGCGGGTGAACCCATTGGTGAATAATCCATGTTTTTCATGAACGAGCCCGTTACCCTTGTGGGTGGTGGTATGTCGGGTCTTTCCGCGGCTTATACATTACAGAAACACAACATAGCTTATCAATTGCACGAAAAAAGTGCGATGTGGGGTGGGAAGTTACAAACCACTTTCACGGAGGGTTTTGCTTTGGATCATGGGTTTCAGGTGATTCA
This sequence comes from uncultured Bifidobacterium sp., assembly GCA_964654675.1. GTDB lineage: Bacteria > Bacteroidota > Bacteroidia > NS11-12g > UBA955 > UBA955. Next base: position 3,006 of record CAZZKP010000171.1, on the reverse strand, counting down.
AAGCGCCTACCCAGCGTTGGGGACTTACAAAGCGGATGGTCTAATGGATGGCGCCCTCGCCTTCGGCTCGGGCGCGTGGCTGCTCACAGCCACGGGCAAAACCCTCATCGCAGATCCCATCAAACACGGACTCAAAGGCATTGGAGCGCTATGGCATCCCGATATCAAAATTGCCGATATCTTTCACATCATCGCCCTGAGAAAAAAGTTGCTGCAAACCGAACCTTCGCAGTGCTTTCAGTCAACCAATCCCGTTCCCTCAACCCACGAATACCTTCTTTCTTTGGGTTTCTCTGAAACCTTGATTGAGTCGTTCTTTCGACCATTTTTTACCGGAATATTTCTTGAAGAAGCCCTTCTTACGCCCCATACGCTTTTCGATTTTGTCTTTTGGGCCTTGGCAAAAGGAGAAGCACTTCTCATGCCCCACGGAGTCCAGACCCTGCCCAGCAGAATCAAAGAAAAACTCAATCCAGACCAATTGTTCTTGAACTCAGAGATCGGGGATTTTCACCAACGCGATATTCCTTATCGATCCACCACAACGGTGTACTATTCCCTTGATCACGATGCCGGCTTGGGCAAATTTCTGGCGCTCAATGCAAGCAGAATGGGACGTGTGAATCTTATTGCGGTGCCCTCGGCGGTTCAACCAAGTTATGCTCCCGCGGGAAAACATCTTTTGGCGGTTTCCCTCAAGCCCTCGTTTTCTGGTCAAGTGGATGCACATGCGGCGAATAACGAGATTCTCACAGAGGTAGAAAATCTTTTGCAGCGTCCTATCAACGCTCAATTTATCAAGGCGTTTGAGGTGAAATCTGCCCTGCCCATGAACACCCCGTATTTGTACGAATTGCCTCAAAATATCCATGAAATGTCAATCCAACAGAATCTGTTTTTGGCAGGAAATTCCATAGCCAACCCCTCGCTCAATGCTGCAATTCTGTCTGGGGTTCAATTTGCGGAAAATTATCGTGCCCATTTGGTCAAGCGGTAAGTCTGCCCAATTCCCTGATTTTTCATCGAAATATCGGGCGATTTAACATTTTCTTTACTTGCTTTTAACTAGGTGCAGCCGTATTATTGCACTTTACAAAACAAGAAACTTAGAATCATTATGACAAATAACAACAACAAATCGGGAAACAATGCTTGGATGGCTTATTTCTCTGGCCTTGCCATTTTGTTTGCAATTGCCGCTGGGTACTCAATTTACATTTTCTTTTTAGGAAATCCTGCCAACTTTGAAGACGGAGACGTTGCTAAAGGTCATCCTTTGGGACTTCTGGGTATCATTTACCGCGGTGGTATCGCCATCGTACCGTTGTTGATTGCAGTGAACATTACCGTAATTTTGGTTTCTATTGAGCGTTTTATCACTTTGGCTGCAGCTTCAGGCCGCGGAAATGCCACAGCATTCGTACACAAAATGCGTGGTATGTTGGAGCAAAATAATTTGGACGGTGCCATTGCTGCTTGTGATCAACAGCGCGGTTCTTTGGCCAATGTAGTTCGTTCTGGTTTGACCCGTTACCAAGTGGTTGCTGCCAAAACAGATTTGAATCGCGACGAGAAGAAAGCTGCCATTGAAAAGGAATTGGAAGAAGCAACTAGCTTGGAATTGCCTATGCTTTCTAAGAATTTGGTAATCATCACCACTTGCGCCTCTATCGGTACATTGATTGGTTTGATCGGAACGGTATTTGGTATGATTCGTGCGTTTGCTGCGTTGGCCAATTCTGGTACCCCAGATACTGCGGCCTTGGCAACAGGTATTTCTGAGGCCTTGATCAATACAGCATTTGGTATCATTGGATCAACGTTGGCGATCATCAGTTATAACTATTTCTCAAACCGCATCGACACTATGACACACAGCATGGACGAAGCGGGTTATTCTATTATTTCTAACTTCCAGGCCAACCACGGGTAATTCGGTTATTTACCTTTTGGTTTCAACCCGAATTAAAGCCCAAAATTTACGAACATGCCTAAAGTAAGTATGCCCCGTTCCACCCCTTCATTGGACATGACGCCAATGGTGGATTTGGCATTCCTTCTGGTAACGTTCTTTATGTTGACCTCAAGTTTCCGTGCTCCAGAGCCCGTTTTCGTAGATCCCCCGTCTTCTACCACCGAAGTGCAAATACCCAAACAGGTGTTTTTGGTGACCGTAGATGCAGATGGAAGGGTATTCATTGACATCACCAATCCTGCAGTAAAAGAATTGGTTTTGAAGGATATGATGCGCGATTTCAAGGTGCAAATGAGTGCAGAGGACGTAAAGAAATTTGCTGGTGCTGGTCCAATCGGACTAAAAATGGAATCCATCAGTTCGTATCTAGAATTGGAAGTCAATGCCCGCGCGAAAGTGCAGCAATCTGGCGTCCCCTATGATACAGTAAACATAAAAAAGAGTCAGCTTTACCATTGGGCTTACAATGCCCGTTTGAGAGCGCACGACGATTTTAAAGACCGCGAAGCTGAAGCCACCAAGCGTGGTTTGCCTTTTGACAAGGAGAATTACATTCAGTTTGCGGTAAAAGCCGACGGTAACACAAAATACAACGTCCTAAAAAACGTTATCCAAGTATTTAGAGAAGCCAAAGTAAAGAATTTTCAGATGATCACAGGTTTGGAAGCCAAACCGAAAGACTAAAGATAGGAGAGTAGAACCATGGCAGAAATACAAAGTAATGGTGGCGGAGGCGGCGGTGGCAAAAAAAGAGCCAAAAAACAGAGTACCCGGGTGGATATGACCCCCCTGGTGGATTTGGCGTTTTTGTTGTTGACCTTCTTCGTACTTACCTCAACATTCTCTCAGCCCAAAGTGTTGAGAATGATCTTTCCAGAGAAACTGGATGAAAAGGATTTAAAAAACATGAAACAACCCGAAGTCAAAGATGGTATTACCATTTTGTTGACAGGGAACGACAAAGTGTATTGGTATCGCGGGGCTTTGAATGAAAAGACTGTATTGGAAGAAACCGACTACACGAAGAATGG
>CAZZKP010000170.1:0-3817 GCA_964654675.1 uncultured Bifidobacterium sp. | reverse complement strand
TTGTAGTAGAAATGGAAAACAACAGACCTTTGATTTTGATCAGCAACGACGATGGGATTACTGCCCCTGGAATTGCCGCGTTGATAGATGTGGCCAAGCAGTTGGGCGATGTGATCGTGGTGGCGCCGGACAAGCCGCAAAGTGCTATGGGACATGCGATTACGATCAATCAGCCAATTCGAATTACCGAAGTGGATATTCATGCGGGTGTAAAGGCCTATCAATGCACAGGCACACCGGTGGATTGTGTGAAAATTGCAATAGATAAATTGCTGCCTCGCAAGCCCGATTTGATGGTTTCTGGGGTCAATCACGGGAGTAATTCCAGCATCAACGTGATTTATTCGGGGACAATGAGTGCCGCTGTGGAAGCATCGATTGATGGGATGAAAGCCATCGGTTTTTCTCTTTGCGATTACAGTTGGAACGCCAATTTTGAGGTGGTAAAACCCTACATCAAACAGGTCATGAGCTCGGTTTTGGCCAATGATTTGCCATACGGGACGCTGTTGAATGTGAATTTGCCTGTGCCGGAGGATGGGAAGATCAAAGGCATCAAAATTTGCCGGCAAGCACAGGCCAAATGGAAGGAATCGTTTGATCAACGCAAGGATCCGTTTGGTCGGGATTATTATTGGATGACGGGCAATTTTATTAACATGGATCACGGCCAAGATACCGATGAATGGGCGTTGAAGCACGATTATGTTTCGGTGGTCCCTACGATGTTTGATTTAACAGATCATCAAAGGATGGCGCAGTTGAATCAATGGGGTTTGGATGAGTTTTCGGTTTAATTTGTATTTTTGATTCGAACGATATGAAAGTGAACTGGTTACATATGGTCTTGGGTTTTGTCGCGGGAGCTTCATTGCCTTTAATTTTGGGGATGTTGATTGCCATGCCTCAGGGCGTTCAGCCGGAGACATTTTTGTGGGCGATTACGCATTTTGAATGGTATTACAATAGCATTTTTCAGTTGGGAGTTGCTGCCAATATTGGCGTTTTCTTCTTGTTAATCAAAAAAGATTCTTTGATATATTTCAACCGTGGGTGGTTGATAGGTACAATCTTGATGACGATTTGGGCGGTGATGATTGAATTGGCTCGCATCTAGAAATTGATGAACCGGTAAGTGGTTTTTGAAAGTAGCATGACGTTAGAATCGCGCAAAAAGAAGGTGTTTGTGTTGGCTGGTGAGGCCAGTGGCGATTTGCATGGGAGTCATGTGGTGCGGAAATTGGTATCCGGGGGAGCGGGTTATGCGCCTTGTGAAGTAGTTTGTTGGGGCGGTGATTTTATGGCGGCCGCAGGCGGCAGATTGTTGAGTCACTACAGGGAGCGGGCCATCATGGGCTTGTGGGAAGTGATTCGAAATTTGAAAAAGATTCGGGGCTTTTTGGCTCAGGCCAAGGCCGATATTTTGGCGGAAAAGCCGGATGTGCTGTTGCTGATAGATAACCCGGGGTTCAACTTACGTATTGCGAAGTGGGCTAAGGGCCAAGGGATTGCTGTGCACTATTATATCGCCCCAAAGGCCTGGGCTTGGAATAGGGGTCGGATAAAGACCATGCGTCGGGTGATCGACAAACTCTATGTAATTTTTCCCTTTGAGGTGTCGTTTTTTGAGCGCTATGGAATGGCATCTGAATATGTAGGCAACCCAATTTTTGAAAAAATTCAGGCCACATTGAATCGATTTCACGATCGAAAGGGTTGGGAAGTGGACGTGATGGAGGCCTGTGGCAAGGTAGATCGTTATGTGTTGTTGATGCCGGGTTCGCGCAAAAATGAGGTGAGGAGTTTGTTGCCAAATTTTGTGTTGGCCGCGCGGACATTTAATCCGAAAGCGGTTTGTCTTGTGGCGGGTGCACCGGGATTGGATCAGTCGTTTTACGATCAAGTTTTGATAGAGGCTTTGCAGGATGGGCGATTGACGGAAGCAGATATTGATTCAGTTCGGGTTTATTTTGACGTGACGTATTCTTTGCTTTTGCAACTGGGCGATGGTGCGCTGATGGCGCCTGTGAAATCTAGCGTTCAAGGGAAGGGATTGGCATTGGTGGCCAGCGGTACGGCTACATTGGAAACGGCTTTGTTGGGGGTGCCGCAGGTGGTGGCCTATCGGGTGAGTGGTATTACGTATTTCATGGCCAAGATGCTGGTGAATTTGAGGTGGGTTTCATTGGTAAATATTCTCTTGAATCAAGGGTTGTTGGTTGAGCATTTGCAGGATGTTTCTCCCGAGCGGTTGACAAAATCACTGCAAGAATTGGATGCCCAGCGCGATCTTATGGATGAAGGGTATCGGTCGTTGCGGGATTTATTGTCTGTTGGAGACGGGTCAACGGCCAGCGATGGGGTGGTTCGGGGAATTCTGCGCGAGGTGGGCCAATAATTCGGTGGGTGTCATCACGGCAATAGCGCTGTTTTGGTAGTCTTTTTTGTTGCGTGTAACAATCAATTGAATGTTTCCTTGTTCCAAACTACTGTAGTATTGGAGGGCGTCTTCAAAATCTTTGAAGGGGGATTCAATGGCTTGTAAAACAGATTCAGCGGTAGCGGGAATGATGGTTAGTATCTGCGTGATTTTACTTACGATGGCGATGGTTTGCTGATGCGAGTTGATCTTTCTCAGCAAGTAATAGAAATTACTCAAAAGAAGGGGCGTGGTGAAGCCGCAAATCTCACCCACTTCACACAATTTGAGAATTTGAATGGAATCATCAGCGAAGGGCTGGCGTTTAAAACAACCATCGATGAGGATATCCGTATCAATCAATGCATGAATCACTTGAAATATTTCTCGTTTAACCGTTTCAATTTCTCTGTCTTAAAATCCTCAAATTCAATCGACTTTACCGACCCGACGAGGGCATCAACGATGGGGGTTTTCCTTGGATTGTAGATGTTGTAGTCGATCTGTGGTTCAGCGGCTGTGAGCGCCTTGAAATAATTCTCTACCAAATCAGAAAGACTGGTTTGGTTGTTAGCGGCGTATTTTTTGGCATACGCAATGACGTCTTTATCGATTGTGAGCGTAAGTTTGGTGTCCATGGTGGCAGGGTATTTCAAAGTTACAAAAAATACAATGACACGTGTAAAAATTATAAAAATTACACGTGTATAATCGTTTAGAAACGGAAATATCAAATCAATCCATGGAAAGGAGCTCAACGGCCAGCGATGGGGTGGTTCGGGGAATAGCAAAGGATCTGTATCTTTGAAGGAATGAAAAAGAAAATCGTTTGGGGAAGTTTCATTGTGGTATTGATTACCCTCTTGGCAATTCAGCGGGTAGAAGTAACGCCTAACAATAGTGGGGTAGACTCCCTGGATATCATGAAGGCATTTCCTACATCGCACAGGGTGAAGACGCTGTTGCAAACGGCTTGCTATGATTGCCACAGCAATACTACGGTTTATCCATGGTACGCGAAATACCAACCGGTGGGCATGTGGTTAGAAGATCACGTAGAAGACGGCAAAAAGCATTTGAACTTTAATGAGTTTTTGGGATATCGTCCTTGGAAGCAATATCACAAAATGGAAGAAACGGTTGAGATGGTTGAGGAGGAAGAAATGCCTATGAGCAGTTATACTTGGATGCATGAAGGTGCGCGATTTGAAAAAGAGGACCGAGAGAGTTTGGTCTTGTGGGCCAAGGGCGTAATGGACAGCCTTACACACCTGTATCCCAAGGACAGTTTAGTGAATCCAAGGTCAAAAAAGTAATTATTTCTGCTTATCTTTGTGGTCGCTTTGGGGGATTAGCTCAGCTGGCTAGAGCGCTTGCATGGCATGCAAGAGGTCGCCG
>CAZZKP010000169.1:0-3842 GCA_964654675.1 uncultured Bifidobacterium sp. | reverse complement strand
TTTTAGACATTTGAATCAATATCAATCAAATCGCAGTGCCTCGATCGGATCCAAGCGCGAAGCGCGTCTCGCTGGGTATAACCCTGCAACCAGTCCCACCACAATGCAAACCACAACGGCCAACAGCATCCACTCCCACGGAGCCACAAACCCCGCACCCAAAGCCACACCCACCAAATTGCCAATGACCAAGCCCAGCAGAATTCCGCCGGCACCCCCGATCTGGCAAATCACCACCGCCTCAATCAAAAATTGATTCTTTATCTGTTTTGCCGTGGCACCCAAAGCCTTGCGCAATCCTATTTCGCGGGTACGCTCAGTGACAGAAACCAACATTATATTCATCAAACTCACCGCCGCACCCAACAAAGTGATAATCGCAATGACCGTACCCACACCCGACACCATTTTGATATTCTCAAGCGCTTCCTTGGCCAATGCCGTGCTCTGTTGAATCACAAAATTCTCGTCTTCCCCGGGTTTTAAACGTTTAATTCTGCGCATCAGCGTATAGGCCTCACTCATACTTTCGTCCAAATCCAGAACCTTGTCCACCGCCACATTGATCATACAATTGTCCTGCATGCTTTTCATGTCGCGCTTGGCACGGGTAATCGGCACAAAAATCACTCGATCACCACCGCTCATTCCCATGCTTGACCCTTTGGTTTGCAGGGATCCAACCACGCGATACGGCTTGCCATTTACCGCAATCACTTGATTGATGGCCCTACCCATTTTATCGGATCCGGGGAACAACTTATCTACAATTTCCTGTCCCACCACAACCACCGGCACGGCGCGTGTTACCTCGTTATCCGTGAATGTGCGCCCCGCACCCAATTCATAATTTGCTGTTTTTAAATAATCCTCATCGATGCCAATCACCCGAACGTTGGGGTTGGTTTCGGCCGACTGAAAGGAGGCCTTCCCTGCGAAATCCGCGTTGATACTTAGGGCCACCGTTGAATTCTTCCCTTCCATGCGCTTCTGAAACGCCCAGGCTTCATCAAAGGTCAGCCGCGTATTGTCATCCACTTCCCCATAACGCTTCACACCCCCCGCATTTTTTATCGTAAAACTCTGAGACCCCATCTTACTGAAGGTCTTCGTCACGGCAATTTGCATCGCACTGATGCTGGTGAGTATACCCACCAAAGCCGCAATTCCAATGGCAATAATACTCGATGTGATGATCGCTCTCGTGGCATGGGCTTTTACTGAACCCAAACCCTGTTTGATGTTTTCGGCGAGCATCGACATGGGAACCGATCCTTAAAATCAAGAAAACGATTGTCCGCAACCACAGGTAGATGAGGCATTGGGGTTATTGAATGAGAACCCGCGATTCGCCAATCCATTTTCCCAATCCACTTCCATTCCCAACACATACATCACGTGGGCTTTGTTCATCACCGTCCGAATTCCATCCACATCATAGACGGTATCACCCTCTTCTTTCTTATCAAATGCCAGAAGATAACTCATGCCCGAACAGCCTCCACCTTTCACGCCGATGCGCAAATACTGGTCGTCGCTCAATTCCAAACTCGCTTGCAATCGGTGCAATTCGGCGAGCGCAGATGGGGTAAATTTCACCGGGGCGGTTTCAACAGAAGAAATGACAGTTTCCATAAATACAAATTTACGTGATTCGGGGAGGATTCTGCATATACTTCTCGACGAACGGATTGTATCTTTGCCCAATGGATTTGCTCACATTGATTTCTCCTTTGGCGATTTTTCCTGCCGGTACAGATATGATTTTTATTCTCTGTATGATTGTGATACCCGCGCTTTTGGTATTTTTCACGGCACAGTACATGATGAAACAGCATGTATCGAACAGTGTTCAAATGATAAAAACTGAAATTTTAAAAACCAATCATCAGAGTTTCACACCCTTAAAATTGCAGGCTTACGAGCGGTTGGCATTGTTTTTAGAGAGGACAAGTCTTCCCGTGTTAATTCAAACCTATGCACAGGCTGGTCAAACGGCCCGCGGCTTCGCCGCGGCCGCCTCGCACGCCATCAAAGAAGAATACAACTACAATGTATCCCAACAAATCTATGTAAGCTCTCAAATGTGGACCCTCATCAAGGCCATCAAAGAACAACACCTGCAACTTTTGCAAAATATCACCGCTTCCCTACCCCCAGATGCCTCCGCCGCCGATTTATGCCAAAAACTCATCGAATACCTCCAATCCATGGAAGTACAACCCCAAGATCGCGGACTGGAATTCATGAAAAATGAAATCGCTTTAACCCTCGGCCAATAATCCCAACGCGCAGCATGTCAACCGAAAAAAAGAACAACAGCGGCCTGCCCATCGATGTGGTTTACGGTCCCAGTGAAAGAAAATCATCCGCTTCGGAACAACCCGGACAGTTTCCCTATACCAGAGGAGTAAAAGCCGACATGTACAGAGGACGTCTCTGGACGATGCGACAATACGCCGGATTCTCCACCGCAGAAGCTTCAAACGAAAGATATCACTACCTACTCAACCAAGGAACCACCGGACTTTCCGTGGCATTTGACCTCCCCACCCAAATCGGATACGACTCAGACCACGCCATGAGCGAAGGAGAAGTCGGCAAAGTGGGTGTGGCCATCGATTCTCTCGCCGATATGGAAATCCTCTTCAAAGGAATCCAATTGCAAGACGTCACCACCAGCATGACCATCAACGCCACCGCTTCTACTTTATTGGCGATGTATGTGGCATTGGCCAAAAAGCAAGGAGCCGACCTCAGCAAAATCGGAGGAACAATCCAAAACGATATACTGAAAGAATACGCAGCAAGAGGCACCTACATCTACCCAGTAAGGCCCAGCATGCGTTTGATAACCGATATTTTTGAATGGTGTAGCAACGAACTTCCGCGATGGAATACCATTTCAATAAGCGGCTACCACATTCGTGAAGCCGGATCAACCGCCGTCCAAGAACTCGCATTCACTTTGGCAAACGGAAAAGCTTACGTAGAAGCCGCCAAGAAAAAAGGACTGGATGTGAACGTGTTTGGCAAACGATTGAGCTTTTTCTTCAATGCACACAACGATTTCTTTGAAGAAGCAGCCAAGTTCAGAGCCGCCAGAAGAATTTGGGCCAATATCATGAAAAGCATGGGCGCAACCAACCCAGACGCCATGATGTTGCGTTTCCACACCCAAACCGGAGGATCTACACTCACAGCACAACAACCCGAGAACAACATCGCCCGAGTTACAATCCAAGCATTGAGTGCCGTATTGGGCGGTACACAGAGCCTGCACACCAATGGGTACGACGAAGCCTTAAACCTACCCACTGAAAAGGCAGCACGAATTGCCCTACGTACACAGCAAATTATTGCCCATGAAAGCGGTGCCACAAACACTGTGGATCCCTTGGCAGGTTCTTATTACGTGGAACATCTTACAGACACGTTGGAGGCAGAAGCACTAAAACTCATTGATCAAATCGATGCGATGGGTGGCTCGGTGGCTGCCGTTGAAGCCGGATGGATGCAAGAACAAATTGCAAAAAGTAGCTACGAAGCACAAAAATCCATCGAAAGTGGTGAGCAGATTGTAGTGGGTGTGAATGCTTTCACATCAGACGAAACAGAATCGATGCCATCCTTCAAAATAAACGACAGTATTCGGGTGCAACAGAGTGAAAAAATCGCCCATCTTAAGGCAAGTCGAAATGATGAAATTTTTTCGTCAGCCATCAAGAATTTAGACGCAGCTTGCGCCACCGAAAACAACTTAATGCCGTTTATTTTGGAATGCGTTGAGGCCTATGCAACATTGGGAGAAATTGCTGATATACTGCGAAATAGGTTCGGAG
>CAZZKP010000168.1:0-3866 GCA_964654675.1 uncultured Bifidobacterium sp. | reverse complement strand
AGAAATCGTAGCCACTTGCTCAATTTTGCTGTTGTCGTCGCCTACCGCCTGGGTCATTTCATTCAATTTTCCCACCGCAGCAATCACAGCTTTGTCGATACCGCGCTTCAAATCCATAGGATTCGCACCGGCAGCTACGTTTTTCAGACCACCTGTTACGATGGCTTGCGCCAAAACAGTTGCGGTTGTAGTTCCATCACCTGCTACATCAGCGGTTTTGCTTGCTACTTCCTTCAACATTTGGGCACCCATGTTTTCCACTGGGTCTACCAATTCAATTTCTTTCGCTACAGTTACACCGTCTTTTGTGATGTGCGGAGCACCAAATTTCTTGTCAATTACAACATTGCGACCTTTGGGTCCCAAGGTTACTTTAACAGCATTTGCCAAGGCATCAACGCCTCTTTTCAGGCCATCGCGGGCCGACAGATTAAAGTCTATTTTCTTTGCCATGATTTTACTTTTTTATCAATTAGATGATTGCAAGGATGTCGCTTTCGCGCATAATGAGATAGTCTTTGCCTTCCACGTTCAATTCCGTGCCTGCGTATTTACCATACAAAACTGTGTCGCCCACTTTCACTGTAACGGGCTCATCGGTTTTACCTGGTCCAACAGCAACTACGGTACCTTTTTGGGGTTTTTCTTTGGCAGTGTCTGGGATGATGATTCCTGAAGCAGTTTTCTGCTCGGCTTGCACAGGTTCTATCAGAACTCTGTCGGCCAATGGTTTTACGTTTACTGACATAGTATTATTTTTTTGGTTTTGCCTTCACTTGGCGAATTGTGTGCCAAGGGTGAAAGAGTGGTATTTTGGGTCCAGAACGACGAAAATTTGTCAGTTCACGCACTTTGATGTATGTCATTATGGCAATCTTTTGCAAAAAGCATGGATATCGGCTTTTTGATTTTGGGCTAGGGATTTTGCCTTTGCACCAAGGGGATGGATTTGGTTGGGTTTGAAAGACTGAAAAAGGTTGAGTAGGGTTTGGTCAAATTCGGATTGGTTGGCGACCGAAAATCCGCATCCGGCTTGAATAAATTGCTCGGCTTCTGGGAATTTTTGGTGGTTGGGTCCAAAGATGAGGGGCAGTCCGAAGGCAGCGGCTTCAATGGTATTGTGGAGCCCTTTTCCGAAGGCGCCGCCGATCAGGGCGATGCTGCCAAATCGATAGGATTCAGCGAGGTGGCCTATGGTATCGAGGATGAGAATTTGGGTGGCATTGGGGATGGATGTTAGGCATTGGCTGTAGCGAGGGGCTTTGAGTTGTAGTTTCGACTCACATTGGATTTGAATGGTCTCGCAGAATGCTGGGGAAATGTTATGGGGTGCGATCAGGATTTGACCGTGGGGAAGAATGTGGGGGTTGTTTTGAAAAAATTGCAGCACCAAATCAATTTCGGGTTGCCAAGCGCTACCGAGGATTAGGGTAGGTTTTTGGGTTAGCCAGGTTTGAAGAGGAAGTGGCAGGGAGGGGGGTTGGAGGGTTCTTTCAACTGCGCGATTGAATTTGGTATCACCAAAAACGAAGGTATTTGTGAGGCCTTGTTCGATGGCGATTTGCATCATTTGGGCGTTGATGACCCCTATGCCAGTCATTTGTTTGAGGAGGGTGAGCCAGGGTTTTCCGGGGGTTTTAAAGAGCCAATGATTTGGGGTCAGGGAAACGCCGAGGGCATAGCAAGGGATATTGCGGCGGAGGGTCTGTTGGATGAAGTGATACCAAAAATCGTAACGGATGAAGATGGCGGCAGAGGGATTCCATTGCTCTAGGCAGCGCTTCGCGCTGCCTAGGCTATCCAACGGCAAATAGGCCTTGGACTGATTCAACGCCAACTGGGAATGTTCAAACCCGGAGGGGGAAAAAAACGTGAACAAAATATGCCGTTGGCTAGAGGCCGCCTGCAAGGCGGCCGCAATGGGCTTCGCCATTTCAAACTCCCCCAATGATGCACAGTGTATCCAAATCAAATCCTTGGGTGCAACCTCGTCCTTCCACCAGCCGTTTTTCAATCGAATGCCCGTTTGGATATGCCCTTCCCGCAACTTCTTGGCCTTGGGATTCCATAGCGAAAGCAAAGCCATGCCCAAAGCATAACATCGCATCGCCAAATGGTAAAATATCATGATTTAAAAATATTCGGCGTCCTTGATCACCCCGGATTTTCTGATAATGATCGGGATAATCAATCCGCCGGTTAAGTTCAACCCCAAATCATATTGACGGGCTTTGGGTGCCTGAAAAGTGCCAAAGTCCCAGTCTCTCGTTGCACGTGTTATACCTTGGTTGGTTGATAAACCTACATAAAAACTCAGTACCTCTGGGTTAATGTATTGCAATCGAAACTGTTGAGAAAAGCAATAGCCCTTCCGGTAACCATCGTATCCCTGTGTATAGTCATTTTCCAATTGAGGCAATCGACCCTTGTCGAACTGAAACTTCGTGAAATGCTCCAAATATCCAACCCCCGCCACAACGCTCATCGTCCAGGTTCTCGGATTGCTTAGGCTGCTCTCTTTGAGTGCCCACATACGTCCACCCACCACACAAGCATTAAATCCTCTCAAGTAAGTTCTGATAATTGCCGGATTGCCGTTGATATCAAATAGGTTTTGTGAAGGACCCACAATTCCACCATACAAGCTGTCTGTGCTAACGGTTCTGCCTGTATAGGGCATGTAATTGAAACCGATTAACCACTTTTCTTTGTGCTGGTATTCTGCACCCAAATCAAACAAAGCCGTTCCAGGATATCGTTGCGACCAATTTCCGGCGTTGTCTTGATAGCCCGACCCCAAGTGTAAACTGACCCAATTGGGTCTAATCAATGGTTTTTTGATGTTTGTTGGCGCAGGGAGCAATGTGTCTTTGAATGTTGATTGAGCATGGACATACAACATACTGCTAAATAGTATCGTTGATAGGAATCCACGGATGTTTAATTGTCGACTTGACACGTAGCGAAGGTACAAAAGCCACCGTAAAATCCCAATGTGCAGCAAAAAAATGGAATGCCTTATGCGCCGGGTAATATTTGCGTCAAACAGCTGAGAAAGCCCGAGAGGTTTTCGGCATGCACCCAATGGCCAGCATTGTCTACGGTGTGGAAATTGGCGGTGGGAAAATACTGTAAGATATCGTCTTTGTCTGATTCTTTGATGTATCCACTTTTACTACCAGCGATAAAGTCAACTTGTTTCAAAAAAACGTGATGAAATGCGAGTTCGCCAATGATCTCGTCATAATGATTTTCGATGGCTTCTAAATGGCTTTTGGTAGCATAACCGCCACCGGGCAGTGGCTCGATATTTTTTAGTAAGAACTGCCTCACACCCATTTCTGGGGCATAAGGCAAAAAAGCATCTTCCGCCTCTTTTCTGGAATTGAGCAAATGCAAGGGGACTTCTTTGAAGGCACGGAAGTATCCCAAATGACCGGGTACATAGCGTTTGGGGGCAATGTCAACCACAATGAGTTGGTCCACCATTTCAGGGAATTGATCTGCAAAAGCCATCGCCGTTTTACCGCCCATCGAATGTCCCATAACAATGCCCGAGGCATCGCCCAAGTGAATCATCAAATCCCGCAGATCTTGCACCATGGCAGAGTAACCCGCATCCGCATCGTGGTAACTTTTGCCGTGATTGCGGGCATCAAAAGTGACAACCCGATAATTTTCGGACAGTTTCTGTGCGGCCAAATGCCAGTTGTCGAGCATGCCAAAAATGCCATGCAAAATGTAAATGGGAAGGGCGTGATTTTCCCCGTAAACGCGATAATTGACCAAGTTGGTCATGCAGAATTAGTTCAAGAAAGAATCAACTTCGGTGTATTCCAAATTGAAGGCCTCAGCCACACCTTTGT
>CAZZKP010000167.1:0-3907 GCA_964654675.1 uncultured Bifidobacterium sp. | reverse complement strand
CACGGTATTGGGCCCAGGCTTGGGTGGTACTCGTTTTTGGCATTATGCCAACGAGAAGGATGCCATTAGAGATGCCATGCGTTTGTCGCGCGGTATGACCTACAAAGCCTCTGTAGCCGGATTGAATTTGGGCGGTGCCAAGGCTGTTATCATTGGCGATGCCAATTCGATGAAGTCTGAGGCGTTGATGCGCAAATTTGGCCGTTTCGTTGAGAACTTAAGTGGAAAATACATCACTGCCGAAGATGTGGGGACAACCACACGCGACATGGAGTATGTGAATATGGAGACCGACCATGTAGTGGGTTTACCAGAGAGTATGGGTGGTGGTGGAGATCCTTCTCCAGTGACTGCTTACGGTACTTACATGGGTATCAAAGCTTCAGCCAAACAAGCTTGGGGCAACGATAGTTTGTCGGGTAAAACGGCTGCCGTAATGGGTATCGGAAAAGTGGGAATGCATTTGTTGGAGTATTTGCACAAAGAAGGTGTAAAGTTGTATGTTGCGGATATCAATGATTCGGCGTTGCAAGCAGCGGCCAATCAATTTGGCGCAACCATCGTAAGCGGTGAAGATATGATTGGCTTAGATGTAGACATTTTCGCTCCTTGTGCATTGGGCGGAATCATCAACGATGTGACTTTGCCAAAATTGAAGTGTCAGATCATTGCGGGTGCGGCAAACAATCAATTGGAAGACGAAAAAATCCACGGGGATTTATTGAAATCAAAGGGCATCATTTACGCCCCTGATTTCGTGATCAACGCAGGTGGATTGATCAATGTGTACTCTGAATACAATGGGTATGTGCGTGAAAATGCCATGTCACAAACGGAAAATATCTACAATACCATCTTAGAAATCTACAAGAAATCTGAGCGTGAAAATGTGAACAATCAGCAAGCGGCAATTTTGCATGCGGAGAAGCGCATTCACGATATGATGTTGGTACACAGTACGTATTAAAATATTTTGCATAGGAACTTTGGCCTAGCCTAAGATGTTCTGTGATTGTTTGTAGAAAAGGGACTGAATTTTCAGTCCCTTTTTTATTTAACTTCGCTCCTCTGCCATGAAATGGAAATTTGCTTGGAACCAGAATAGTAGCGCTGCTTTGATGGCGTTGATTGTGGTTGCCTTGGTGAATTTGATTGTCGGTTTGTCGGCATTAGAACCTTCTGGCGGACAGGATTCATGGAATCATTATTTGTATGCTCGTTGGGCGCCGCATCATCCTGAACTGTTGTTGGACCAGTGGGGCAAGCCCTTTTTTACGTTTTTTGCTATGCCTTTTGCCTGGTTTGGGTTTTCAGGCGTTTTGTTTTTTAATCATCTGTCCATTTTGGCTGCGGCGTGGTTGGTTTATCTCACCGCAAGGCGGGTGGGGTTGAAAAATCCTTGGCTTACCATTTTTCTTTTTGCTTGGCAGCCCATAGTTTTGGCCAATGCCCATTCTGCCCTCACCGAGCCAAGCAATGCCATGGTGTTGGCTTTGATTTGCTATTTGTTTGCCATAAACCGATGGACGGCGGCAACAGTTCTTGCGTCGTTTTTGCCCATGGTAAGAAGCGAGGGATTTGTTCTGTTGGGAGCGGTGATGCTCTTTTTGGCTTTGCGAAATCGATGGAAATACATGCCGCTCACCGTCATTGGTGTTTTGTTGTATGGTTTAATGGGTGCAATCCTTAGCGGAGAGTGGAATTGGTTGATCATTCACAATCCTTATGTTCAGCAGGAGTTGGGTAGGGGTTTCGATGCCGGACATGGCAATTTTTGGTACTACCTAAACCATCAAAAAGAAATCACTGGAATTATCGTAACGGTACTTTGTTTGGTTTCGTTGGTGATGATTTTGGGATACATCGGAAAGCGATTGCAGAAAAAAATGCCGGCATCCAATAGCCAAATGGCGTTGTGGCTATGGTGTCCCCTGTTCGGTTTTTTCTTTGTTGCCCATAGCATTTTATGGTGGAAAGGGGCCATGGGGTCTCATGGATTGCTTCGCGTATTTGTGGTGGTGTCTCCGGTGGCTGCTTTGCTCGCGATGTTGGCCCTGGATAAAATCATGCGCATAGAAATCAAAGCGCTGAATCGGGTGTTGAAATCTTCCATCGTGCTGGGTATGTTTTTTTTGTCTTTCCCGGGTGCAGGCATGCCCTATCCTTGGAATGCCCAATTGGGGGATCGAGAGGTGTTTTTGGCGCGTGCCGCAGGAAAGCCGGTTTCTGTTGCGATGCAATGGATTTCGGCATCAAAATACAAGGACAATGTGTTGGCGCATCAGATACCCGCAATCAATGTTGCAGGAAATTACGATCCTTGGTTGGCCGGCGAGCAGCTGCATCCTTTGGGAAAGAATGGAGAGTGGATGGATGCAAAAAAGGTGTCGGATTGGCCCAAAGCGGCGCGTACATTGTCTTTGTGGTCCCTCGACACCAAAGATTCAGGCAGAAACGATTGGTTTCCGTCGGGGACGGTTGTGTTGTGGGATAATTTTCACGGACGCAGGGATGGACAAATTCGGCGCGACCAATTGTTGTCGTTGAAGAACTATAAAATCGTCTTTGAAGCGGGGCAAGATGATGCCGATACTTGCAACGATGTTGTGGTGTTGCTGAAGAATTGATTATCAGGCCGCCGAATAATGATTGTTCATGAGTTGCTTGAACTCCTCACTTTGAGGCCAATCAAAATAAATCGCATTAATTTCAAACTCCGAAAGAGAAGTTTAAAATGGCCGTGGTTTAATTATTTGATTTTTGGCGAGGGAATCAAATCGACGCAAATTTGGGTAAAGGCTTTGTTCAATGCGATGCAATCGGCGGCGGAACTGCTGAGATGCGGTGTTACACGAACCCCTTTGATGATGGGATGGTCTATGCCCACCGTGAAAATCTTATGATTGTCCATCAGTGCTTTTGCCAATGTGGTTGGCGAATATCCATTCACGTAGGCTGTTGCAATGGCTCCGCCTCTTTGGAATTGGAACAAAGGCGACTGCAATTTGAATGCATCGAGCAGGGTGAGTTCCGTTACCGCGGCCATGTTCGCCTGGTACTGCGGGTCGTTGAGTATCCCCAATCCTTTCCCAAAATTCTCTAACGCTTGCTTGTTGCCAATCCACAAGAGTTTTAGATAGGTAAGTCGGTTGAATTTGGCGGCAGATCCCAGCATTCTGTGAAATTCTATGGCTTTGGCGATGGTTTGCAAAGAGTTGATGGGCCGCGTCCCTTGGTGCTCAAACTTGCGAATGTCGTTTTTGTCGGCCCCGGTATCGCCCAAAAGTGGCCAAATGGAAGGGATGAGGCTTTTTTTCATGTATAAAAACCCCACGCCGATCGGGTTGCAGAGCCATTTGTGTAAACTCCCGCCAATGACATCTACGCCTGCATTGGCAAGATCACTCATGTCGGTTGGCGTATGTGCCAAGCTATGCGCAGCATCCACCACCACTACAATGTTGGGTTGAATTTGCTTTGCTTTTCGGGTGATGGCTTGCACGGGAATCAGTTGCCCGCTGAGGTTGATCATGTGGGTGAGGTGCAGCATTTTGGTGTTGGGGGTAATCAAATCGCAGTAGGCATTTACGATTTCGACATCCGACCTAGGGTCTTTGGGTACATCGGCGATATGAATGGTAATTCCCCAACGCGCGGCGGCTTGTTCAAAGGCTTCCACCATGGATCCATAGTCTTGGTTGCCGATGATCACTTCGTCGCCGGCTTGCCAACGGGTGCCCATGATGACAATATTCAGGCTTTCGGTGGTGTTTCGGGTTAGGGCGACTTCATCTGTCGATAGCCCTTGAAATCCGGCAAACGCTTTTCTGGCTTCTTCGATGGCTTGGGTTTGTGCCGTGCGCATGAAATGGCCGGTTTGGGTGTTGATGGTGGTTTGCGCATCGAG
>CAZZKP010000166.1:0-3929 GCA_964654675.1 uncultured Bifidobacterium sp. | reverse complement strand
CGGTAGCACCGCCCCTATGTACCCCCTTTAATTTGAGGTCGAGAAGTTTGATTTGATTGAATGCACGTTCCATATCACCCGGAGAATAATTCTTGGCCGCTATCATATATTCTTCTACGAAGAAGGGATTCACCCCAAGAGCAGAAGCCACTTCGCTTTTGGCGGCACCGGGCATTTGTTGCACCAGTAAAATCTTACCAAAGTATCCATGAAGGTTGCTGACCATGCGAAGAATTTCCCCTTTTTCGGCCCGGGCCGACATATGGTGGGCAATTTGGATCGCCTTATTGAAGTTTTTAAGACCTAGGGCAGATTGCAACTCAAATACATTGTATTCCCGATTAAAACCCACATTTGCTTCTACGTGAACGGGTCGAATAAACTCATCTTTCACATTGATCAAGAGCTTATCCAATTCATTGTGAATTAAGGGCAAATCGGCACCCAGCAGTTCAACCAACATCTGAATGGCCGCACCGTCTATACTTCTGCCCTTCTGACGCAAATATTCGGGCAACCAATCTTTGATTTGATAATCGCGAAGTTTGGCCGCATAATACGCACCACCAAACTTATCGGCTTGCTTCCCGATTTTTGTCCGCATATCCATTTTATTCCCGCGAAATGCGCAAACTAGGATCGTGGAAGGCAATGGATTTTCGAGGTACGACATCAATTTATCAAATTCTTTGATGTCTTGCGCGTCTTTTACGATGATGACTTGGTGTTGACTCATCATCGGATAACGGCGCGCCATGGAAATCAGGTCGTGGATTTTCACTTCCTTACCATATAAAATTGTTTGATTAAAACTCCTTTCCGTTTCTGGAAGTACGGAATCCTCGATCAAGTCCGTGATTGCATCAATAAAATACACTTCTTCGCCATGAAGCAAATAAACTGGCGCAAATTGCTTGGCTTGGACCTTACGTCGAAGATCCAAATAATTTGCAATGGTGTCGCTCAATTTGGCCATGGATATGTATTTTTACCGCGGTGCAAGTGTTAAATTTTCCTGAATACGAATTTGAGATTCAAGAACAGGAACAAAAAAAAGTCATTTTCGACCCGATTCGAAAAAAATTTATCCCCCTTACTCCTGAGGAATGGGTGAGGCAGCACTGTATTTATCATTTGATAGAGCAATTCAAACTGCCTGTAGGACTGATTGCGGTAGAAAGAGAAATACAGGTACACGGATTGCGCAAACGCTTTGATATTGTGGGATTTGCAAGCTCTGGAAGTCCATTGATTTTGATAGAATGCAAGGCTCCATTTGTGGAACTCAGCCAAGAAACACTGATTCAAGTTGCCACATATAACAATAAATTAGACAGTCCTTGGATGTGGATTACCAATGGGATACAGCATGCTTGGTTTGAAAGAAAAAATGGAAAAACGCAATGGGTTGCGGCGCCAGTAAAATTAGTTTAGCGTAATGTCTGTGACCTTACCTGCGATTGTTACACGAACTATTTTGTCGCAGGACTCATTCTCAAAAGGATCGTAATCTAGAGTGGTGGTGGTGGATTTGTCTGAATCTTTCAACTCCAAAATTCCGTTGACATATTCGCCAGAGCATCCGGGTACCACATTTTTTATCAGCGGCTCCACAATTTCCCAGTTTTGTTTTGGATGATTTGATTCCATGATCATGCCTTGACCGGTAATTTGGTATTTGTTGCCGATGACACCGGGATTTGAATTATTCAACTTAAACAACTTGATTGATCCCTCCATTGTGATTGTATTGGGACCCAATAGTTTTAGAGATTCAATGGTGAGATTTTGTGTTTTACTGTCTTGTCTTCTGAATGTACAAGAGATAGAAACATTTCTTGGTTTTGCGGGATCGGCACCCAACTTAAAATTGTCTGATTCATCAATTTCAAGTTCAAGTTTGGAGGAATTCTCTTGGTAATGCGTTTGAATTTTTATGTGCATTTTCCCTGCGCGATATTTTCCATCATATCCTCTTTGATTTTCTGGAAGTGGCAGAGTTGTTGGACCGAAATCGACTTCAAATTCAATTCCATCACCGTCGAAGAAGGTTGAATCGGAAATTGAAAGCGTGGTAGATTTGCCAAATGCGCCCAATAACATTTTGGTGGTAATGCCTTTGGCCGTCGTTTTATCACCAATTTCATCTGCAACTTCAACAATTGAAGCGAGATCTGATTGCATTGTACAAAAATCTGTAGCCAATTGCAATCCATTTTCAGTGTGTTCATTGATTCGCTCACAGGACTGCATAGAAATTAGCCCAAGCGAAAGACAAAGGGCCAACAGTGTGTGATGTTTACATTTGCGAATCATCCGAAATTAGATTTTGGTTATTGCAAAAGTCGCAAAAACCATTTCCTTAAAACAAATATAGTATTGATTACCCCCAAAACAAGTATCACATTTCATCCAAAATTTGCAAAATTGCCTTACAAGCGAATTGAATTTCTTGAATTGTGATTGTCAATGGAGGGCAAATTCTTAGGCAATGTGGCGCATAAAGAAACCAGTCGGCGAAAAGACCCATTTCTAACATCTGTTGTATACATTGATTCACTGAATCAAAAGAATCGAGTTCTACTGCCAACAGGAGTCCGGTACCATGAACTTTTATTATGCGTGGGTGGTTAAGCAATTCCTTAAAAAGTTGAGATTTGGCGTCAACAGTATCCATCAATTTTTCCTCTAGGAGAACATGAAATGCGGCGTGGCCTGCTGCGCAGGCCACAGGATGCCCCCCAAAGGTTGTAATATGACCAAGAATGGGATTGTTGGATAGGCTGTTCATGATGGGGCGCGAGGCGAGGAATGCCCCCATGGGCATTCCTCCGCCGAGCGCCTTCCCTAAAACCAAGACATCCGGAATTACTTTGTAATCCTCAAAAGAAAACAAAGAACCCGTCCTTCCCATACCCGTTTGTATTTCGTCAAATATGAGCAAAGCGCAGTGTTCCGTACATTTTTGTCGCAAAGCCTGCAAATACCCCACATCCGCCATTCTCACTCCCCGCTCCGCTTGAATTGTCTCTACCACCACCCCCGCTATTTTGTCCCATGGCAACGAATCTAGCGCTTGCACATCGTTTTGATCAATAAAATGCACCGACGGTAACAAGGGTCGGAACGCAAGAGAATAATATTCATTGCTCATCAAACTCAATGGCCCCTGAGAACTTCCGTGATAGGCATCTTTCTGGGCGACAAAATCTGTTTTGCCAGTTACTCGCTTGGCAAGTTTCATCGCGCCATCAATGGCCTCGGCGCCTGAGTTTACGAAATAGCAGCACGACAATGATTCGGGCAAGTGAGCTGCCAACGCAGCGGCATACATACTCTGAGGTGTTTGAACCGTTTCTCCATATACCATCACATGCATGAAAGATTGCGCCTGCTGAATCACTGCATCTACAACCTTGGGATGTTGATGACCAATGTTGCACACAGAAATGCCTGCGATCAGATCGAGATATTTCTTGCCATTTTCATCAAACAAAAAATTGCCTTCCGCTTTTACCACGTGCAAAGCCATGGGATTGGGGCTGGTTTGTGCTTGATATTGTAAAAATGCCTGTCGAGGATGAATGTGCATGCTACAAAGTTAATTGAGTTTTGTGGGTACGGATGCTCATAAAAAAAGAAAGCCCCTCGTTTAGAACGAGGGGCTTTCCTTTTTGAAAGTAATTCTAATTAGATATTAGCATTCAAATCAGCACCTGCTTTAAATTTCGCAACTTTCTTAGCAGCGATTTTAATTTCAGCACCTGTTTGTGGGTTACGTCCTGTACGAGCGTTACGGCTGCTTACAGAAAAAGTTCCGAATCCTACCAAGATAACTTTGTCACCTTTTTTCAAGGCTTCAGCTGTGGCAGATGTGAAGCTGTTCAATGCAGAAGCAGCTTGAGCTTTGGTGATGCCAGCATCGCTAG
>CAZZKP010000165.1:0-3932 GCA_964654675.1 uncultured Bifidobacterium sp. | reverse complement strand
AAAAATGACAGCCACAGGGTCCGCAGAAAATGCGGCCTTCATTGAATATCAAAAAGGGAAAGTTGCGGTGATCGAAAAACTCATGGCCATCGACGAAGAAATCCAAAAAGATTCGGCAGGCCCACAAACCTTGCTTGATTCGTTGAATGCTGTTCGCGATCGCTATTTGAACGACAAAGGAAACTACGATTCTGCCTATATATTAAAATACCCAAGCCATCTTTTGTCGAAGTTTTTAATTGCCATGATTGGCGTGCCCTATCCAGAAACACTGCCAGTTTTGGAAGATGGCAAAGTAGACAGCAGTTTTGCCTTCCGTTGGTACAAAGAACATTATTGGGACCATATCGATTTTGCCGATGATGGATTATTGCGAATGCCAGTGAACATCGTAAAGCAGCGATTGGATTTCTACTTTGATAAAATCATTGTTCCAGACGCTGATTCTTGTATCAAAGAAGCCGAAAAAATTATGGATGCGTGCAAAAACACCATCGAAATGGAAAAGTATGTCATTTGGTACCTAACCAATCGCTTCGAAAGTTCCAACATTATGGGAATGGATCGCGCATTTGTCAGGATGGCAATTAGCACCTATTGCCAAGGCAAGAGTTGGTGGGTTGACAGCGCAACCATCAATAAAATGTGTGAAAATGCCTTCCGTAGAGCTCATACCTTGATTGGAGAAACTGCCCCAGAATTGGAATTGAAAGACATCAAAGGCAATTGGGTTAACACCGAAAAAATCAAAGGTGAATATGTCATCTTCATTTTCTGGGATCCTACTTGTGGACATTGCAAGGAGGTAATGCCCAAGTTGGCAAAAATTCTGGCCGAAAATAAATCCAAAGGTTGGAAAGTTGTTGCACTATCCAGTGGCGATAAAAAGAAAGAGTGGGAAGAATATTACAATTCTCACCCCGAAACCCAGGCATTTACTCACTTGATTCGCGGAGAAGTGCAAAGTCAGAAATACGCCGACAACCTCTATAGCTACTATGTAATTGCATCCCCTACCATTTTCGTTTTGGATGCCAACCGAAAAATTGTCGCAAATCGTGTGGACGTGGACAAAATGGTTGAATTTCTTGCCCATCTCGACGCAGAGAAGGCCAAAAAATAATTACCAAATCCGATCCGCAGGGCGGTGAAAAATCCGCTTTGCGTCATGATACATCGTGCTAGGAAAACAGGTAAACCCAATAAAATATATGGGTCCGGTAAAGTTTTGTCCACCCCGGAATAGCGCAACCCTAGATCCAACACCCGCGCTCACACCAAAATACCGTAAAAATCGAACCGATCCGTTCACCCCAAATTCCAAAGGCATCATAAACCGAGTTTGTTGCGGGCGATTGTCCGAGTAGCGCTGAATTCTATACCCCGCCCCCACTTGGCCAAACCCCGTGACTCCGAAACGATGCGTGCGATACAATTCATATTCAAATGTGCTACTGAGATAGGAAAATTTATACGAATCATAAGTTCTTCCGTTGATTCGTTTGTAATCCGAGTAATAATAACCGGTGTAGGCCGACATTTTATCCCATAGTATTCCGTAACGATAGCCATTGATGGTTACAGTTTCTCCGGAAATTGTTGAAATTTTTGAATCAAACCACAGTGAATAGGAGGGTGGTTCATTCAACGACAATCGAATGCTGTCCGATGGATTCCATGGAAATGAATCACTTTGCGCATAGGTATCTGCCGCCCCAAATAGGGCTATCAAAATGAACAGCGGTGGAATCAATCGGCGCATCAACCACAAAGGTCGCGCTTCGTTTCTAATCCTTGTCCACAGAAATCAACGCTGTACTATCAATAATTCGCTCTAAAGCATTGATATTTGAGGCATGAAGTCGCAACTCTTTGCTGCATTTTTGTTCAGTGTTTCATTGGCGCAGGCCCAAGACACTGCCATATCAACCGTTCATTCAAAAACACATCATCCGTTCCCATTGGCACAAGCCGGCGACTGGAGCACGGAAGCCACACTTTTGTTGCAAACTGGAAATGCTTCGATTCGACTTAGTGTACAAGAGATCAAATGCCGAAAATTCATTCAAGACCAATTTGTTTTGCGGACACGCTTGATGGCGGCACAAAGCAAAGAGGTGACCATCATCAACCAAGGTTCCGGCTTGATGGAGCGCAGCATCACCGATTTCACGGCCCTCGTTGCTCCCGGTTTTGAAAAACACCAACACATCAACAACAAACACACATACCGATTATCACCGTACTGGGGATTTGAACTACCCATCGGAAAACACAACTATGAGTACAACCTAACCAATTCAAGAGATGGGCAAAACTTTTATAACGGAGGAACATTCAACAGCAAAGTCACAAAAGCGTATTCATTGGGCTTGAATCTGTTGTACGGCATTGATTTTTACATCACCAAAGGCATGTTCATAGGTACTGAAATAGGGTATGGTTTTTTGCGAGAAAAATACGGAATGAGCAATATCACAACTTTCGACGGAACCCTAAAAGACACCCGAAGCATCCCCATGGGTAGCAACAATCAACTTAATCTAAATTTCAACACGGGATTGCGATTTGGAATCATTTTTTAACTCCGAACACCCAAAGTTCTTTGTTTAAGAAATCATACATATAATCCTACATTGAAGTAAGTCAATTAATTTTCACCTAATTTTGTATTTATGGCAACCAAACCCATTGGCTTTACAAACAACGGAAACGACTTTTTTAATGATTTAAGATCTCAAGTCGACGAGTATTTTACTTCTAGAAATCTTTCCAAAAATGGAGACATTCGATTGTGGATGAAAACCGCATTCGCCTTAATTACCACCCCAATTTTGGTTGTATTGGCGTTGAATATTCCCGCTGTTGGCATACCCATGCCGATTTGGGGTAGTGTGATATTGTTTATTTTGATTGGTCAAATGCATACGTTTACAGGCTTTAACGTCATGCACGATGCCTGTCATGGCGCTTTTTCATCAAAAGGCTGGGTAAATAAATTGTTCGGTAACTCTCTGAGTTTGATGGGCAGTCATGCCTTCATTTGGAAGTTCAAACACAATACCCTGCATCACACTTGGACCAACGTTGATGGACTGGACGACGATATTGCGAAAGCCCCAATTTTGCGACACTGTGAATCGCAACCCTTTAAACCTTATCACAAAAATCAGCACCGCTACATGTTTGCATTGTATGCAATTTCAATCATTTTTTGGATGTATGTGAATGATTTCATGAAGTACTTTAACAAGGCTGTCAATGAGCAACCCATGCCCAAAATGTCATTCACTGAACATCTGATTTTTTGGAGTGCGAAAATAGCCTACACCTTGATTTATGTGGTTGCCCCAATGTATTTCCTGGGCATTGGCTACGGTTTCCTTTGTTTCATGGCCATGCAAATCTCTATGGGAATTGTATTGAGCTTGGTATTTCAGTTGGCCCATGCAGTTGAAACAACCCACTTTGAGGATGCGGGAGAATACGACATTCCAAAGGAACGTCTTCCCAACGAATGGGCAGTGCACCAAGTGATGACCACCAACAATTTTGCGACAAAATCGCCATTTGCAACTTGGTTTATGGGCGGATTGAACTTCCAAACAGAGCATCACCTGTTTCCCAATATCAGCCATGTACACTACCCTGCGCTGAACGAAATATTGGTAGCCCTTTGTGCCAAATACAATGTGAAATACAATGAAATGCCAACCTTTACTTATGCGGTTGGATCACACATTCGATATATGAAATCCTTGGGCGAAGCCGCCTAATCCATAATAAAAGGATATTTTACCTATCAAAAGGTTGTATTTACAAAAAAGGGACTTATCTTTCCCACTCAATTTTACAATAAAATACTAATTATCAATTCATGAAAACAGGTTCTGTTAAATTCTTCAACCACAGCAAAGGCTATGGTTTCATCA
>CAZZKP010000164.1:0-3944 GCA_964654675.1 uncultured Bifidobacterium sp. | reverse complement strand
CAGTTGGGAGGTTCAATTGTATGATATGGACGACAATCCGTACATCTCTGATTTTTACGAAGACATGCAACGTTGGAGTTTCAACTTGCAGGTATATTTTCTGACTACGCGTTGGAAGGATATTCAAAAGATACGTAGTGGCAAGCAAACGGTGATTCAGGATAGAACCATTTATGAGGATGCATACATTTTTGCACCCAATTTGCACGCGATGGGTTTGATGAGTACCAGGGACTTTGAAAACTACAAACAATTGTTTGATGCCATTAGCAATCAGATTGAAACACCGGATTTGTTGATCTATCTGCGGGCCGGAATTCCGAAGTTGGTGCATCAGATCCAAATGCGGGGTAGGGATTATGAAGATGCCATTCGTTTGGATTACCTCAAACGTTTGAATGAGCGATATGAAGCTTGGATTGCAAATTACACGGGCAAGTTGCTGATTTTTAATGTCGACGATATGGATTTTCAAGAGAATCCTGAACATGCCGCAGAAATCATTCAAAAAGTAGAGAGCACACTGAACGGTTTGTTCTAATGCATTTTCAACAGCCAAATATGCTTTGGGGATTGCTATTGCTGGCAATTCCGCTGTTGATTCACCTTTTTCAATTTCACAGAACCCAAACGATTTACTTTCCTGGCGTTTTTCGCTTGATTCAGCGTTTGCAACAGGCAAGGCAACAAAAGAAGGTTCAGCATTGGATTGTATTATTCGCTCGGATGATGGCCATCTCCTGTTTGGTTTTGGCATTCGCGATGCCCAGCTGTAAATCATCAAAGCAAAATCAAGAATACAGTCATGTGATCATTTTATTTGATAATTCTTATTCAATGGGCACCAAAAATGCCAATGGTGTGATCATAGAACAAGCGAGGTCTCAAGCCAGGGCGATGCTCACAGGGTTGCCGCAAGAATCGCAGGTGAGGCTTTATACCCAAGATCCGCTGTTCAATTCCAGTTGGATGTCGCCTGCCCAAGCCAAATCCATTCTGGATACCGTTGCGCTATGTCCTCAACAACGCAATTGGTCCGATTGGGTGGCTCAGGTAGATGAAGTACTGCAAGAGGGTGGAATTTCTTCCCTAAAAGTGATGGCATTTGGTGATGGACAATTGACTTCGATGACATCCAAACCCCAGTTGTTGGCAGCGCAGAATATCGATTGGGAATATGTTTTATATCCGCTGGATGTGAATCAAGGGGGAGGGAATGTAGGTATTGACACAGTTTGGTACGAAAGTGTTTGGCAAAATGCCGATGCGGCAGCCCAGGTTTTGCTCAAGGCGAAGATTCGGAATTATTCGGAATCGCCCAAGGAAACCTCCTTGAAAATGGTGGGTCAGGGTAAGACATTGCATGTGAAGTCCATACAGTTGGAGGCGCAGGGAATTGCGGAAGTACAGTTTGCTTTATCGGATTTGGAAATCACGCAAGCCAGTTTGCTGCAATTGGATGAGGATGGGTTTGGGTACGACAATCTAAAATATTTGCATCCAATCAAACAAAGTCAAACGGTGGTAGGAGTTTTGGGGGGCGACGATGCCGTTTCGGCGATGTTTGCATCACAACCTTTGCTGAAAAAGATAGACCTTCAGCGGGCCGATTTATTGAACAAAAAGAAAGAACAGTTGAGGTCGCTTCAATCGATGATTTTGATTCACGATGGAGTGTATTCCCCGGCGGAGATATCGGCGATAAGGGATTTTGTTGCATCGGGCAAGGTGGTTTTGCAGTTTTTTGTAGACCCCGTGAGAAGGAAGAATGTCAATTTGGGCTTTGGGGAATTACGCGGTGAGTGGAAGGGTGTTCAGGCGGAGAGAGGCGTTACCTTGGGAAGGGTTGGTAATTCTGCTGATGGTTTTGGTGCCACGGAGAAATTGGCTGCGGCCGGCTTTCAGCATCCCGTATTCCAGAAGGCGTTTGGAGAATCGATTTCGGAATCTACGGAAATGCCGGGTGTAAGTGGACACTTGAAGTTGGAATCTTCTTTGGATTATGAAACGGTTTTGCAATTGGAGAGTGGAGATCCAATCTTGTTGAAGCGAATTCAGGGGGCGGGCAGTTATTGGGTTTGGTTGAGTGATTTGCACAGTGGAAGCAGAGAATTGAAGTCGTCGTCTTGGTTTTTGCCCATTTTTACCCAGATACTTGCCTCGTCTGCGATTACGGAACAGCCGTTGTATGGAGAGTTGTTTGGTGGCAATCTCTTGCCATTGCCGAGTGATGTGCAAGTGGATGAGCGCGCAGCTTCGCTGCGCGGCAAATCCGGAAACATCGTAGTAGATTTACAACAGAATTCTAGCCAACATACTGCCATGTATGTGGGATCTCAACCCCAGTATCCAGGATATTTCTGGTTGGTTGGTAGCGGAGGGAAGGACAGCGTAGAAATCGCGCTGAATTTGAGTAGGCAAGAATCGGATTTGCGAAGTTTTGAGGATTGGAAATCCATTTCCATGGGCCATGAAAACGCTTGGAATCTGTCAAATGGCGACGGAATCGCACCGATTATGCACAATGCCCCATTAAACACCCCTTGGCGCTTGTTTATATGGGGGGCTGCGTTTTTCTTCGCAGTAGAAGTCGTTATTATTTTGCTAAGAGATAAAATGAATACATCCGAATCGTTAAAACTATGAGTCATACCGCATTGCTTCAAAACGTCACTTTGTTTTCTCCGGGTCACCCTTTGCACAATCGAAGCGTGGAAATTGTGATCAAAGAGGGCGTAATCTCTGCAATCGGTGAAGGCTTGGGCTTGGCTGCTTCGGAATTGATCGATGGCGAAGGGGCTTACGTGTCGATGGGTTGGTTGGACCCATTCGGGGTTTGTCCGGATCCAGGTGAGCCTTGGAAGGAAACATTGTTATCGTACAGTGAAGCGGCACAGAAAGGAGGCTTTACCCAAGCCGCTGCATTGTGTGGAAGCAATCCTAAACCCGACAACGAATCTGTCATTGCGCAGGTCAATGGCATTGGAAAAAATTTGCGCGCCGAAGTTCTGCCATTGGGTTATAGCAGTGTGGGAGGTGAAGGCAAGGAAATGGCCGAAATGTATGAAATGCATTTGTCAGGCGCCTTGGCATTTACCGATGGAATCAAAGGGAGTCCTTCCTTGGGTTTGCGTACCAAATTGATGCAATACACCCATTCATTGGGTCTGAAATATATTCATTTCCCTTACCAAAAGGCCTTGGCGCCGGATGGTAAAATCCATGAAGGGAGGGTGAATGCGACGTTGGGATTCAAGGGAATTCCTTCTGTGAGTGAAACGGTTGAACTTTTGGCAGACATTGAGCTGGCGAAACACCTAAAAACGCCGTTGAGGGTTATGGGAGTGAGTTCGGCGGAGAGCGTAGATATCATCAGAAAGGCCAAAGCCGATGGCGTAGAAATCTATGCGGCGGTTCCTGTGTTGAACTTGGTGTATACCGATGAGGCGATGTTGGATTTTGATGAGAATTTGAAAATTCTGCCACCTCTGCGCGCTGAATCAGACAGAAAGGCCTTGCTTTTGGGGCTGTTAGACGGAACGCTGACTGCGGTAATGTCTAACCACCACCCTGAAGATATCGAAAACAAAAAACTGGAATTTGATTATGCAGCTTGGGGTGCGGCGACTTTGATGCAAACTTTTTCGCTGATGTGTCAGGCCTTTCAATATGAAAGACCCGAGTTATGGGTGCCTTTGTTGTTTCAGGGAAATAGAGAGTTTTTAGGCCTTGGGGTTGATTCTATGGTTGAAGGCGTTGAGGCGAATCTTACGCTATTTACGTTGGCAGGGGAGTACTGTTTGCAGAATGAGCGCAATCCGAGCAAAGCGTACAATGTACCTCGGAAATCAGATCTTTTGAAAGGTCGAGTGCTAGGAACCATCCGCAAAGGATGTTATATGAAAAAACATGATTGATAGGATAAAG
The DNA here is from genome assembly GCA_964654675.1 of uncultured Bifidobacterium sp. GTDB lineage: Bacteria > Bacteroidota > Bacteroidia > NS11-12g > UBA955 > UBA955. The sequence continues at coordinate 17 of CAZZKP010000164.1, read as the reverse complement.
TTGTTGTTGAATCGGGC
>CAZZKP010000163.1:0-3956 GCA_964654675.1 uncultured Bifidobacterium sp. | reverse complement strand
TGGATGTTGTATTCAACTTGAGCGCCAACGCCATGGTTAAAACTGTAGTTACCGATATGAACGGTCGTGTTGTATTGAGCAACGAAGCGAAGCAATACGTAGCTGGCCAAAATGCAGTGGTAGTAAACACCAATGGTTTGTCTCGTGGTATCTACATGGTGACATTGGAAAGTGCTGCAGGTCGTATGAGCAGTAAATTGACAGTAAATTAATCACTAATCATATCTGTTGAAAAGAGCCGGGCTTGCCCGGCTCTTTTTTGTTTAGAATCATCGATTTTTGTTCTATATGTTAGACCGGAGAATCAATCGATGCAGCAAAGGCAAACTCCTTTGGGTTGTATTTGGGGTTGTCAACTTTTGGCCGGGTTCAATTTCTCGCCTTACCGCTCAAACGTTTGAAGGGTTACAAAATAGCAATTTTGCAGGTGTTCACTCGGTATATTCAAATCCCGCATTGTTAACCTCGATGGCTTATAAAAGACATGCGAATATTTCGACCTTGGGGTTTGAGGTCAATAACAATATGTTTGTATTAACCGCTCCATTTACACTTTGGCAAGTCATTACTGGAAATGTTCCGGCACAATACCAAAATGCCAATGGTAAAGTTCATTGGCAAAAGGATTTTTTACATCAACAGCCCATTGGAACAACGGGATGGGGGACATTATCCGCCGAATACCGCGGACCGGCCTATGCAAATCGGATAGGAAAAAGAATCGTTTGGTCAACCCATAGTAGAACGAGAACCCAAGTGTCTGTCCGAAATGTATCCAACGGCCTGCTGGACTATGGTCGCGTGCTATTTGATACTTCGATGCGTGGCACCCGTTGGAATCTCGATCAAAACGCGCCATTGCCTTTTTCGTTGCAGGCAAATGCATATCAAGAATTGGGGGCTTCTTTGGCGGCGGCCATTGTGGATTCTAAGAAAATCAAAATATCCATTGGCGGTACTGCCAAATATTTGATGGGCTTGGGCCATTACTCCATCGTCTCCCAAGGTATGCAACTCAGAACTTTTGGACGTGATTCAGTTCAGTTCATGCAAAGCAATGTGCAAGTCTCTTATTCAGAAACGCAAGTATTCAAGCGCATCATGAATGGTTTAATGGGCGGGTTACCTACTTTTAGGGATATTATGGGTCACGGCATTGGCTTTGATTTGGGATTTTCGGTAGAAGGGGGAAAGGGGGGAGGAACGGCCCAGCTGAAAGATCGATGGCTTGGCGATCCCACCGCGCGAAATTATCACTGGAGGTTGTCCGCTTCTGTTACGGATTTTGGAAAGTTGAATTATGGCAATCAGGTGAATACCTTCTCTTTTAGCAATTCATCCACGGTTACCTTGAAGACAGACTCTGCCTTCTTTGGTGCTTTTCAAAAGGGGGGTAGTGGCGGTTATACTTATTTGGAGGATTTCGCTAAGAAAAACATGAATTACAAACAAGAAACGGGAACCGTGAGATTTGTGCTACCAACGCAATTGCATGTTCAAGGAGATCTCAGAATTGTTGCCGGTATCTATACAGCATTCCATTGGCAACAGTCGTTGCTGTCGCTCAAGTCGGTGGGTTTCCGACAACCGTCTTCATTGGTCGTCGTACCGCGATTAGAAACTAAGTGGTTGGAAGTGTCATTGCCCCTGGGTTTAACAAATGACTATCGCAAAGGAAATATCGGCGCCTGTGTTAGGGTGGGTCCGATATTCGTTGGGTCTGACAATTTTCTGACCAATATGATGTCGAATAACATCAAAGGCATGAACATTTACTTTGGAATAAGCTCTTCCATAGGAAAGCTAAAAAAGTGATGTCTGATCGAGAAAATCAAACAAAAGACTTAGAAACCAATACGTATTCGGTCGACGACAATTAATCGATGCGGGTAATTTTTGCACCCAAGGCATTGAGCCTTTCTTCGATGCGTTCATAACCCCTATCGATTTGTTCGATGTTTTTTATCGTGCTCTTGCCTTTCGCGCTCATCGCAGCAATGAGCAATGCTACACCCGCTCTAATGTCAGGAGAACTCATTGTGATGCCTTTTAGCTGCGTTCTACGATCCAAACCGATGACTGTGCAGCGGTGGGGGTCGCAAAGAATGATTTGTGCGCCCATGTCTATGAGGTTGTCTACGAAAAACAAACGACTTTCAAACATCTTTTGATGAATCAAAACGGTTCCTCTTGCCTGGGTTGCTGTTACGAGAGCAATAGAAATCAAATCGGGGGTAAAACCGGGCCAGATTTGATCAGAGACGGTAAGAATAGAGCCATCAATAAAAGTATCGATTTCGTAATGTTCCATGGCAGGGATATAGATATCGTCGCCGCGGATTTCCAATTTTACCCCCAATCGTTGAAACATTTTTGGGATGATTCCCAGCATATCAATCCGACAGTCTTTCAGGGTGATTTCACTCTGCGTAATTGCGGCCATACCAATAAAACTGCCTATCTCGATCATGTCGGGAAGGCAGCGATGTTCGCATCCTTGCAAGGCTGTAACCCCTTCGATGGTGAGTTGATTAGAGCCGATGCCGGTAATTTTTGCGCCCATGCGATTGAGCATCAAACAGAGTTGTTGTAGGTAGGGTTCGCACGCTGCATTGTAAATTGTGGTGTTGCCTTCAGCCAACACCGCGGCCATCAGAATATTTGCTGTTCCGGTAACTGAGGCCTCGTCCAAAAGCATATAACAACCTCGCAATTTTTCTGCAGAAACTTTGTAGAAATTGTTTTCGGGTTGGAATTCGAATTTTGCACCGAGGTTGATAAATCCCTCGAAGTGGGTGTCGAGTCTTCTCCGGCCGATTTTGTCACCACCGGGTGATGGAATGTATCCGCGACCGAATCTCGCCAACAATGGTCCCACAATCATGATGGATCCGCGAAGGGCAGCCCCTTGTTTTTTGAAATCTTGACTGTTGAGAAAATCCAGATCTATGTCCTTGGCTACGAATGTATAAGACCCCCTCTCATTTCGGGTGACTTTAACACCCAAACTTTGAAGTAATTCGATCAGTTTGAGTACATCTCGAATTTCTGGGATATTGGTGATGGTTACCGGTTCAGGCGTCAATAAAACGGCGCATAACACTTGCAGAGCTTCATTCTTAGCCCCCTGTGGGATGATTTCTCCTTTGAGTTTGTGTCCACCCTCGATTTCAAATATTGCCATGATCAGTCATTAAAATCGACGGAAATTCTTTCCGCGATTTTTATTTTTATTGTTTTTGTTGTTGTTACGACCAAAGTTGTTGGTTTTTTGTGGCATGGGCCTTCTCACGTTCACAGTTGTATCTGCACTCACAACCAGTTCTGAACCCTCAATTTTTAACTGACCTTTGGAGAGTGTTTTGAGATGTTCTGCGATTACTTCGTTGCTTAGGTTTTCATTGTTCCACGCTTTGCAGGAATTGTACATGAAAGAGGCAATCATGTTGACAAGATCCTGTTTTAATTCGCCATCTTCCATCTCAGCAGCTTTGTCGATCATCATCTGCAGGTTTCTTCCATAAAATCTAAATCGGATTCCGCTCACATTGTAGCCCAAATGAGTGGGTCTCGTGAATTCTTTCTTTATCTGTACAATTTCATAGGGGCAGTCCACATCCAATTCATAGTCTGCCATTTGAAAAATGTGACCCCATAAAATCTCTTTGTAATTGACCTGTTGCTTGATTTCTGGATTTAAGGTCGCCATAATGCCGGCCAGATTGTGAACCCAGGAAGTTCGTTCTTCCTTACTGGGTAAGGATTTTATGTGTTCGATGTATTCTTGCACATGACGGCCATACTCAGAAATTTCCAACAAAGGCCTTTGTGTATTGTAATCGTCTTGAAGCGTTGTCATGTAAGTGCAAAATAACACAGAACCTATCAAATAAAAATCAAAACTTTCACGCACTTATCTTGTTTGTAATAGACGTAAGACACATGAAAAATCAAAT
>CAZZKP010000162.1:0-4009 GCA_964654675.1 uncultured Bifidobacterium sp. | reverse complement strand
AAATCTTCCACCTTTTTTCTGGCCCATGGCGTTTTTCTTAAGAATTTGAGACTGGATTGCACGCTGGGGTTTTCATAAAAACAATTTATCCGAATGCGATTGGCCAACTCTTCCCATCCGTATTTTTCTTGCAACTCGATGATGATTCGCTCGAGGGTAATTCCGTGTAGTGGGTCTTTGGCCATGAATGAAAAAAAAGGAGCCGCAAATTTAGTTCAAATTTGCGGCTCCTTTAGGACTATTCGTCAAATTTAGATATCGAATCGATCCAGATTCATCACCTTGTGCCAAGCGGCAACAAAGTCATGAACAAACTTGGATTCTGCTGATTTGTATCCATACACTTCAGCAATGGCTCTCAATTCGGAGTTAGAGCCCATGATAAGATCCACGCGTGTTCCTGTCCATAGGGTTTCGCCGGTTGAACGATGTTTGCCAACGAATTCGTCTTGTTTGTCTGATACTGCGGACCAAGTGGTGTTGATGTCCAAGAGGTTTACGTAGAAGTCGTTGGTAAGGGTTTCTGGACGATGGGTGAATACCCCGTGTTTAGAATTGTCGAAGTTGGTGTTTAATACGCGCATACCACCCAACAATACGGCCATTTCAGGTGCAGTTAGATGAAGTAATTGTGCCTTATCGAGCATCAATTCTTCCGCTGTTCCTAGTCTGTGATTGCTGTTGTAGTTTCTGAATGCATCGGCATGGGGTTCCAAAACAGAAAATGAAGCCACGTCGGTTTCTTTTTCGCTGGCATCGCCTCTCCCTGGGGTAAACGGAACGGTTACGTGATGACCTGCATTTTTTGCGGCCATTTCAACCCCTACGCATCCACCCAAAACAATCGTATCGGCCAGAGAAATGCCTTTTCCATTGGATTGGCTATTGTTAAAGTTCTTCTGAATGCTTTCGAGGGTATCGATCACGTGGCCCAACTGACTTGGGTTGTTTACTTTCCAATATTTCTGAGGTGCCAAACGAACACGAGCCCCATTTGCGCCACCGCGTTTGTCTGATCCACGGAAAGTAGAGGCAGATGCCCAAGCGGTTGAAACCAATTGCGAAATGGTTAAACCCGATGCTTCAATGGATTTTTTTAATGCGCTGATGTCTGCTGAATCAAGAGCGGTAAATGTGGGTTTCGGAATGGGGTCCTGCCAAATCAAAATTTCAGAAGGAACTTCGCTGCCCAAATAACGATCTCTTGGCCCCATGTCGCGGTGTGTCAACTTGAACCAAGCCCGGGCAAATGCATCGGCAAATTCATCTGGGTTTTCTAAGAAACGACGAGATATTTTCTCATAGGCAGGGTCGAAACGCAATGCCAAATCTGTGGTTAGCATAAAAGGAGCATGCTTTTTTGATGGGTCATGCGCATCTGGAACCAATCCTTCGCCCGCATTGCCTTTGGGTTTCCATTGTTGTGCACCCGCTGGACTTTTGGTGAGTTCCCACTCGTAACCAAATAAGTTTTCGAAATAGTTGTTACTCCACTGGGTTGGGGTGGTTGTCCATGCCCCTTCCAATCCGCTGGTGATGGTATCGCCGGCGTTGCCTGTGCCAAAAGTATTTTTCCAACCCATTCCTTGCATCGCGATATCGGCTGCGGCGGGTTCGGGTCCAACGTATTTGCTCGGGTCTGCGGCACCATGTGTCTTTCCAAATGTATGTCCGCCCGCAATCAAGGCCACCGTTTCCACATCGTCCATTGCCATTCTTGCAAAGGTTTCTCGAATGTCTTTGGCTGACGCGATTGGATCGGGGTTGCCGTTAGGTCCTTCTGGATTTACATAAATCAAGCCCATTTGAACTGCGGCCAAGGGATTTTCCAATTCTCGGTCACCTACATAGCGCTTGTCTTCGAGCCATTTGCGCTCAGATCCCCAGTACACTTCTTCGGCTTCCCATACATCGGCGCGACCGCCAGCGAAACCAAAGGTTTTGAATCCCATAGATTCTAGGGCGACATTTCCTGCCAAAATCATCAAATCGGCCCAAGAAATGTGTTGTCCGTATTTTTGTTTGATTGGCCAAAGCAACAAACGCGCCTTGTCCAAGTTTGTATTGTCGGGCCAGCTATTTAATGGAGCGAATCTCTGCATTCCAGCACCCGCGCCACCTCTACCGTCTGATGTGCGGTAAGTTCCTGCACTGTGCCAGGCCATACGAATAAAGAATGGGCCATAATGACCATAATCTGCTGGCCACCAGTCCTGAGAGGTTGTCATTACCTCAACGATGTCTTGCTTTAGGGCTTGTAGATCCAGTTTTTTGAATTCCTCGGCATAGTTGAAGTCGCTGCCCAAAGGATTTGAAAGACTCGAGTGTTGACGTAATGCATTTAAATTCAATTGGTTTGGCCACCAATCTTGGTTGCTTGTTCCAGCGCCTGCTACTTTGGCGCTTTGTCCATGATTAAAAGGGCATTTTGCTTCCCCGCTTGGATTTCCGTTATGATATGAATCTGACATAATTGTTTTGAAATTTATAACACAAAGTTCACGATTTTGTTCGTGATTGATGATTGAGAAAATGTAAACTTTCTGAAATTTCTTGTAAAACTTCAGTTTTTATGATCATACGGATTGGGGCCGTGTAAAATCACTTTTATGGGATTTTGACAATTGGAGTCGCTCTTACATGTATCCCAATGTTTTCAGCATGCTCTTATAGCTTTGCTCTTTTGAAAACAATCGAAAGTGATGTTCTCCATTTTCATCACGATCGATGATCACGTGTTTTGGAGCGGGTGTAAGGCAGTGCTGAATTCCTCCATAGCCACCGATGCTTTCTTGGTAAGCGCCTGTGTTGAAGAATCCCAGGTACAATGGATCTTCGGGGTCGTATTTTGGAAGATAAATCGCGTTGACGTGTTGCTCGGAGTTATAGTAGTCGTCGCTGTCGCATGTAATTCCGCCCAACAATACCCTTTCTTGCTCTTCGTTCCAACGATTGATGGGTAGCATGATGAATTTTTTGTTGATTGCCCATGCATCGGGTAGGGTTGTCATGAAACTCGAATCGATCATATTCCATTTTTCACGGTCGTTTTGTGATTTTTGGTCGAGGACAGAATAGATGTTCCCGCCTGCTTCGCCCACGGTGAAAGATCCAAACTCCGTAAAGATATCGGGTTCTGGTATATTGTTCTCTGTACACACTTGCTTGATTTGACTCACGATTTCTGTGGCCATGTATTCATAATCGTAGTCGAATGTAAGAGAGTTTTTGATTGGGAAACCTCCGCCGATATTAAGTGTGTCCAAGTCAGGGCATTCTTGTTTCAATTCGCAATACACCTTGAGGCATTTGTGCAATTCATTCCAATAGTAGGCAGTATCGTAGATGCCCGTATTGATAAAGAAGTGAAGCATTTTTAACTTCACATTTTTGTTTCTTTTTACTTTGGTGCGGTAGAAGTTGACCAAGTCTTTGTATCCGATGCCTAGTCTGGAAGTGTAAAATTCAAATTTGGGTTCTTCTTCGGCGGCAATTCTAATTCCAACAGTAACGGGTTTGTCTGTGTATTGGGTAAGTAAATCAATTTCATTGCTGTTGTCCATCACAGGAATTACGTTTGTCCAATCGTTATTGATCAAATTCGCAATGTTCTCAATGTAATTTTCCTTTTTAAATCCGTTGCAAACGATAAACTTGTCTTTGCTGATTTTCCCTTGTTCAAATAAGTTCTCGAGGATATTAATGTCAAAGGCTGATGACGTTTCGATATGCACGTTGTTCTTTAATACTTCGTCGATGACGTGCGAGAAGTGATTGCTCTTGGTGCAATAGCAATAGTAGTATTTGCCTTGGTAGTCGGCTTTGGCGATGGCCACGTTAAACCAAGTCCTTGCCTTTTGAATATTCTCAGATATCTTGGGTAAGTAAGTGAATTTCAATGGTGTTCCGTATTGCTCAATGAGGTCCATCATCGGAATTCCATGGAATTCTAAATTGTCGTTACTGTCTAACTTGAACTCTTCTGTGGGGAAGTAGAAAGTTTGATTGA
>CAZZKP010000161.1:0-4024 GCA_964654675.1 uncultured Bifidobacterium sp. | reverse complement strand
CTTGGTCCGAACGTTGTTCACATCCAAATCCGCACTTTGCGAAGCGGGTTCACATGTATTGGCAAACTGACCTGCCCTGCGATCTACTCTCGGGCTATTAGACCTGCCATTCAAGTTAAGAATGGGACGCGCGATTGACATTTGAGCCAAGATCGCACTGAACAAAATTAAACCGAATCGTTTCATACTGTAAGTTCTTTAAATATTAATTGAAATTAACACGCAAACCCAATTTGATAGTTCTTGGTGCGCCCAAGTTACCCGTTTGAGAATTTAACAAAATTTTATAGAGATCCACGTAACTCTGTGCATCAATCTGATTCTTAGCCAACAACTTACCTTGGGGTGAGTTGATGAATCCATCATCCAAAGGCTGACCCGTATAGGGATACACCGAAACCACGTTATAGGCATTCAAAACGTTGGTAATAATGAAGAATACGTTCATAATCAAAGGCTGAACTTTGTCCTCTCTGTTGAAACGCAAACCTTTGGTAATGTTGATATCGAATGTTTGATTCCATGGCAATCTCGCACCAAATGGCACACCCTTGATTCTAGAACGATCCACCGCCCCAATTTGAACTGGATTGATTGTTGGCGTGTAAGGTGTACCGCTGTATGAGTTCGAGATGATGTTGAAACTCGCATATTTGAAAATTTCTTTGCCCTTCCAGCGGGGTCCATTGTACATGTTCTTCTTCGTAATGGGGTTGATACCACCGCCCCAAGCCCAAGTTGCACTGAATTTCACGTTGTGACGGATATCCAATTCACCCAAAGGAATTACGTTTCTTAAGTTCGGCTGGTTACTCGCAATCAAAGCCGCCTGTGAGTTAATGTTTGATCCCGTTCCATCAGCAAACTGCATCATGTAACTCGCAACCAAAGAGAAAGGTCCTGGCAAAGAGCCCTTACCACCAATGTCATTCATCACGTAAGTACCGCGGAATCCAGTGATTGTTGAGAAATCAATGTTACGGTAAGTTGTATACGTTACAGGATACCCTTGGCTGATTTGATACAAACCAAAATCTTTCCTGTTTTCACTGTAAGATGCAGCGATTTCCAAACCACGATCCTTTTTCTTACCCATGATTTGCTTGTAACCCACTTCGTAATCTGTTTTGATACGAGGCTTCAAGCTACCATTTGAAATGGTGGTTCCTTGACGATTCTTTAAATAGTACAACTCATCAATCGACAAAAACGAAGCGCCTGAGTTTGGACGTTGTGCCAAGACATCATAGCTCACATAGAATGACTTTCTGCCGGGCTCCAATGGGAAAGAGAACCAAATACGTGGCAACAAATTCACCGCAGGAATAAAGTCCTCCAATGCGTCTTTTGTCAATTCTTGTTTGTTGGGGTTTACCAAATAAGGTGCGATACGACCGTTGCTCGTTTGGTTGGCCAAGAATTCCGCACTGCGCAATTCAGAACCGTCGGCGTTGTACCATTTGTCGCCATTTCTATAACCAATGATCTTCGTTGGTGATTGAATGTCATTTACGTATACTTTAAAATCATCGCCAATATTTCCTGGGTGAACGATATCCAAACCATTGATTTGCTTCACTTCACCTTTTGTCTTGATAGGATACAAGCTATATGGATCTTTTAACACCAATTGGTTGGCATCATATCTCTCCATACGCAATCCCAAACGGAAAACTAGGTCTTTAAACTGGAACTGATCCTGCAACCATGCTGCAATGTAAACAGGTTGGAACGCACCAATCGTACGTTGTGTTTTGTTGTTTAAAAATTGTTCGATGCTTGGCTTTCCGGAAACACGATTTCCCAAATAATCATATCCAAAGTAACTCACGTAGCTGTTACCATTGTTCAGCAGTTCATCTGCATTGAACATATTCAATTTGAAATCCTCTGGCTTATAAGAGTTGATATCAACAAAAGTGCGTTCATCAATCTTTTTCCCGTAAACATCTTTAGCACCCTCTTTGATTAATTTATCGCGGAAATTGCGATCAAACTGAGATTGGTCACCATAGTTAATCAAACGATTGTAACGAACGGTATCAGTGAACTGACCATTCGCATCATAGCTCAAAATTGGGTTAGACAAATCCAATTCAGCGATGTGCTTATTCATCAGCTGACGCATCAAGATCCACAACCCGTTGGCACCAAGTCCATATCCACGGCTGATTTGTTGCTCATAATAAAACCCTGCTTGCAAATCATGCTGCGTTCTTTCACGTCCGCCTACCGTTTTTCCTTTTACACTCATCTGTCCCACAGCAAACAAACCATAACGCTCCGCGTCTGATTTACTCCATCCTGAAGTGTTTCCTCCTGGTGTATTGTGCAATGAGTATACGGCATTGGGGTTCATTCCATTTACCAGACCCTGACTCGACAACAACGTATTGATGCTGTTTACATTGAATCCTCTTCCGTTGTAATAGTCGTAGATACTTTGCGTGTATTTCGCTCTCACCGGGTTTAGGTCACTGGCCTTGAACGACATCAATGTGTCCATATTACCGACTTGCTCCCAATAATTCCTCAATTGAACATAATTCCCAAATTGATCGCGCACAATTTTTGGTTCTCTGTTTGGATTCTGTTGCTGATCATTGTTTGAATAAGCAAATACCGCCATGGGGTAAGACTTGAATTGGCCAATGTATCCGTAATCAAAGTAATTATCCATGTGAACCGCATCGCGGCTCAAAGAAAATGAGTTTTGATATTCTGCGCGAATCGAATAGTATGCATTCTTGATAGAACTCTCTTTGTTGGTCTTAAAATTCTGAGTAAACAACAAATATCCACGGAAAGTCTGGTTGTCTCCACGGCCATTGTTTTTGTAGTTCATCACGGAATTGCTCGCTGCCAAACTCTGCTGATAAAAATAACTCGCATAACCCACAACACTCACCCCTTGTGTAGGTCTCCATTCCAATTTACCTACAAAGTTGCCGTTTTTCAATGGGCTATTTGGACGCGCTTTCAAATGATCAAAATCTGACTCCCGCAAGTATGCTGCTGTGCTCACGAATCCATTTGGCGTAAAAACCAACGGATTGTCTTCGATTTGCTTCAATTTTGTATCGTTTACAACGTAAATACCCGTTCTTGTTGGGTTGGGGTCTTTGTAATAACCAAGGTTACCATTCAACATATATCCCAATTTCACCATTCTACGCTTCTTTCCTGATTCAGCATCCTTTACGTCTTTCACAATCAAAGGACCTGAAATAAACCCTTCCACCGTGTTATGTCCAAATGCATCCAAACCTGTTGAGGTCTGGGCTTCAAGAGCGGTTACGATTTTATCGGTTGCACTTTTTGATGTACTACTGAAAACACCTCCCGTTAAATCACCATACATCGCAGGGATACCTCCTACGTTGGCAGAAATTTGTTCCGTACCCAAGGTAGGCAAACCGCCACCTCCAATCACGCGCTGACCGTCGATAAATGTTCCGTTTCCATCCGCACGCGTTCCACGAACAGAAATACCCTGAGGGGTACTCATGATTGCAGAGTTGGTTCCTACCAACAAACTTGTACCGCGACGACCTGAACTCAAAATCTTTGTTTGATCAATCACCGCATCATTCTTCATCATATCCACTGGCGTTCTTTTGCCTTTTACGCGAATGATGACATCAGAAATTTTTCCATCAGATTTCACAAATACGATTTCCTCTGTGTTGTTGTAACCCGGACCCAATGAGATGCCGTTCAATCGCTGATCTGGAAACCCGTCCTTGGTCCCTGAAACATCGTAGGTTCCTGGATTCAACGTGGTAAATTCGGCATTACCATCGGAATCTGTTGTGTCCGACGCAACTTCGATGTCATTCAAAATCATCCGAATGGTTACACCACTTAATTTGCGGCCTTCACCATCTTTGGCTGTTATTTTAAAATCGGCAAAGTTTGTTTGCGCCGTTACCAAGCCAGTGGCCAATAAGCCCATACACAGCGTGAAAATCTTGCGTATCATATTCTTCATAGGTCGTTTTCTATATTAATTAGGTCGTTATAC
>CAZZKP010000160.1:0-4064 GCA_964654675.1 uncultured Bifidobacterium sp. | reverse complement strand
TGCACTTCTTTGGTCCGCCAGACAAAGCTTCACAACACTCTGAAATCTTGATGCGCTGGAAAGTAAAAATGGGATCAAACGATTCTATGCGTCAGACCTTCTTGAACATGTACGTCCCCAAGATTTGGGATTTGGGGTTAACCCTCCCCGACCCCAACTTGCGCAAAAACGAAGAAACCGGTCAGTGGGAATACACCGAACCCAACTGGGACACCTTCAAGCAGGTCATCAACGGCAACGGGCCTTGCAACAAAGAACGTTTGGCTGTCCGCAGAATGGCTGAGGAAAACGGTCGTTGGGTGCGCAAAGCCTTGATGAGCAAATCTGACGAATACGTAACGCCGTTGGCCTAACCTGAGCACAATCAAAATAAGAAACTATGATTATCAAGTCATTGGACCCCAGAATTGATCGTGCGGCATTGGACGATGAATCAAAAGTTGGCGAACTGTCGGGCAACGAGCACTTCCAAACGTACGAAGTGTTTCAGCAGGTGAAGCGCGGCACACACCACCAACACGTGGGCAACGTGCATGCACCCAACGCGGAAATGGCGATGTTGTTTGCCAAAGAGCAATACTGCAGACGCGGTGCTGCGGTGAATTTGTGGGTGGTAAAAACGGCGGATGTATTCGTTACTGAGTACCAAGATGCGGATATTTTCGAAACCACGGAGGACAAATTGTATCGCGACCCCAACAGTTACAAGGTGATGGATCGCATCAATGCGTTCAAAGCCAGGACGAGCAAAGTTTAATTATCGATACGCTAACAAACAGTAAACCATCACATTATGGAATTCACAGAAAAACACGTTGAGGGCTTAAAAGAGCTTTTATATAAAATGGCCGATGATTTATTGATCATTGGACATCGCAACAGCGAATGGACCGGTTTGGGTCCGATGTTGGAAGAGGACATCGCTTTTAGCAGCATGGCGCAGGACAAAATGGGTCAGTCGTTGGCCTTGTTTGAGTTGTTGCACGAATTGGGCGAGAGCGACCCAGACACGGTGGCATTTACGCGCAACGCACCCCAGTTTCATTGCTCGCAGTTGGTAGAATTACCGATTGGAGGCTACGACTTTTCAATGGTTCGTCATTTCTTCTTCGATCATGCCGAAGCGATTCGATTTGAGATGTTGGCTGAGACCGTTTTTGAACCTTTGGCGATGGTGGCCAAGAAGTTTAAGGGCGAAATCAAGTATCACACGATGCACGCAGACATTTTCATGCAGAAATTGGCAGCGGGTGGCGAAGAGAGTTTCTCACGGATGCAAAATGCGATCAACGATACGTTTGGATTGGCTTTGGGGATGTTTGAACCGGGAGCCTACGAAGCGGAATTGATTGAAGCGGGTATTTTTGGCGGCGAAGCCGAATTGCAACAGCGCTGGTTGGACAAAGTGGTGCCTTTGTTGGAATCTTTTGGGTACGTAGTGCCCAAAGTGGAAAGCACTGAGCCCGCCTTCGGCGGGCGCCACGGAGTTCATACGCCCCATTTGCAGCCATTGTTAGATGAAATGACCGAGGTGTTTAGCATCGATCCCGGTGCAGATTGGTAAACCATCGTTCAACCTAACTCGCTTATTGCAATCCGGGAATGACGTTTTACAATCCTGGAATTCACAGAATCATAAATAAAAAACCCGAACCATGCCCACATCCATCAAAGCCCTTCTGGAAACTGTTATGGACCCAGAAATACCAACCATTTCCATTGTGGATCTGGGCATCGTTACGGGTATCGAATCGCCTGAACCCGGCCACGCCATCATCGAACTCACCCCCACTTTTAGCGGCTGTCCGGCCTTGAGAATCATGGAGCAGATGGTGCACGACAAACTCGCCGAATCGGGGTACACCCACATCGAGGTCAAAACCACCTTCAACAAGCAGTGGAACACCAACATGATCTCCGAAAAAGGACTGGCAGCACTCAAGCAACACGGATTGGCGCCCCCACCCAAACACGACGGCTACATTGAGTTAGATGTGCTCAGCGATACCCCCTGTCCTTATTGCAATTCGCGAAATACAGAGATGCAAACCCCATTCGGTCCAACACTTTGTCGCAGTATGCACTATTGTAAGAATTGCCTAAATGCGTTTGAAGCGTTTAAACCTGTGAGTTAAGTCACAACCAACCGACCCCACCCAAGATCACTCAAGTACCCAAGGCATCTGAATCTTGCCTCATTGCGTGCATTCAAGTAAGTATAAAAGTCATGGCACGATTCATTTCAGCAGAAATGGCCGAAAATTCGGAAAGAGATTTAATCGAGAATCCAAGTCATTCGGCTAGAATTGTCCCCCACTTTCGCATCAACATAGTACAAACCCGAAGTCAACTTTCGTTTCAATTCGATTTTTTCGTTTGTATTCCCCACCCCATACCAAACCACCCTACCGCTGGCATCGCAAATCGAAATGGTTACCGGCATCGAAATGGGAAAAGCCAAAGTGAACGACCGGTCAACACTTGGATTGGGAAACAAAACAGGTTTGGCAGAAACGATATCGTGAGCACCATAAGTCGGCTCATGCAACATGCACCAAGCGTCCATTTTCTTCCAAGCATTAAAACATTGGAGCACACCGTGCGAAACACAGACCGTATCCAAAGACTTATTGGTTTCCACGGAAGATAAAATCCAATTTCGCATCAAACCGATTCCGCTATCAGGGTTCACTGACATCAAATCCAGATAGTGTTTACAAACTACGGAATTGAGCCAAGCAACGGTTCCAGTTATCATCGGAGCAGCAAACGAGGTGCCCTGATCTCCTTTATATGGTGAGGCGGGATTGTTTTGAAGTGGTATCGCAGTATATACTTCGTCCCCGGGTGCAGCAATATCCACTGATTTGACACCGTATCCAGCCTGCGCAAATTGTTTATTTAAGCGCGTGCTGGAGGTCACTATTAAGGCATCAGAAAGACATAAACTCGGTATGTCGCCCTCTTTTTCTACGTCGATATTACTATTGGTGGTTGCTCCCACACTCATAATTCCCGCAGAGGCCAAAGTATCAAACATCGCACACCAAATGGGTGCTTCATTGGCAAAGGATTTATCGAGTCCAACCGACATATTCAAGGCGACTACGTTTGCCCCCTCTTTGCCTTGTGAATTTATCCAGATCTTTTTTTGTCGATACGCATACAACATACTCAGCACAACCCCCACTTCTCCATCCGCGCCCTTGGTTGAGTAACAGAGCAGTGGCATCATTTTCACTTGCCAATTCACTCCCGATATGCCAATTCCATTGTTTCCTCTTGCGCCCAAAACGCCAGCTACAGATGTACCATGTCCATAAAAAATGGACTCCGAATTGAAGACAATGGGCGTACTATCTCCGCCATTCCAACCCCAATAATCATCCGTGTAACCATTGTGATCATCGTCTTTTCCGTTCCATGGAATTTCCTTTCGATTCACCCAGATATTCTCGCGCAAATCGGGATGAGAGGTATCCATACCATCGTCCACCACGGCAACTACGAGCGTATCACCATAACGATTCACACCTGCCATTCCTTGCTCCCATGCCATTGGCATTTGTATTACATCCAAATAACGTTGCTGAGAAAGCAGCGGATCGTTGGGTTTGAGCGACCTGCGTTGGATGTAATGTTCGGGTTGGTAGGTGAATGAAATCCCGGCCAAATTGGCTTTGGCTTTGAGTTCTATCAAAGTGGATTCCTTGCCCACGAAACGATACAATCCGAAGGATTCATCCTGACATTTGAGCTTGCTCACAAGACCGGCAACGGACGGCTCCAACATGAGAGATTTTATCCATGTCGATGACACCCGAACCATATAGGTATTGGGGATTACATTGGATGCGATTGAGGTCGCAGAACTCTTCTGATAAGTTTGGGGTGGAACGGAATGGGATAGAAACAATTCACCCGTTGAGTGGGTTTGTGGTGTGGAGGCCACTTCAATCGGGATTCTGACTGTGGGCGAAGACTGGGCTTGGATCGGATTTACCGACAAACTCCAGACCATAAGAAAACTGGCTACAATAATCAATCTACCCAAAGTTATTTCT
>CAZZKP010000159.1:0-4225 GCA_964654675.1 uncultured Bifidobacterium sp. | reverse complement strand
GCGCCAGATCCTAAGTCTGGTGCGGCTACCAATTACGCCACGCGTGCAGAAAGGATCCTAAAAAAGGACTGCAAAGGTAATGAAATAATAGCAATAAAGCAATTAGAACAACTCTGTTGAGTAGGTATATACTTTTTTGTTCTTCAATGTAATTGTTGTTTTGATTACATCGCCAATTTCCCATTTCTGCATTCCCAATGGAACAATTACTAATGTTGGCAAGCCGAGGCCGTTTCCGGCTTCTGCGCGTACGTTGCACTCTATTTGTCCGTGCTTCGTTGAAGTCATTGACACCGTTGCATCTTCCAAAGGCTGTAAAATGGAAAAGCTCCATTTGTCAAACGCCAACATTGCAGGGGCTGCACCGGCTGCGGGCCAAGTCACATAATGGTCCTTGTAATAGGCAGAATCAATTTTCAACAACGATTTATCGGCCATCCAAAAAACGGAATTGTTGTCTGCACAACCATATCCGTAGTTTGTTAATCCTGGATGGGTAATCAAACGTCGGTTGTACATCTCATCGCTTTTGTTATCGCTCATGAATACGGTTACACTCTGGGCCGGATTTGACTCCAAAATGGCTTGTCCATATGCTGCCGCATCTGCAGCGGGTACTGAGTAGCACTTGTGTGTTTCGGGTTTTGGTTCGCGACTAAATACGCCAATGGGTGCATACATCGTTGCTGCCGCCAAACAAGCGATTTGCTTGTCATCATCCAATCGTATTGCATTGGGAATCCCTGCGTTCTGTCTGAAATAATTGATGCGATTTGTGATTTTTTGGTTCGTAGTGTCTGGTAATGTCCCTGGTGTGCATGTCTTCACGATACCTGACCAACCCGTATTGGAAACCTGTTTGCCTTTGACTTTGGCGTAGGCAATTTTGCTCCCTTTGAAGCGTTTTTCAAAATCTGTTTTTGCCAAATTTATCTGCAACTTACCCAATGTAGCAAATTTGGGATTCTCTTTTTGAAGACGATAATACAGTCCCCAGGCCAAATCCATTTGTCCGTGCTTTGTCAAAGAGTCTATACCCCGCGCCAACAACTGCTGCTGTTGGGGTTTTAGGGTGGTGTTTTTCGGAAAATCTTTGACCACAGAATCGCTGAGTGTGATGATGCGTTGCCAATCGTAATAGGCGATAGGTTGCTTTATCCACTGGTTGTAGATCGCCATGCGATACTTTTTGAGGTTGGCATTTTTTGGGTATTTGTTGCCCGCGTGATCCATCAACATGCCAATCAATCTGTGGCTGATGGTCTTGGGTGGGTTGTTTAGCAGGGCTTCCATCCTTTTTTCATCGATGGCTGCGGTTTTGAATTGCATCGGATACCATTTGTAAAAGAAGAATACCGTGCCACCGGGGGCATTGTTACTCAGGTAATATTCTAAACTCTGTGTGATGAATTTGCTGGTGTCGTTTAAAAGGAATGGATCGGTGGTATTTTTTGCTTTTCGGCCAACCAAATCCGCTTTTCTTTCGAAGAAATCCTGATATGTCATTTCTGCTTCTGCCCAATCGTTTTCTTGGGTTAGATAGCCGATTCGGTTGAGATAGAAATTGTTTTGTTCATGCAAGTAAAAGGTATCGCTTGGAAAGTAGATCAACGCTTTTTGTAACCACTGATTGTACATTGCACTGTAACCTGTGGCGCTGCGTGTGGATGCCAATTCTAAATTTAACATTTGTCGTTCCCAACCCAATAACTTGACATTTAAAGGAAAAACCGAAAGTCCCATTTCGCAGTAATACATCGCACTGTCCTTCATCTTTGCCTCGTTTAAATAGTAATCAGTCAGGTCTTCAAACGCTTCTCTAACATAGGTTTTCTTGTGTTTGTTTTCTGCATTGGCCCCGTAATTCATGGCAGCAACTTTCCGAAGTGTTTTTACCGCGTCTAGGTTTTGCTTCATCAAAAAGTAGCAATGTCCTGCCATTCCCAAAGCAATGGTGTCGCCAGTGAGTTCGTAGCTCGTTTTGTACATTTGAAGGGCTCGGGGGTATCTGCCTTGGCCGTAATTGCTGATTGCTTCTTTGTTGTTGGCAGCTACCAAAGGTTTGAATCGCTCACCATACACTTTGTATTGTCTCAATTCATCATCATAACCAATGGCTTTTACCGCACTTTTCATGGCTTCCTTGAAGTAATCGGTTTCTTCTTTCCGATATTTTTCCAATTGATACATTTCAAACTCCGATATCGCTTTGATGTACCAAAGTTCTGTGGTGGATTTGTCTTCTTCCAACCCACTGATACAGTATTTTCTGGCTTCAGGGTATTTTCCCTTGGCAAAATTTTCACGCGCTTTAAGTACCGGTTTGGTTTGGGCGGTAGCTGCTTGAATGCTTAAAATGCTGATAATGATTAAAATGTTGCGTAGTTTCATGAGGGTTTGATGATACTTATACAAATAAAACGGAAATTACCCACAATTGGAAGGGTGTGGGATATTCGGTGTATAAAACGCAAAAATTCTTACCTAATCAGGGTGATGTTGGTTCGATGCGATTGTTTGTATCCGTTGTTTCCTTTGAGATGGATCAAACAAACATACACCCCTTCTATGGCTGGCTTGTTGAGGTAGTTTCCATCCCAAAATCCATTCAAATCTTTCGTTTCAAATACTTTTGCTCCCCAGCGATTGTAGATCGACATTTCCATGCTCACGAAACCTTCCAAATACGGTCTATACCCGTCGTTTGTATTGTTATTGTCGGGTGTAAATGCGTTAGGGATGATTACGATTGGCGGACAGCTATCGATGAGGGCAATTTCATCAGTTCCGGAGCATCCGTCGATCGAAGTAACGGTTGCTGTATAGATTCCGGCGGTTGATGCGAGAATCGTTTGTGTGGTTTCGTTGTTGGGTTTCCAGCTGTAGGTATAGCCCAATCCTGCTCCGGCGTCTAAGGGGATGGCTGTGTTTCGACAAACGAATTGGTCTTTGCCTAAGTTCACTGAGGGGAGTTCTCCGATGCGTATTTTGATTGTTTTACCGATGATGGCACATTTGGAATACACTTTGACGCTGTAGGACCCCGCTTTTTTTATGGAAAGGAATTGTTTGGTGGTGTCGATACCGGTTAGGTTGACATCACTGCTTGTCCAATGGTAATTCCAACCTCGGTGATTGTTGCCGGCATTGAGTTGCAAAGCCACGGCGGGATTACAGAGCACAGTGTCTTTCATAGGAATGGGTTCGGGCGCGGCCCAAATGACCAGGACATACACAGATTTGGTTGATTGGGTTCCGTTGTTGAATGTGGAGGTACATTCGGTTTTGAACAAACCGGTGTCGGGGTAATTGATATTTTGTGGTTCTCGGTCGGTTGATGTACTGGGCGTTGCGCCTTGGAATTTCCATGCCCATGCCACTGAAGGTAGGCTTCCGGGGTCGTTGAATTCTTTGTAGTTTACGTTGCTGCCCTTGCAGATGATAAGCGAAGGGGTTTGGGCTTTCAAAGGGTTTATGAATATCCCTGCGATTCCAACAAAGAGTGCGAGCAAGAGGCGATTCATGATAGCAAATGTAATTTTTTTTGACCAATGTGACGTGTTGATTTGCCAACAATATCGTTGTTGTTTTCTTAGCTTCTTCGATTTGCTAACAAGGGGGGTGGGCCACCATCAAAGGGATTGTCTGATCGACCGATGCTTTTTACGTCCAGGCCGTTCGCTCTGCGAACGGCCTGGCTCCCAAATCGATTTCTCATGCGATCCATCGCTTGATACAGATTGGCCATCTCCTCCGAATCCTCAAACAAATTCATCTGAAATCCGCCGCTTACCAAATCACTAAGTCGTACACCCACCAAACGAATGAGCAATCGTCGACTATACAAACGGTCAAATAATTCCATGGTTTTGGCAATGATGATATGGTCTGCACTGGTATAAGGAATCTTTGCCTGCAAAGTGTGCGTATTGAAATCGCTGTATCTCACCTTTACGGTGATGCAAGCACAAATTTTATCGCCCTTTCTGAGTTGATATGCCAAGTTTTCGGCCATTGCGCTTATTAGATTACGCAACTTAACGACGTCAATTGTGTCTTTTTCAAAGGTCCGCTCAGTCCCAATGCTTTTTCTTTCTTGGTAGGGTTCCACTTTTCGATTGTCGATCCCCTGCGCCTTTTTCCATAAATCGATGCCGGGCTTTTGAAGTGTCTTCGAGAGCAATTCCATGGGCATTTGTTGCAGCGTTTTGATGTATTATATCCC
>CAZZKP010000158.1:0-4244 GCA_964654675.1 uncultured Bifidobacterium sp. | reverse complement strand
TGAAATTGAGCAGGACGTACAAATCAATATTCATATCGCCCGTTGATTTCATTTCTCCAATAAAATGTAATCCCTTCAATAATAATTCCTAAGAAACTTTTTTATCTAATTCTTCAAAAAATCGCCCACAACGCAAACAAAAACCATGTCAATCGATCCAATTTGCCCCCATTGCAATTACGACTACCCCTATCCATCAGGAGATTTGATGATTTGCCCAGAGTGTAACCACGAATGGAATCCGTCTGAAGTGACCCAAGAAACGTCTGGCTTGGTCGTAAAAGACGCCCATGGAAATCTACTATCTGATGGCGACTCAGTTACCGTGATAAAAGATTTGCCCGTTAAAGGCTTTTCAAAAAGCATCAAAGTTGGAACCAAAGTAACCAATATCCGATTGGTAGAAGGTGATCACAATATCGATTGTAAGGTCCCTGGGTTCGGTGGAATGGCATTAAAGAGTGAATTTGTCAAGAAGGCATAATCTACTCACTAGTCTTCAAGATTCGCTATCCTTACCAATTCTTTCAAATTGGCAATTTCGATGGACTTGCCCTGCAAATTCAATACTCCCTCGTGATTCAATTCACTCAATATTCTAATTGTGGTTTCGGTAGCGGTTCCGACCAAATTTGCTAACTCCTCTCTTGAAATTTTTAAATTGATGGTTTTTCCATCTTCCTTAAACCCATAGGATTCTTTTATAAACAGCAACGCCTCTGCCAAACGTTCCCTCACTGGCTTTTGTGCAAAATGCGTGATGCTCACTTCGGCTCTCCTTAGATCATCGCTTAACAACTTCATGATTTCAAATGATAGTTGTCCGTCTTTCTGAAGTACTGCCATAAACAAATCCTTTGGTATAAAACAAATCCCCGCCTCTTCCATTACTACAGCAGAGGCACTGTACTTGTCGCCACTCAACAATGCGCGATAACCCATTAAATCACCTGGCTTGATCAAGCGCAAGATTTGTTCTTTTCCATCCTCACCCGTTTTTACCAATTTGATTTTCCCACGATTGACACAAAATATGCCCAACGGGCGGGAATCCTCATGAAAAATCACCTGCCCCTTTTTGTAAGGCGTACAGATTTTTTCATCATTGATTGACGCCATGGTGTCATTTTCAACACGACAAAACACAGAAGTGAATCTTTTTTTACAATTTGCACAATCTATCGGTTCATGAACAAAAGACATTTGATTAAGGATTAAATCTTCAACCAAATTTAGGTAAAAAGGATTAGGTTCCACAATTTTCATTTTTTGACTATTTTCCACAGCAATTCCCAACCGTTTGTTGCATTTTATCCAGTCGGGGAGAAACAAACGGTATTCCCAAATTCAATCCCCTCAATATAAAAACTAACGCCATAATCAAAAGCCAAATGGGTAATAGGTTCCTAGTTTGTCTTTTCAAAAAAGACCTAATAACGGTCGAAAATGCACCAACCAAAAGCAATAAAGGCATCGTCGCCAACCCAAACCCAGCCATAAAAACAGCACCACCCATTGCTCCATCCTGAGCCATTGAAGCTATCAAAGCCGCAAAGACCAACCCACATGGCAAAAGTCCATTAAGCATTCCGGATAACAGCTTCCAACCCAGACCCGTTCTGCCATGTAATTTCCCAAACAAATGCAATACTCCGGATGAATTTCCCATCAATTTCAATTGACTCAAATGAAACCTATCTGTCCACTCTGCAATTGCCAACAACAGAAAAATCAAACCAAAAATCAAACTACCATTTTGTTCTATTTTGCTTAGATCGGCCAATTGTAACATCCATCCGAAAAACAACCCCAAAATGGAATAACAAAATGTCCTACCCACATGATAGACGACACTTGAACCCATCCCTCCGGGAACCAACATAACCAAAGGTCCGCACATACCCACGCAGTGCAATGAGCCAGCAAAACCCAATAATATTCCTGCCAAAAACGACAATCCCATAGTTATTTCGTAAAAGGAATAGAAGCTGAATACCGCTCTCCATTGCGTGTCCAATGAAATTTGAGGATGTAATTTGAAGATTGTAAGCTTGACAAATTCACAAACCAACCTCCTGATTTGGTTTCCGGCAAGGAAATATGAATGTCACCTGCTTTGTTTGATGGGCAATAAGCCAATAGATTTCCCTGAATTTTCATTTCTTTTGAATTGGGAATAACAACTTGGCAACCACCCATCTCTTGAGTAACAATTGGATTACATCCTTGATTTTCAACCCGTTGCTTGGCATCTATCTCCTCTTGAAAAACCAATTCTTGCTGGTAATAATCCTCTGTCACTAAATCTATTTTCTGGTTTTTACTAAGGAAAACCATTGACAGCATACCCACCACAAAAACAATGTAGACTATGGCAACACCCATTCCCCAATTCCATTTTATTTCATTCTTTGAATTCATGTTTTTCATATTATTTTTTTGCTACAGGTGCCAAAAAGGCGGTTTTTTCTGACTGAATCAATTGATCTCCATCATAAAGCGCCACTGCGATTCTGCACTGCCTATTTTTGATATTCTTGCTTTTCATGACGATATAACCCGTTAGTCGAAGCATGGCTTCTTTTGGCAAATGAATTGAAGAATCACCTCCAATCCACTCAACTTGGGCATCCGCATCAATCACTTTGACATGTAAATGCGAGTAGTCGTAATGACTCTTGTTTAGGAACATAAAATTGTACAAATTGGTAATTTCACCATTTTCTCTTTCTTGGTAAAGTAACCCTGACACCTTTCGAACTTCCATATCAACGGAACTGCGGGTAAAGAGAATTGCAAGCCAACCCACGAACAATAAAATCAAAACGGCGATGTAGGCTTTTAATCTCGGGGTGAAAACAAAGGGTTTGCCATCGGCAATATTTGACTCGGAAGCATATCGAATCAAACCCAGAGGTCGATTCATTTTTTCCATCATAAAATCGCAGGCATCGATGCAAGCGGTACAATTCGTACAATCTAACTGGGTACCATTTCTGATATCGATTCCTGTAGGACAAACATGCACGCACAAATTACAATCTACACAATCGCCGCCCTTTCGTTGAACTCCTTTCCTCTGCTTTTCTCTGGGCTCGCCGCGCACATAATCATAGGCAACCACTACGGAATGTCGGTCCAACAAAACACCCTGCAACCGACCATATGGACAAACCACTGTGCAAACTTGCTCCCTAAAACGCAGGTAAACCAAGAAAAAGACAAAGGAGAAAACCATCATCCCAATGAGTCCAGCCGGATGAGCGCCAAAAGGATCCGAAACCAGACGACTTACTTCGTCGATGCCAAGAACGTATGCCAAAAATGTATTGCCGATCAAGAAAGAAAATAAATAAAAAACGATCCATTTCAAAACGCGCTTCCTGATTTTTTCAATATTCCAAGGCTTGCGCTTCAGGGCTTGCTGGGCAGGGGCATCGCCATCGATCCAATACTCAATTTTACGAAAAAACATCTCCATAAAAACGGTTTGTGGACAGGCCCAACCGCAGAACAATCTGCCAAATGCAACGGTAAATACGATAATAAAGACCACGAACAAAATCATCGTAATTCCGAAGAGATAGAAATCTTGACTCCAGAAAACGAATCCAAATACGACAAATTTCCGCTCTATTACATTCAACAGTAGCCAAGGTTCGCCATGAACTTTAAGGAAAGGCAGACCGAAGAAAAGGAGCAAATAAACCCAACTCAAATAGGTTCTTGCCGAATAAAATCGTCCTCTGGGCTTATACGCAAATACCCATTTTCGCTTGCCGTTTTCATCAATCGTGGCCGAATGATCTCTAAACGATTCGCTTTGAATTTCCATTGTATTTTACATCTCAGATTTCAATTGAACAGAATCAGAATTGATGGACTTTTCAGATTCCTCTTCATATTTTTCCCCCTGGGGTGCTTTGGGATTTGCTGGATGGCTTTCTTTGAGGGATTTGATAAATGTGGCGACTGCTGCAATCTGCGCGTTAGACAATTGCTGTCCCCACGGTATCATGCCTTTTTCCTGTACTCCGTTTTTGATGGTTTTAAAGACGTCTTTAATTCCGCCCCTATGAATCCAATACTCATCGGTTAGATTGGGCCCGATGGATGCACCTTGTGCTTCGGGACCGTGACAACTAACGCAATTTTTTTGAAAGATTGATTTTCCTTCAAAAAGCAATTCAGGGGTTGGTTTATACGCTATGGTACTTTCATCAACATGATTGGCTTGGGTTGCC
>CAZZKP010000157.1:0-4396 GCA_964654675.1 uncultured Bifidobacterium sp. | reverse complement strand
GGTTATTTCCGAGGTCTTTGGATGTTATTGAACCTTCAGCCATTTCCAACTGGGCCGACAAGAACAATCGGTTGGCGCGATCCAATTTGCTGTTGATACCATCATAAACGGGTTTCAAATCCACACGAATTTTATTGATGTAGGCGATGGTAATCTTGTACAACAAATCAGACTCCAACTTTTTTGCTGAAGGTTTTGCTAGAAATTTGGCCATTCTGCCTTTGTCGGATAAAATCGACTTAGCGAACAATACTTCGGCAACAGCGCTTGCATTGTCTTTGTATTTTTTCATCAAAGCGACCAAATCTGCAGGCAACATGGTTGGATCGAGGTCTTTGTATAGGTGATCCAATACCGCAGCCAACACTTCTTTTTCGATGGCAGGGTAGAACTCTTTGTACATTTCATCGAGGTTGCGCAACATACCATTGGACATGGCAGTATCGGGTTTTCCAGAGGCAACGGCATCAGCGATGGCTTTGATCGACATGGCAAACGACATCGGCTGGCTATTGGAAATACCATCTTGGAAGTAAACGGGATACAAGCCATAGGTATACAATTCGCGGTAGGCTTCATCGTAAAGAGATGTCACATCGCCGTATACGTCGGTTTTTTTGTTCTCACGCATCCAACGCTCAAAAGAAAGTTCAGCTGCTTTACGGGTATCGTACAGTCCACCTGGCTTCGATAAATCATTGGCTTCGCCGTTAAATTTGTTCCAATAGTTTCCGATACCGGCCAAGCGATCGGAGTACATCAAACGAACAGATTCGTCCTGCTTCATGTATTTTTCGTACACGTCCATGATATCGCGGCGGAGGGCCACACGCATCGGGCGCTCTTTGCTACCGAGGTATTTGATGCCTTCGCTGTAAGTATATCGGGTTGTACGACCTGGATAACCCATGATCATGGCATAATCGCCCGTTTTCATTCCACTGATGTTGATCGCCAAGTGGTGTTGTGGGTTAAAAGGCTTGTTGGCAGGGGTAAAATCTGCGGGTTTGTTGTTTTCGTTGGCATAAATGCGGAACATGCTAAAATCGCAGGTATGGCGGGGCCAACGCCAGTTGTCGGTCTCACCACCAAATTTTCCTACACTTTCTGGCGGGGTTCCAACCAAACGAATGTCGCGGTATACTTCATAGTACATCGCCAAGTATTGATTTCCGTTGTAGAAAGAGGAGATTTCCACCACATAGTTGTTGCGTTCTTCACCCAATCCTGCGATGGCTGCTTCTTTGGCTTTGGCGATTTGGGCCATAACGGCTTTGGCGCGTGACGCTTCGTCTTGGTTGATGGCGAT
This sequence comes from uncultured Bifidobacterium sp., assembly GCA_964654675.1. Taxonomy (GTDB): domain Bacteria; phylum Bacteroidota; class Bacteroidia; order NS11-12g; family UBA955; genus UBA955. The sequence goes on along the minus strand of CAZZKP010000157.1, from coordinate 3,087 downwards.
ATTGTTTAGAACAATTGAGGTAACGTCTTCGATTTTTTTGAGCAATCCGATATTGAAATTGGCTTTGCGCTCGGCTTGCTGATTGGCGGCCCAAAAACCATTTTTTAGGATGTTATCTTCGTTGGTAGAAAGTTCCTGAATGGCACCATAACCGCAGTGGTGGTTGGTGAGGAACAATCCTTGGCTGGAGATGACTTCTCCGGTACAGAACATACGTCCTTGTTTCGACATCAAACGTACGATGGCGTCTTTTACGGATGCGTGATTTACCGCGTAGATATCGTCGGCTGACAATTTCAAACCACGGGCTTGCATTGGATCTTGAATTTTTTGTAGCAAGGTTAGGGGCCACATGCCTTCGTCGGCTCTCAGCTGAAAAATCGCTGTAAAAGCCAAGGCTAAACTTAATATGCGTTGTTTCATAATGTTGTAGGTCGCAAATTAACTCATTTTTGGCTAGAAGTTGATGTTTGATTGTCCGATTTGCCTTGCTTTTAAACGAAACTTTTTGATGGTGCCACGGGCAAAATGTCGGAAATTTGAGGGAATGTCCTTGGTTGTTTTTACAGAATTGGGTTTTTACTGTCCGCAGGCGGATGTGTACATTGATCCATTGCGAAAGGTTTCCAGGGCCATTGTTACGCATGCTCACAGTGATCATGCCAGGCCAGGGATGGGGCATTATTTGTGTGAATTCAGTGGCGTTGAGATTTTGAAACTCCGCTTGGGGAAAGGGATTTCGGTGCAAGGGTTGGCTTACGGGGAAACGATTTTTATGAACGGGGTTGAAATTGCGATGTTTCCGGCCGGACATGTGCCGGGCAGTGCGCAGGTCCGACTATCCTATTTGGGAGAGGTTTGGGTGATTAGTGGTGACTATAAAACCGTTGCCGATGGATTGTCGCCTGCTTTTGAGTCTGTTCGATGCCATCATTTTGTGACTGAAAGTACGTTTGGTTTGCCCATTTTTCATTGGCGGCCACAACGAGAGGTTTTTCAAGATATGAATTCTTGGTGGCAGCGGAATGCGGAAAGAGGTTTCACTTCCATTATGTTGGGATATTCGTTGGGAAAGGCGCAGCGCATCATGAAGTATTTAGACCGAAATATTGGTGATGTGATTTGTCATTCCGCCATTGCTGATGCCAATAGGGCTTTAGAGTATAGCGGGTTTTCTTTTGGTACTTGGACAGAGGCAAACAAAGCTGTGGCAAATTTTACCTCGGATTCTTTGTCGCGGTCTCTATTGATTTGTCCGCCTAGCGCCTTAAACGGCCCATTGATGCAGCAAATTGGCAAGCATTCAGTGGCCAACTGCAGTGGTTGGATGGCGGTAAGTAAGTCAAAAAACTGGGGCGCTGTGGATCAGGGGTTTGTATTGAGCGATCACGCCGATTGGCCTCAATTGATAGATGCTGTTTCTGCTTCGGGCGCCGAGCATGTATACGTAACGCACGGATTTACGGACGTTTTTTCGCGGTATTTGACCGAGAATTTGCCTTTACAAGCCCAGGTGGTAAAAGTTGGACATTGGAATAGGACGGAAGAATGAAGGAGTTTTCGCAATTGATGGATGCGTTGTTATTGGCCCGATTTGAAAGGGACAAGCAAAAAATTTGGAAGGATTTCATCCAAGACAATTCCGAAAATGAATCCTTTGTTGGGCTCGTCACATCGCTTTTGAAAAATGAATGTCCAAAAAGAATTATTTCGTCAAAAAATCTCAAAGCATTGGCTATGGAAAAGGTTGGTGTTCCTCATTGGTTGTTGGATGAAAGCAAGCAATTTGTGGGTGATATGTCGGAGACGATTTCACTGATTTTGGCGCCACTACAGACCGAAAACACCATCGAAGTTCCTTTGATAGAGATTGTAGAAGGGATGAAAGCAATGCAATTGAGTGAGGTGCAGGAGGTCAGTGAGTGGGTTGTTTCGCATTGGAGGAATATGGGTTCTCGGGAAATTCAGTTATTCAACAAACTGGTTACGGGCAGTTTTCGCAGTCCTTTCAACCCTTCGATTTTTTCGAATGCCGAAATTCACCTGCAGACAATTGAATTGAAACTCGTTTTGTTGTACGCAGAACGAGGTCGGATTGGCGGTAGGGCGCGTTTTACCGAGTTTACCATGGGTATCGCATCAGAGGAATCTTGGCTAACATTTACCAAGGTTGCGGTTCAGGTTTCGGAACCAGACTATGAAATTCTGGAAAGGTGGATTATTGAAAACACGCAGGAGAAATTTGGTCCGGTGTACAGACTTCCGGCGACGCAGGTTTTTACTGTGGAATGCATCGACATTGCATCGAGCAAAAGACATAAATCGGGCTATCGTGTCAAGGAAGCCATACTAAAGTCATGGGAAGATGGTTTTCCTTTGGATCAGGTGACAACCCTTGAATCACTCAGAGAGATTCTCCCCAAGCACTAGGATTTTCAGCAAAACGATTCACTGTAGCCAGTTCGTTGTCTTTAATGAACCCATATTCCGCAGCCACTTTCGTAAGTGTTGGAAGGTTGGTGAGCGTATGCACGGGGATACCCGCATTCACAAATTTTTCCATAGCATTGGCAAAGCCATAGGTGAATAGGGCTACGATTCCAATGACTTCGGCGCCTGCGTTCTGCACTCCTTCGACGGCTTGGAAGCTGCTTTTTCCGGTAGAAATCAAGTCTTCAACCAGGACGATTTTATCGCCTGGATTCATTTCACCCTCCACCTGATTTTTCAAACCATGCTTTTTGGGCTCAGGCCTAACGTAGCAATAGGGCATTTGGAGTTTGTGGGCAGCCAAGGCACCATGAGCGATACCTGCGGTGGCGATTCCCGCAATTCTGGTGGCTTGTGGAAATTCTTGCTGAATCAATTGAGCGAGTTCATCCGCAACAAACGTGCGAACTTCGGGGTAGGAAAGCACCATTCTATTGTCACAATAGATGGGCGAAAGGATGCCAGAAGTCCAAGTGAATGGTTCTGAAGGACTTAGTTTTACTGCCTTTATTTCTAAGAGAAATTTTGCTAATTTTGCGGCTTGATTGGACATGGAAGGGCAAAGTTATAAAATCTATTTCAACGACGGTGCGTTGG
>CAZZKP010000156.1:0-4410 GCA_964654675.1 uncultured Bifidobacterium sp. | reverse complement strand
TGTGGCAGATGTAGAACTGTTTAAATTGTTTCTCGGACAGCAATGCCTCGATTGCCTCCAAGGTGTTTCGGTAGTTAACCGATAAATGAATCGCAGTTTTTGTGATTAACCGCTCTCTTTGTAAATTTTGAATAAACCAACTTTCAATGGAATGAACCTCTGTTTGAAATGAATCCATCGTACAATTTCCTGAATTCAATACTTCTAACGCTTGCTCTATGCGATCTTCAACACTGTCGTTCAGTCGCTCAATCAACTCAAATTGATTTCTCAAAAGGGGCGCCTGCATTCTGTGATAATCTTCGAGAATCATCTTGATTTTTTCTTTTTCCTCAGCACTAAGATCCACTTTCGCCAAACTCTGCCCAAATCCGTCTGTTAACTGGGTCCCCTTTTTACAACTCGATTTCCAAGGCTCCATCGTACTTAAACTGTCATTGCCATTGCCTATTGCTGTGGTAAAAAGTGTTTCATCTACAAAATAATCGGCACTCAAGGATAAATTCTCTACAACGATTTTTTGGTGAGTTAAGTCAACCGCGGTGGTGAAATTGTTGGTCTGGGTCTCCGCCTGTACCACCAAGTTCGTGATTTTGTCGGCACTGCTCACCGGTACATTGTCATTGCCATGGCATCCAATCAAAACAGTGGCCCATAGCAATGGGCTTAGCATGAATGAATTAAAAAGGGAATGATTTTTCATGGTTGTTGTTTTTGAACCCAAGGCCTTAAACACCCAAATGAAATTTTACCCCCAAAGAGCATGTCGATTTTCTTGCAAATGGAGCGAATAGGGGGTTTGACAAACAAAGATTACCTTTGCAGTTCAACGCCAAATCAATGGATACAACAGTGTATGTTCCGAAGAACAAGGTTAGGGTAGTTACCGCTGCCAGTTTGTTCGATGGTCACGATGCCGCAATCAATGTTATGCGCCGCATCATTCAATCAACCGGTTGTGAAGTGATCCACTTGGGTCACGATCGCAGTGTGCAAGAAGTAGTGGAAACGGCCATACAAGAAGATGCCAATGCCATCGCAATGACGAGCTATCAAGGCGGTCATAACGAGTACTTTAAATACATGTACGATTTACTGAAGGCCCGCGGTGCAGAGCACATCAAGATTTTTGGTGGTGGTGGCGGTGTGATTTTGCCCGAAGAAATCAAAGATTTGATGGATTACGGAATAACACGGATTTATTCACCCGACGATGGCCGTGCCATGGGCTTGCAAGGCATGATCAATGATTTGGTGATGCAGGCCGATTATCCCACGGGTGCTCAGCTCCAAGGCGAAGAGAAGAAATTGAATGCCGGCGTTCAAGCCAAATTGGATATCGCACGTTTGATTTCGGCGGCGGAAAATTACCCCGATCAGAACAAAGCGATTTTGGATGATTTGCGCAGCCAAGCCAAGTCGATCAAAACCCCCGTTTTGGGAATAACCGGTACCGGCGGTGCCGGAAAAAGTAGTTTGGTGGATGAGTTGGTACGTCGATTCTTGGCCGATTTTCCCGAGAAAAAACTGGCCATCATTTCCATCGATCCATCAAAAAGAAAGACAGGCGGTGCCTTGCTCGGCGATAGAATTCGCATGAATAGTATCAACCACGATCGCGTTTACATGCGTTCGATGGCAACCCGTCAGGCCAATCTGGCTTTGAGTTCACACGTAGACGATGCGGTGAGTATTTTGAAGGTGGCGGGCTATGATTTGATCGTGGTGGAGACCAGTGGAATTGGTCAGAGCGATACCATGATCACCGAGCACAGCGATGTGGCTTTGTATGTAATGACCCCCGAATATGGGGCAGCGACGCAGTTGGAGAAGATCGACATGCTTGATTATGCCGACGTGGTGGCTTTGAATAAGTTTGATAAGCGCGGGGCATTGGATGCTTTGCGTGACGTGCGCAAGCAGTTTCAACGGAACCACAAATTGTTTGAAACGGATGTGGATCAAATGCCGGTATTCGGTACGATCGCTTCGCAGTTCAACGACCCTGGGATGAACAGTTTGTATCGCACCTTGATGGATACCATCGCCCAGAAAACGGGTGCAGCCTTGGGTAGTGAGTATGTATCGGGCACGGAAATGAGTGAAAAGATTTTCATCATCCCGCCGCACAGAAACCGCTATTTGAGTGAGATTGCGGAGAACAACCGCAAATACGATGAGCAGGCCCGCGGGCAGCGAAAAATTGCTCAAAGGATGTATGCGTTGAGCGAGTCCATCGAGCAATTAAAAGAAAGCGGCGCATCGGCAGAATTGTTGTCGCAATTGGAATCCGAATTGGCCAAAGTGTCGGCGGAATTGTTGCCAAAAAACAAGGCTTTGGTGGAAGGTTGGAGCGGTGTTCAGGCCTTGTACAAAGCGCCAGAATATGTGTTTAAAGTGCGCGACAAAGAATTGCGCATGGCCACCCATACCGAGAGTTTGAGTCATACCCAGGTGCCAAAAATCAGCACGCCACGCTACGAAGCATGGGGCGATTTGTTGCATTGGCAGTTGCAAGAAAATGTACCAGGAGAGTTCCCCTTCACGGCGGGAATTTATCCGTTTAAGCGCGAAGGGGAGGATCCTACCCGCATGTTTGCAGGGGAAGGCGGACCTGAGCGTACCAACAAGCGTTTCCATTATGTGAGTTTGGGCATGCCTGCCAAGCGGTTGAGTACGGCATTTGATAGCGTTACCTTGTACGGTCGCGACCCGCATACCCGCCCAGATATCTACGGAAAAATCGGGAACGCCGGCGTGAGTATTTGTTGCTTAGATGATGCCAAGAAGTTGTATTCGGGTTTCAATTTGGCGGATCCCAAGACATCGGTGAGTATGACCATCAATGGTCCGGCCCCCATGTTGTTGGGCTTCTTCATGAATGCAGCGATTGATCAGCAGTGTGAATTGTACATCAAGGCAGAAGGGTTGGAAGCGCAGGTGAATGCGAAAATTGATGCGATGTATGCGGCCAAAGGCTTGGAGCGTCCGAAGTACAACGGGCCATTGCCCGAAGGAAACGATGGTTTGGGCTTGATGTTGCTGGGTGTAACGGGCGAGGACGTGTTGGAGAAAGCGAAATACGAAGAGATCAAAGCGTGGACCTTGAGTCAGGTTCGCGGAACGGTTCAGGCCGATATTTTGAAGGAGGATCAGGCGCAGAATACGTGTATTTTCAGTACGGAGTTTGCGTTGCGTTTGATGGGTGATGTGCAGCATTATTTCATCGCCAACAAAGTGAGGAATTTCTACAGTGTGAGCATCAGCGGGTACCACATTGCCGAGGCGGGTGCGAACCCCATTACGCAGTTGGCGTTTACGTTGAGCAATGGCTTTACCTATGTGGAGTACTACTTGAGCCGGGGCATGCATATCGATGATTTTGCGCCGAATTTGAGTTTCTTCTTCAGCAACGGCATCGACCCAGAATACGCCGTGATTGGCAGGGTGGCTCGCAGAATTTGGGCCAAAGCGATGAAGTTGAAGTACGGTGGCAATGCGCGTTCGCAGATGTTGAAGTATCATATCCAGACGAGCGGACGGAGTTTGCACGCGCAGGAGATTGATTTCAACGACATCAGAACCACTTTGCAGGCGCTGTATGCGATTTACGATAACTGTAACAGTTTACACACGAATGCTTACGATGAGGCCATTACCACGCCAACAGAAGAGAGTGTTCGCAGGGCGATGGCGATTCAGTTGATCATCAACCGGGAGTTGGGATTGGCGAAGAACGAGAACCCCTTGCAGGGCAGCTTTATCATTGAGGAGTTAACGGATTTGGTGGAGCAGGCTGTGTTGTTGGAGTTTGATCGAATTACAGAGCGCGGTGGCGTTTTGGGTGCGATGGAAACGATGTATCAGCGCGGTAAGATTCAAGAAGAGAGTTTGTACTACGAAACGTTGAAGCATACGGGAGAGTTCCCAATCATTGGGGTGAACACATTCTTGAGTTCTAAGGGCTCACCAACGGTGTTGCCAGGTGAGGTGATTCGCAGTACCGATGAAGAGAAGCAGTTCCAGATACAAAAGGTGGCCAATCAACACGCTTTCTTTGGAGAGCGCAGCGAGGCATTGTTGGCGCGGATGCAGGAAAAGGCCATCGCCAACGAAAACTTGTTTGCCGAATTGATGGAGGCTTGTAAGGTTTGTACTTTGGGACAGATTACTGAGGCTTTGTTCTCGGTGGGCGGACAGTATCGCCGGAATATGTAAGAAGATGGGCACTTTGTCTAAGTTTGGAATCGTTTGTGCCTTGTTGTTGGTGTCTGGTTGCAAAATCGATCCCATCACGCAAGGGATGGTGAACGACGATGCCTTCATTAAGCAGAAAAATCAATCCCTGTTTTTGAAGGTGGCAGGCAACATCGGCAGTCGGAAGTTGGTGCTAATCGTTCATGGGGGTCC
>CAZZKP010000155.1:0-4530 GCA_964654675.1 uncultured Bifidobacterium sp. | reverse complement strand
CCGAGACCCGGATGGTTTCACTGAAGAAAATTTTTAGGTTCACAATTTCTATTTCAAAAGTAGATTATTCAACAGGTTTCTCCTCGGCGGCATGGGTGATAGGAACTTTCTTTCGTCGGAAAGTCTCAAATTCACGACGATACAATGCTCCACCACCCAAAGTATTTCCTGACACACCGTTGGTAATCGTTCCACTTTGCTGCAGCAACAAATTGTTACTTCGCGAGAACATTTTCAATCGCCAATTTTCATTCCTCGTGGAGTATTCGAGGTTAAAATTCAATGGCACGGCAACGCTATTGACGAGAACAGCCACGGTGGGGTCGTAATTAAGATTCAGTTTTAATCGGTCACTGAGATTCCATTCGCTATTCACAAACAACTGGGTATTGCTGCTGGTACCACTGTTCCTTCGAACATCATCGATATTTACTTGGATTTTCGTCTTGATACCGTATTTCTGAAAAATATCATTGACCACATTTGAAGCAATATTTGACACACTATTTCCCGCGACGCCAGCTCCACTCACTACACTGCCACTCGTGGGGTTTCCGCTCGAAAATGAAGGTGGTAAAAAGTTGCCAAAAATGAGTAGGGCAATCGCTTGCCGCATGGTTTCATCCTTGTCTTGTCGGATTCGCTGTATCACCGCATTCACGTCGCTGTTACTCCCTGCGCTTACAGCCAATTCCGGGGCTTGCAGATCAAATCCAATCTGCGGACGCATCAAACTTCCGTTGATATTCAAAACACTCACGATCAAGGTTGGCGGATAATTCGTACTTGATGAATTTCCACTTCCTACCATCAATTGGGCCGGGGAAATGCGCTTTTCAATTTTTCCTGACAGCGCAAGATTGGCATCGTAAGGATCTCCAACCCAAGTAATTTTCCCGCCTTCCGTGAGGGTGATTTTCTTGGTGAGCAAATTGATTCCGGGCAAAGAAAAAACGTACACCCCGGATTTAATGGTATACTGACCATTTAAAAAGAAGCGTTCATTTTCATCATAGACAATTCTGATGTCTCCCGTTCCACGCCCTTTGATCATATCTCCCAATCTCTTGTCGATCAAAAACTCTGTTTCCAAATCCGGCGTTGCCCTGATCATCAAATCGATATTGCCCAAACCGGATGAAGATTTTTTCGCTTTGGAATTGCCCACCACCTTACCAAAATGGTTCCTAAACACAATGTTTCCCGCCACAGTATTGGTATTCAATGTTGGGTACAGAATACTCAATTTACTATTCTCTGTAGGCGTCATATCCATTTTGATATTGATCTTATCTAATGGCCCCCAAATCCTGCAGTTTCCATTGCCCCATGCAGTCCCATAAAACAAATCATTGTTCTTGTCGGTTGTTTCGATAATTCTCAACTTTTGCGCGTCATACACGTTCAAATCCAACGCCAAATCCCCGAAATGATTATGAGTAAATGCGAAGGTCGCTTTGGCCTTCCCCTTCTTCAACTTCCCATACATTTGTATCGGATAACGCGTGAAAATCCCATTGGATTTGACCAAAAAATCGGCCTCATCAAATCGATATTTCGTACCGAGATAATCAACCCCAATCATCACTTCTTTGGCTTTCAAATCACCTTGCATAATCAGATCCTTGAATGGCCCTTCGATTTTTACATTCCCGCCAATGGTACCCGTCTCCGTTGTTGCGATCCCTGACAAAAATGGGGAAAGTAGCCCAATCGTTGTCCCATCGGGAATGTATAAGTCGGCATCCAAACCCAACTCTTTGCCCAAATTCAACCTCCCCTTCAACGTTGTGTTTTTCATCACACCACGCCTGGAGACAAGATCAAAATCAAGCACTTTGTCGGACAAATGCTGTCCTACAGTGAGATCAAAACTCCCGTATCTATAACCGAGATATACCAAATCGTTCAAATAACTTGACCCAACAATTTTCGCCCGCCCCAAAGCCCCAGCAATTTGAATACGACCTCCCAAATGAAATTGCAAACTGTCGAATGTGCCATTGGGAAAGAACGGAGTTAGCAATTCCGGCGTAATATTTCCCAATTCAATGGAAAATGTATCACTCAAAAGTTCAGAAAGGACGCCGTGAAGTTCAATAAAATGCCTTGAATTGTTTACCATGAAATTCTTGACTCTCACACTGTTTCCGCGTCCTAAACTCAAATGACTTTCATCATCCAGTTGCCAAGGCTCTTTGTTGATATAAAAGTTCGCCGCATTGATATTGGTAGGCAAAGAATCCAATTTCACATTGGACTGTGAACCCAAGTTTACATTGTACCGATCAAGTTTGTCGTGCAAGTCAAAACCCACATCCATAATCCCATCTGTCAACCTTCCTTCCAATGCAAATCGATCGTACTTTGTCTCCCCATAATTCATGTCTTTGGCATTCAAAATGAGACTCGACGACCCATTGGAATCGGTCGTTATGGCCAACTTCAACCGATGCCAATCCACTCCCTGCCAAGACAAATCCATGGGTCCCAAAACAACATCCACTTCCCTATGATTGGAGGCAAAATGCCCAACCAAATTGATTGGACCCGACTCAAGTGTTTTATCTACAAACGATGAAAGCCAATCCGTTTGAATTACTTGAAGATCAAAATCAAAATTCGTTGGCACGAAAGACTTTGGTGATTCGAAGCGATTGGGCAACAATGTATGTAGAAAATGCTCCCCAATTTTTATCACTTCCGAGGGTTCAAATCCCGCTGAAATTCCGCCGTTGATCCAGTCCCCCGAGAATTGAATCCCTTCTGAAGCCGATTGCACCAATTGCTGGCTGTTACAGAAATATCGAACAGACCCATGGTCGGCCACAAGTTGTTTTATCTCAACCGTTGCATTGGTGTTTTCCGCGTTTCCACCACCGTAAATTAACGAGGCAGCGCCAGACAAAATCATCGGCAATTTGTTTAATCCAACATTTTCAAACTCTACATTGCTGGCAAACACATCGGCATCTATTGAGAGATTTTCATCCCAATCAAAAAGCGTCGCATCGGCATTAAACGCAAACCTCTTATCTTCCGATTCAACATGAATGTCACAGTGATCTTTTAAAAACTCCCCCGTTAATTGACCGTTCGAAAGATGTCGTCCCAAAACCGTGTAATCCATCAGTCGAATGTCCGCTTCAGTATTCAGCAAATCAGCCCTAAGTCCCTCGCCAGTAATCAGAATATTCGCATCATTCACAAAGGCATCCAGCCCATTGCCGGCAAGCATTCCCAAATCCCATTGCCCCATTTTACCCTCCAAGTCATAAGACATCGCGTCGATGCTTTCTGGAAAATCCAATCCCAAATGACCCGCAAAATGGCCCGGCCCGGCATCCAAATCACCGTCAAACCCAAACGATGTTAATCCCCCAGAAATGGTAGCCCCAATATCAAAAGCCTCAAATCTATTGACAAACTCTACTGAGTCAAGCTCATAAACCACTTGTTTTACATCCGCCACTGCCAACCGTGACTCAAACAACTCAAGGCGATATTCAAAATGATCCAAATCCTGCAAACTGCTCAAAAGGCCACTTCCCTTCAATTGGGTTTGATCTGTGAGCGATTCAAAATCGAATTTCTTCAATACCAAAGCAGACAGAGGACCTTCTGCATGCGCGTTGACAAACAAAGGGAGATTCCTATCTTTAAACCAAGGATGAAACGCCAGCAATTCCTCCAAACAAAACTTGGACTTTCTCAAACGAATGTCAAACGTGACTTTGTGGAAAATATCCGAAAAATCTCGCATCGACGAATATCGCATTTCAAAACGATCACCCAAAATGCTACATGGGGTTTCCAACAGTAAATTGCTCGCCAAAATCCTTGTTTTATCGACCACCACTCGCGTGCTACCTTTTACGACATTCAATCCACTCCGCTCTTTGAATTTGATGGACTTGACATTCACAGTAAACCAAGGATGCCCAAAAGTGAGCGAGTCCATCTCCGCATCGATATTTGTGAGAATTACATTGTCTGGGTCAAAATATGGATCACTCGATCGCTGTCTAATGTTGAAAAACTGATAGTACCCATCCACTATTTTGGCATCGTTGATTCCAAAATCCCAACCTTGGCTATGGTCGTTTGGGTCCGATGGTGGATTCAAAAAATCAGCAAAAAAGTCAATATTCAAGGGCCCGTCCTTTGTGTGATATCCATTCTTCACACGGGGCTTGTAAATCAGAACCGATGACAATTCAATGCGATGATTTTTCCAATCCACCTTGCTTAACCTGGCCTCCAACTGACGAGCCTCAATCAATGTATCCTTGCTCTGATCGTGGATTCTTAGGCGCTCTATGTGAATATTTCGCAAAAAATCAACTTCTACGTAACCAATCTCAACCTTGGTATTTAACTCCTTGGAGAGGTATTGGGCCAGTTGCTGCGCAAAATAATTCTGGACGATGTGATTGCGCGACAAAACAATTGCCGCTCCTGTGAGTAACAGGAATGACAGCAACATCAGAAGCAAAAACTTCCGTAGTTTTGTGCGCTTATTTTTCAATC
>CAZZKP010000154.1:0-4533 GCA_964654675.1 uncultured Bifidobacterium sp. | reverse complement strand
CGCGCCGCTGGTCATCAATCCTTGGATCTTATCACAGGCCTGCACCAATTCCTTAGGGCCGGCCAAATAACCCATCCGCCAACCCGTCATTGCGTATCCTTTCGACATTCCGTTAATCACGGCGATGCGTCCCTCTAATTCCGGGTAACTGGCCAAACTATGGTGTTTTCCGGCGTAGTTGATTTTCTCATAAATTTCATCACTGAGAATAAAAATGTGTGGGTATTTAATCAAAACATTTTTCCAATCCAATAATTCCGATTCGCTCATCACACTTCCGCTTGGATTGCAAGGAGAAGAAAATATGAGCATTTTGGTTTTGGGTGTGATGGCCGCCTCCAACTGTTCAGCACTCACCTTAAAGTCGCTTTCAATTGAACTGGAAATTTCAACGGGTACTCCACCCGCATAACGAATCAATGAGGGGTAGCTCACCCAAAATGGTGCAGGAATGAGCACTTCATCTCCGGGGTTCAGGATGGACAGAATGGCATTCAATAACGAATGTTTTGCGCCATTGCTTACGATAATGTTCTCAGCCTCAAAATGGAAACCATTCTCTTTTTTTAACTTCTTCGCAATGGCCGAACGCAATTCAGGCAGCCCTGAAACAGGCGGATAATGCGTATATCCGTCTAACATTGCCTGGTGGGCCGCTTCAATGATATGTCGTGGTGTATCAAAGTCGGGTTCACCAATACTTAAGTTAATTACGTCAACACCCGTGGCCTTCAGTTCACGTGACCGCTTGGTCATCGCCAAAGTTTGACTCTCTACTATCTCCGAAATGCGATCGCTTAAAATCATCATGTTATTCAAAACTACCAAGTAATCACGGTGCTTTTCACTTTAAGCAAAAATTGTTTATCTACACTTACGTCGATTTTGTGAACGATTGTATCATTTACTGTTCACATGCGATATTTTTGTTTTGTGAAGATTCTTTTCGTGGCCAATCGAATGCCTTATCCGCCTTATCGGGGGGATAAGCTAAAGATTTTTAATCTGGCCAAAGAATTGTGTGTGAATCACGAACTGCACTTAATCACAATGGCCGAAAATCAGGAGGACTTAGATTCCGTTTCGGCGCTACAGAAACCTTTTTTTCTAGACGATGCCACAGCGCAGACTTCTAATTCTAGTGCAACGACGAACAATGATAGATCAACAACTTCCAATCCCAATGCGGGAAATCCGTTGTTTCAATCCATTCAATACGTCTATCGACCCAAATGGCGCTCAATTTTGTCTTCTGCTTTAGGCTTGTTTTCAAAACGACCGATTCAAGTATCGTTTTTTCGATCGAAACCCTTCGCGAAAAAGCTAAAGCATCTGATTGATAATCATCATTTTGATGCCATTCACGTGCAGCATCTCAGAATGGCCCAGTATTTTGAAGACGGTGCGCCCTCAAATGCCATTTTGGATTTGCCCGATGCCTTCAGTTTGTATTGGAAAAGACGAGAATCTGCCGCAAAAAACCCCTTCGATAAAGCGTTTAGAAGATTAGAATATAAGCGACTCGCCCATTACGAAAAGTTGATGTTGCCGAAATTTGCTCAGTCCTTGGTCTGTTCCACTGAAGACCGAGATTATCTAATCAATGCAGGCATAAACAATGTAGATGTACTCCCGAATGGGGTCAACCTGAAATCGTTTTCACCCCAAGGCAGCGACGCAATCATAAAAAACCGAATTCTGTTTACTGGGAACATGGATTATGCGCCCAATGTAGACGCCGTTCAGTATTTTGTGGATGAGATTTTTCCTTTGATCCTTGAAAAACACCCCGAAGCACATTTTGTGATCGCCGGACAGCGACCTGTAAAAGCCGTCCTTGATTTGGCTTCAGTCCGCATTCAAGTGACAGGGTTTATCGAAGATCTGTCCTTAGAATACGCCAAAGCGAATGTGGTGGTATCGCCGTTGAGAATAGGAGCGGGGACGCAAAACAAAGTCCTTGAAGCCTTGGCGATGAATCAGGCCGTTGTTTGCTCAACGGTCGGATTTTTGGGGTTGGGACTCAAATCAGGGGAGGGGATTTTGATGGGAGAAACCGCCCAGGAATTCGCCAACCACGTCGTTTCTATTTTAATGTCCGAAGAATTGAGAAAACGCTTGGGAGAAACGGGTGGACAGCATGTAAGATCAACTTTTGCGTGGAATGGAATTTCACAGCAACTATTGTCGTATTTTGAAAAAATAAAATCATGAATAAAATCAGTGTATCGATGTTCTTTGTCGCGTTCTCATGGGTGTGGGGCGTACAAGCACAAAAAACTGGGGGCAAAGCAATTGCCTCAACCGAAACGGTTAAATCGTTAAAAGCCAATGGAGTTCCGGATTCATTAATCAAGCCGATTTTGGGTCAGGTGAATTTCCGAATGATCGGTCCGTCTACCACCAGCGGTAGAATCGTCGACATCGCCGTAAACCCCCTCAACAAATCTGAATATTATCTCGCTGCGGCCTACGGGGGCGTCTGGAAAACCTCCAACGGAGGAACCACCTATCAGCCCATCTTTGATAGTTACGGCACGCAAAGCATCGGCTGCCTCGCCTTGGATCCAAAAAACCCCAACATCCTTTGGGTGGGAACCGGCGAAAACAACAACCAACGCAGTGTGGGCTACGGAAATGGCATTTATCGCAGTCTCGATGGCGGAAAATCCTTCGAAAACATGGGCCTCAAACTCTCCGAGCACATCGGCATGATCAAAATCGACCCCACCAATTCCAACCGCGTTTGGGTGGCTGTCTATGGTCCCGTTTGGAAAGAAGGCGGCGAACGCGGACTTTACCTCACCGAAGATGGCGGCAAAACATGGGTCCGCAATTTTCATGTATCCGACAACACCGGTTGCAACGAAGTATACCTCGACCCCAATATGCCAGGTACGATGTATGCGGCGTTTCACCAGCGCAGACGTCACGAATGGACTTACCTCGGCGGTGGACCAGAATCGGCCCTATACAAGAGCACAGACAACGGCAAATCGTGGCGCAAATTGGCTGGCGGACTTCCCGGTGGCGAACTCGGCAGAATCACCATCGCTACAACCTCAAAAGCCGGACAGATGTATGCCATGGTAGAAGCCGAAGAAGGCAAGGGTGGCATTTTTATCAGTTACGATTACGGCGAAAGCTGGTCAAAGCAAAATCCGTTCTTCACCGCGGGTAATTACTACCAGGAAATTTTTGTGGATCCCACCAATCCCAACCGATTGTTTTGCATGGATTCCTACATGAAAGTTTCTGATGATGCCGGTAAAACCCTCAGAAACGCGGGCGAAGGCAATAAACACGTCGATAACCACGTCATTTGGATCGATCCAGCCCAGTCATCGCATTGGTTGGTCGGTTGCGATGGTGGACTCTATGAAACGTTCGACAATGCGCAGCACTGGAACTACAAAGACAACATTTCCATTACCCAGTTTTATCGCGCTTCGGTGGATAACGCATCGCCTTTCTACAACATCTATGGCGGTACCCAGGACAACAATACCTTGGGAGGGCCGGCCAAAAACAATTCAGCCAATGGCGTGAGCAACGACGATTGGTACGTAACTGTGGGCGGCGATGGTTTTAAGTCGCAGATCGATCCCACCAACCCCAACATCGTATACAGTCAGTGGCAATACGGCGGTTTGGTTCGATACGATAAAGTCACTGGAGAAGCGGTTGACATCAAACCCACAATTGGTTTAGACGAAGCCCCCCTCCGCTGGAACTGGGATGCACCGTTGATTATCTCGCGCAGCAACCCCAAAGTACTGTATTTTGCAGCCAATCGCGTTTTTAAAAGCGAAGACCGGGGCGATTCATGGACACCCATCAGCGGAGATTTGTCGCGCGGAATCGACCGAAACACCTTGCCCATCATGGGGAAAGTGTGGGGTGTGAACGCGGTTGTGAAAAACCAAAGTACCAGCATTTATGGCAACATTACCACCTTGAGCGAAGGCAAAAATGGCGAGTTATACGCCGGAACCGATGATGGATTGATTTGGCGCAAAGAGGCCAACAGCGAAGTTTGGATCAAATGCGGTATGGCAGCCAATGGAGAAATGAATTTTCCTGATGCGCCGAAAGGACAGGCCAATGGAGTGGGACATCCTTTTATATCCATGGTTTACGCATCGCCCAACTCTGGCAATGTGTATGCGGTATTGGACCATCACAGATTTGGCGATTTTAAGCCCTATGTATACAAGAGCAGCAATGGGGGCGCTACGTGGACGAAAATCACGAAGGGATTGCCAGAAAATGGCCCCGTGAAAACCGTGATCGAAGATTTCAAGGATCAGGATATCGTGTTGGTAGGTACAGAATTTGGCTTGCACATCAGTTTTAATGGGGGTGGGGAGTTCCATTCTTGGCAGGGAGGTATGCCGCCAACGGCTGTGAAAGACATGGTGTTTCAAGAGCGCGACGATGACTTGGTGTTGGCGACGTTCGGTCGTGGATTTGCGGTTTGCGATGACTACGAAAAGATTCGTGATTTCAAGTCGATGTTGACTGCGAATGCAG
>CAZZKP010000153.1:0-4545 GCA_964654675.1 uncultured Bifidobacterium sp. | reverse complement strand
CCCGTATCCAATCTCAATCGCGACGATAGCAACTTAGAAATAAATACCCAAGGCTCGTGCTGAATCACAGAGGAATCCATCTGCCTCAGCAAAAAGCCATTCATACAATAATGAAAATCATCATACCCCATCCCCTTGGCTACAACCCCATCAATATCCACATCGCCCTTGATAATTCCGGCCTTGCTCGCAGAAATCGCAGCCCTTTCAATACCCAAATCCTTGAGCTCAAGAGAACTTCCTCTTTTCACAAACGCCGGCAAGAACTGTGGCCCCACAACCAAAGGATCCGCACCCTCCATATTCGCAGCATGGTCTATGATGTAATTTCCATGAACCTTCACTATCTTGTCCTTGATTCCATTTTGAAACCCTTTCACCGTGGCAATCGTCACAATCATGGTCGCAACGCTCAACGAAACCGCAGAAATTGCCAAACGCATCATATTTTTGGAGAATGAATTATCACCCTCTTTTATCAATCGAAACGCTATGAACTTTACCCAAGACACTATTGCTTTCAAAGGTATGAAGCATCGATTGAAATTGACATCACAATTTTTCGGGCTTTTCTTTTTTCTTCACTCCACAATTTCTGTTGTATTGGCCCAAAAGTCGAAGCCTTCCACAGAATCACTTCCTGCAACCCCATCGATACAAGTAATTTCCCCCGCTGCAAAGCCACACAGCATTTTTAATCCCAACGCCCAAACTTCTCTCCCAATTTCCGTTGGTGCTGAGAATACTTCCGCCTATTTATCGATGTTAATTGGCAAACGCGTTGGCATCGTCGCCAATCCAACCTCAAGAATTGGAAACCGTCATCTCGTAGATAGTTTGAAAAAACTCGGCATAAAAATCGTAATGGTTTTTGCGCCAGAGCATGGATTTCGGGGCGATGCGGAAAATGGCGCTCACATAGAAAATGGCATCGATCAAAAATCGGGACTTCCCGTGGTTTCTCTGTATGGAAATCATGTCAAGCCAAGTCCATCCGAAATGAAACAATTGGATGTGGTACTATTCGACATTCAAGACGTAGGCACACGATTCTATACTTACCTAACAACGATGCATTATGTGATGCAGGCTTGTTCCGAGCAAAACAAACCCTTGATCATTTTGGATAGACCCAATCCCAATGGCTATTTCGTGGCAGGGCCCATTTTGGAACCCAAATTCAGAAGTATGGTTGGCGTGCATCCGATACCCATCGTTCACGGAATGACATTGGGCGAGTTGGCCAAAATGATCAATGGCGAAGGCTGGTTGAAAGATTCAACCCATCCGAACATCAAACCCTGCAAACTCACCGTGATCCCCTGCGGAAACTACAACCACAACCGAGCCTATTCACTCCCCGTCCCTCCCTCCCCAAACCTACCTACAGAGAACTCGATTTATTTGTATCCCACTTTGTGTTTGCTTGAAGGCACCAATGTGAGTATGGGTCGTGGGACCGACAAACCCTTTGAATGCTTTGGGGCGCCGTGGTTAACGCAAGGTACTTATTCGTTTATTCCGAGGGCGATTCCGGGAAAATCCATGACCCCACCTTATCTCGGCGAAACCTGCAAAGGGGTATTGCTAAGCGACTTTGCTTCAGGATATTTGATATCTTACAGAAATTTGTATGTCGATTGGATCATTATGTTGTACCAAGAATGTCCCAACAAGTCTGTTTTTTTTAATTCATTTTTCAATAAACTCGTTGGCAACTCTACCCTACAACAACAGATCACCTCTGGAAAAAGTGCCTTAGAAATCTTGCAGAGCTGGCAGCCTGGCATCGATGCATTTCTGATCAAACGCAAACCTTATCTCATTTATCCTTACCAACCCGAATTGGGTGTTTATTGATTGTACTATCTTTGTATTATGAGAAAAATTATTGGCATTTTCATCGCTGTTTTTGCAATTGCTTGCACCCAAACAGCCAATCAGATTGGCAAACCCGTGAATACCAACGAGGCCGTTTCTGTGAATGTGGGCCTGGAAAATTACAAAAAGGATGGCAAAGCCGAAGCCGTGTTATTCGGAAAAGTGGATGAAGTATGTCAGGCCGAGGGCTGTTGGTTCACTTATCAAACCGAAACCAAGAACATCACCGTAGATTTTGGCGATGCATTTACTGTTCCAAAGAACATTGGAGCGAAGGATTTATATGCCGTTGGGCATTTTTACAACGACACCACCGAGGACAAGACCGTAGTGGTCAAATTTCATGCAGACGGGGTAAAATTCAAATAAAGAACAAAACAATTTCCGTAGGGAATCTAGGTCCCTTTTATAGGAAAATTTTGTGGGGGATTGATTGGCTATCACGCGAAAGGGCACCCAATGGGTGCCCTTTCGCGTAGTATTAACAAGCCAGTGAAAGCAAGATTTACTTAATTTCAAATGTATTCATAAAGGCCGTGGTGAAGTTGCCTGCCCTGAAATCAGGATCGCGCATCAGTTGGATATGCAAAGGAATTGTGGTTTTCACACCTTCAATAATGAATTCTCCCAAAGCACGCTCCATTTTTACAATCGCTTCATCACGGGTTTGGGCCGACACGATCAACTTGGCCACCATCGAATCATAAAACGGAGGAATTGTATATCCGGCATAAATATGGGTATCCACGCGCACACCATGACCTCCAGGACGATTTAACTGAGTGATTTTTCCGGGTGAAGGTCTAAAGTTGTTATGAATGTCCTCGGCGTTTATACGACATTCGATGGCATGTTTGGTGGGATAATGATCTTTTCCAGAGATGGGAACACCTGCAGCAATTAAAATCTGCTCTTTCACCAAATCATAGTTGATAACTTCCTCGGTAACAGGATGCTCCACCTGAATTCGAGTATTCATTTCCATAAAATAGAAATTGCGGTGCTTATCTACCAAAAATTCTACCGTTCCAACACCCTCGTAGTTAATGATCTGGGCGGCGGCTTTTGCGGCTTCTCCCATTTTCTCACGCAATTCAGTTGTCATAAAAGGCGATGGCGTTTCTTCAAGTAACTTCTGATGGCGACGTTGAATGGAACAGTCACGCTCGCTCAAATGACAAACTTTTCCGTATTGATCTCCAGCGATTTGGATTTCGATGTGACGTGGATCTTCTATGTATTTTTCCATGTACAAGCCATCGTTTCCGAAGGCTGCACCCGCTTCTTGTTTTGCACTGTTCCAAGCTGGTTCAACCTCTCCATCGTTCCAAACGATACGCATTCCACGACCTCCGCCACCCGCGGTTGCTTTCATAATCACGGGATATCCGATTTCATTGGCAATTTTGATGGCCTCAGTGAAGCTGGACAAGAGGCCCTCTGAACCAGGAATGGTTGGAACACCAGCCTTTTTCATGGTGTCCTTGGCATTGGACTTATCTCCCATTTGGTCGATTTGTTCCGGAGTAGCACCAATAAATTTGATGCCATGGTCACGACAAAGTGCGGAAAATTTGCTGTTTTCAGACAAAAATCCATACCCAGGGTGAATGGCGTCGGCATTGGTTATTTCTGCAGCCGCAAGAATGCGCGACATGGACAAATAACTATCTTTACTTTGAGGTGGGCCAATGCACACCGCTTCATCGGCAAATCGGACATGCAAACTATCACGGTCGGCAGTTGAATAAACAGCGACAGTTTTAATCCCCATTTCCTTGCAAGTGCGAATGATACGCAGTGCAATCTCACCACGATTGGCGATTAAGAGTTTCTTAAACATCTGTAGATTGATTAAGCCGGTTCAACCAAGAATAAGGGTTGATCGTATTCCACAGGCGTGGCATTGTCAACCAAAATCTTCACAATTTTACCACTCACTTCACTTTCGATTTCATTGAACAATTTCATCGCCTCAATGATACAAACAACTTTACCTGATTTTACTTCATCTCCAACGTTCACAAATGCGGGTGCATCAGGATTGGCCGTGCGATAGAAAGTTCCTACCATTGGCGATTTAATGGTAATTAAGTTATCGCTTTTGGGTTCAGAAACTGGAGCACTTGGAGTTGCCGCTACAGGGCTAGAAATCGCTACTGGTGCAGGTGCTGCTTGCATCGCAACTGGAGCGGGGGTATATTGAGCAGTTGTAAATTGTGCTGGGTTCTTTTTGATGAGCAACTTAAAATCCTTTTGATTGATTTCTACTTCATCTACACCTGCAGTTGATACAAATTTAATCAGTGCTTGAATCTCTTTTATGTCCATAGTTTTTTGATAAAATGATGTTACAAAGAAAACCATAAATGAGCAAAAAAGACCAAAAACCGCGTGTTTTTTACCGAAAATCAGCGAAAACGACCTAAAAAATGGTCAAAATGGTCAAAATCACCACAAATCTACCAACCAACCTTAGAACCGATATGCCAATCCGCACTGCACGATAGCTTTTGCCGCACCTACCTCTCCAAATAACATCAAAGATTTATAAATATCTCCTCTAAAGCCCAAAGTAAAATCCCCACCGATACTTGGCATACTTGCCAAATTGATTCCCAAACCGTTAATATTTTTACTTATCACCTTACTATTACTTTTTAC
>CAZZKP010000152.1:0-4592 GCA_964654675.1 uncultured Bifidobacterium sp. | reverse complement strand
GAATGAAAATCCTTGCTTGCATCAGTGTGGTTCCGGATACCACTACAAAAATCACTTTCACCGAAAACAATACGCAGTTTAACACTGCCGGTGTTCAGTACATTTTAAATCCTTACGACGAATTGGCGGTTACCCGCGGATTAGAAATTGCCGAAGCCAATGGCGGCACGTTAACCATTGTCCATGTTGGGAGAGCGGAAGCGGAGCCAGTGATTCGAAAAGCCTTGAGTATGGGTGCCAACGAAGCCATTCGCATTGATGCAGATCCCATTGATGCCCAATATGTGGCGGAGGAGATCGCAAAAATCGCGGTGGGTTACGACTTGATTTTGACAGGCAGAGAGAGCATCGACTACAATGGCGGTGTCGTTTGTGGCATGTTGGGATCTTTGTTGGGAATCACTTCGATCAATGTGGTAACGCGCATTGATTACGCAGACGGGAAGTTCTCTTTTGACCGCGACATCGATGGCGGCAGAGAGACGGTGAGTTGTGCAGGACCTTGTGTTGCGAGTGCGCAGAAGGAATTGTGCGAACCAAGAATTCCCAATATGCGTGGAATCATGGCTGCACGGACAAAACCTTTACAGGTCTTGGCTCCACAGGCCGCTGCAAACTTCTCTAATTACAGTTCGTATGAATTGCCGGTTGCCAAAACGGGTGTACGATTGATTGATGCGAGTGAAGCGGGAAAACTCATCGATATTTTAAGAAACGAAGCCAAAGTCATTTAATATGTCAGTATTAGTATTTGCTGAAATCAGCGACGGGAAATTCAAGAAAGCCACATACGAGGCGGTATCTTACGGCAGGCAGGTTGCCGATATGTTAGGGAGCAAGGTTGTTGCGATTGCCATTGGCAATGGCGCGGATGCTTCGGAGTTGGGTGAATATGGTGCGCATGTGGTGAAGACCATTGCGACATCGGATTCATTCACGGCCGACGCGTATGCGGCGGCCGTGAATGCGAGCGCGAACGAAGTGAGCGCGAGCACGATCATCATCAGCAATACCTACACCGGAAAATCATTGGCCCCGAGATTGGCTCAATTGATGGGCGCCTCTCTGGCCACCAACGTAGTAAGTCTGCCCGACACCGGTAACGGATTCCAAGTAAAACGCAGTGTGTTCTCAGGGAAAGCCTTTGCTTTCGTGAATCTACAACGCGATAAAAAAGTGATTGCCATCACCCCAAACTCGTTTGAAATCAAATCGTTTGGCGAAACGGCTCTTGTGGAAACGGCATCATCCCCATTGGGTTCATCCGGATTACGCATCGACGCTGTCAACAAGGTAACAGGTAAAATCCCATTGACCGAAGCCGAAGTCGTGGTGAGTGGCGGGCGCGGTATGAAAGGCCCTGAAAATTGGCATATGATTGAAGATTTGGCCACTGCCCTGGGCGCAGCCACCGCTTGCTCTAAACCCGTAAGCGATATGGATTGGAGACCCCATAGTGAGCACGTGGGTCAGACCGGCATTACCATCAAACCAAACTTGTATATCGCCGTTGGAATCTCTGGCGCCATTCAACATTTGGCCGGTGTAAGTTCTTCCAAAGTGATCGTAGCCATCAACAAAGACCCTGAAGCTCCTTTCTTTAAGGCAGCCGATTATGGTATCGTTGGCGATGCGTTTGAAATTTTGCCTCAATTGATTGCGGCAGCGAAAAACTAATTAAAGAATCCAACGATGAGCGCCCGCGTAGAAATGGTAATTCGGAACATCGTTCCCGCCCATTCTCACGGAGCCTATACGCTTTATCTGAAAGAACTGAACGGCAATCGCATCCTGCCTATCATCATTGGTGGTTTTGAAGCCCAAGCCATTTCTATGGAACTGGAAGGAATGAAACCCAGTCGGCCCCTAACCCACGATTTATTTACCTCCGCCCTCAAGGAGTTTGATATTACCGTTACGGAAATCAACATCGAACGACTTGATGAAGGCATTTACTTCGCAGGAATTACTTGCCTTTTCGTAAACGAGGGAACCAGCAAATTGGTTGTTCTCGATGCCAGAACCAGCGATGCTATCGCTCTTGGAATCAAGTTCAGAGCCCCCATTTACTGTATGGAATCGATTTTGTTGGAAGCCGCCTACAACGATGAACACATAGACGATGACGACATGGAATTGCCGGGGCAGCAAATCGACGATCTGGTTGAACCGACAGAAAAGACCTCTGTTGCTAATGGTTATGCAAAATTGTCGTTGGAAGAATTGGAACTCATGCTAGACGATGCAATCAACGATGAAGACTATTCCAAGGCCGCTAAAATCCGTGATGAGATCAAAAGAAGGCAATAAAAAATTGAGACAATCGACCCTTTCATTTTTCTATTGATATGTCCAAATCACCCGCTGAACATCGTTCGTTTTTTTCATCCAAAGGAAATTGGATTTTCATCACCCTGGTATTGGGTTTAATTTATTTGGGTTTTGCGAACCCTATCAACGAAAGCGTTGATATGAATCGGAAAGGATGTGAAATCAACCACAAACTGCCTTTGATTGATAATGCGCTCGCTGATACCCTAAAAAAAATCACACGGGCTGATATTGCCGGCATTTGGAACTATCGAAGTATCGACACCTTTCATCTTGGATTGGGGGATGGCTCACACCAAAAAACTGCAGGCATCTATATCACCCAAAGTCCTACACCACTCCCATTAACACGGAACGATACGATGCGAATTTCTGAGAATGGCCCCTTCTATTATTCCATAGGTGCCCTACAGAAAAAAGCCTGGGGCCGTGCAAGAATTGAACCTTGCCCAATGCCCTATTCAAATACCGGTTATGAGTTGGCCTTGTATTACGAAGAAGGGTCCACAACAAACAAATTCATTCGCAAATTTAGGATTCAACATTTTTCGAATGATTCCTTGGTGATACAGGAAGGCAATACCTATTTTCGTTTTTCCCGAAGAAAATAATTTCAACGCGGAAGACCCTAACCACAATCAACAATTACAGCAATCAATTGAATCATCCCTATGGCCATTTTTATCATCAACAATACAATTGTAGACGAAAACGCTCCGTTTTTTACCCCCAAAAGTCGTGGATACCGGTATGGCGATGGCTTCTTTGAAAGTTGTAAACTGGCCAACGGCAGAATTCTTCAATTGCCCTTGCATGGCGATAGAATTAGGAAATCAGCGTTGCTGCTCAAATTACAACTCCCCACGTGGTGGGATGAGATTTCTTGGGAAACTTCAGTTCTTAAAGCGTGTAAGGACGCCAAGATGGATGCAGCCAGAATCCGATTGACGATTTTTAGGGATGCAGAGGGTTTGTATACACCCAACCATTCAAACGTTTGTATGGTGACCGAAATCAACGCGGAAACGGGCATCGGTCCCTACCAGTGGCAAGAAGAAGGCTTACACATTGGCACCTACAAAGAGTTGGTAAAAAACAGCAACTATACCTCAACGTTAAAAACGTGCTCATCACTCATTTACACCTTGGCAGGACTCTATGCAAAAGAGCATGGACTTGACGATGTCGTGATTTTTAACGAATACGGACGGCCCTGCGAAAGTGTATCTTCCAATATTTTTGTTGTGAAAGGCGAATTCCTCCTCACCCCACCCATCTCTGAATATTGCATCGATGGTGTCATGCGCAAAGTGATTATGCAATTGGCAGATGCCTATGGTTACTCTCTGCAAGAGCGACCGATCAGCGAAATCGACCTCAGTGCATCAGAAGAAATCTTTACCACTTCTGCCACACGAGGTATCAGCTGGGTCGCTGATTACCAGGGCAAAAAGTTAAAAAACACTGTCTCTCGCGTTTTATACGAGCAACTCGTTAAATCGATCTGATTTAATCCGCCTGCAAGAAAGGATAACGATAGTCGGTGGGCGGCACAAACGTTTCTTTGATGGTTCGCTGACTCACCCAACGAAGCAAGTTCACCTTTGCACCCGCTTTGTCGTTGGTTCCACTGCCTCTTCCACCACCAAAAGGTTGCTGTCCTACCACCGCGCCCGTTGGTTTGTCGTTGATGTAGAAGTTGCCGGCACTGTTTCTCAATGCCCAAGTGGCATCGGTGATGGCCTGACGGTCTTGGGCCAAAACTGCCCCTGTTAACGCGTATTCACTGGTCTTGTCAACCACTTCAAACATATCGCTCCATTCGGCATCGGCATAGACCCAAATCGTTACAACGGGACCAAAAATTTCCTCACACATGGTACGATAATGCGCCGATGGGGCCATCAAAATGGTGGGATCAATGAAATAGCCTTTCGACATATCGCAGTTACCACCCCAAAGAACTTCTACCCCGTCCGCTTTGGCTTGGTCGATGTAGCCCTTGATTTTATTGAAGGCACGCTCGTCGATTACGGCATTTACGAAGTTGGTAAAATCCTCTGTAGGACCTACTTTGATGGTCGGCATTTCTGACAGCAATTTTGCTTTAACCG
This sequence comes from uncultured Bifidobacterium sp., assembly GCA_964654675.1. Lineage (GTDB taxonomy): Bacteria > Bacteroidota > Bacteroidia > NS11-12g > UBA955 > UBA955. The sequence continues at coordinate 147 of CAZZKP010000152.1, read as the reverse complement.
CTGGCCACAAACTCTTCGGGATGTACACACGGCTCGCGGCAGAGCATTTTTGTCCTTGAAATTCAAAGGCGCCGCGGATGATGGCGGTAACAATCACATCCACTTGGGCACTGCTGTGCGCCAAAATGAAATCTTTTCCGCCCGTTT
>CAZZKP010000151.1:0-4619 GCA_964654675.1 uncultured Bifidobacterium sp. | reverse complement strand
GGCGTACAATTGTAATCTTGGTTCCAGCCTCTCAATGGTTGTATAACGGGTTCGATGTGGCCTTGGAGCATTACAAACGATACACAAAGAGTCGTTTGTTGTCGATTTTCCCGCGCCAAGGAGCCAAATTGATTAAGTCTTGGTATTTTAATTTCGCGGGCATATTTGGTTGGTTTTTGGTGGGTTCGGTTTTGAAGAAAAAGCTGATTCCCGAATCAAATATGAAGTTGTATAACGTGCTAACCCCGATATTTAAAATTGCAGATAAAGTGGTTTTGAATAAAATGGGTTTGAGCGTAATTGCGGTGTATCAGAAAGATTGATTTGCCGAAAGGGCAGAGTAATGTCCAACTGAAATTGTTTGATAGCCTACGTTGAAGCCAGTGACTAGTTTAGAATCAGGGGTAAGAAATTCATAAAATGAAATCATGAAAACTGGATATATCAAAACACAATGGCTTGTTTTTAGCGTTTTCCTTATCGCATTAGTTGGTGGTTGGTTGTGCATGGATTCTGGTCACGAATGGGGTGATGATTTTATCTTGTATTTGCATCAAGCGCGATGCTGGATTCGTGGGGGAATGCAGGAGTTGGCAATTTCTAATCAGGCTTGCATGGATCAGTCGGATGGAGTCATTGGCCCATATTTGTATCCCCAAGGATTTCCTGTTTTAATGAGTTTGCCGATGCGGGGCATCGACATTTGGGGTTTTGTGGGATTGAAGGTTTTTAATTTTTCGATTTTTATTCTATGTATGGTGGCAGTGTATCGCTGGTTCCGCCTGTTGTTTGAGGATAGAATGCTACCTGTGCTTCTTTCGCTGATATTGGTGATTTGGCATCCGAAAATCTGGGAGGCGGCGAATAGACTTACCTCAGATTTGTGGTTTGCGGGTTTGGCGGGTGTTTTTATGTACTTGTTGTACGCATCGTGGCGAAACAATGTAGCCAAGAATTTTACTTTGGGACTCTTGGTGTTTATGGCTACTTCAACCCGAACCAATGGCGTTTTTCTGTTGGTGCCATGGGTAATTTTGGTTTGGCAAGAAAATCCGAGGTTTTATGGGGGGATTCGTGCCAATGCCAATGTATTTTTGGTGGCAATTTTGGGTGGGTTGTGCGGATTATTGGCTTTGAAAAACGATCTCGGACATGGCCCCGTTTATATGAATATGCTTAAATCCGTGACACCGGCACAGGTGTTTTCCAATATGGGTTTGTATTTGAAATTGATAGGGACGTATCCACTTTGGCATTTTGCAACCATTATCGAAGCCACGTTGGGTGCTTGGGCAACAATTTTGTTGGCTGCCGGTGTTTGGGCGATCATTTTGTTGGCGATTGTGAAACGTGGATGGCAACTACTTCCTATTGTGGCTTTTGTGGGTGTGAATTTGGCCTTGTTTTGTGCCTGGCCGAGTCTTCAGGGTGTACGATTGTTGTTTGTGATTTTTCCAATGATGGCCATTTTGGTCGTTGTGGGTTTGATGGAGTTGTGGCAGATTGCGAAACCAGCCCTTGAGGTTCGATTTGTGGCGCGAGCCTTGAAGAAATCTTCTTATTGGGCTTTTGCTCTTTCGGTAGTCGTGTTAATTCAAGGATTGGCTACTGCGGTACATTATGTCGTTACAGATACAAATGAGGCATTTTCAGAAGAAGTCGCCGAGGTGTATTCATTTGTTGAGACTTCTGTGAAGCCCGGAGAGAGAATATCATTTCACAAACCCCGCCTGATGCGATATGTGACCGGTGCTGAGGTGTTTAAAGTGGCTCAAGATTATCCCGTAAATTGGTCGGATGAATTGCCTTTGAATACATACAATATCAATGATGCCAAGATTCGACTGGAAAATAAGCACATCAATTATTGGATCGTTCAAAAGTCGCGTGGGGGAATAACACCTCCCTTTCCCATTGCTTTTGAGAATTTGAAATTTGTGGTGTACAAGGTGAAATAACTACTTTGGGTGTTTTATCCCAATCGACAATAAATCGGTGATAGGAATTCGTTGGAATTTGCCGGAATTTCCGACCATCCAGAGGTGATTACAACTAAAGGCACAGGCATTGAATGAGCCCTCAAAATAGATTCCACTTTGTAGGGTTTGTTTCGGGATAGAATACCAACTCTCCCCGTTGTTTGAGGAGATGTCACTTCCGTTGGTTCCTGTGCAAAAGGCAATTCGGCTACCCTCTGCACAAGAAAAATGCGTTGCGGTATCGATGGTATTGAATAGGGGTGTTGGTGTTTTGGTTCTAAGTTGCATTTTGGGTTCATGGGTCATGATAGGAGCACTTATGCAAACGCCGCTTCTATATCCGCCAGTGTTTCCTTTTGGTCCATTGCTCCCCGACCATTTTAGTCCGAAATTGTTGCTGCTTGTATGGGCTGAGGCTTTTACGGAACTGTCGGGAAGGGTGTAATTGCCACCTACGGCTACCACATTGCCAGCATCGGACAAGCACATCCCATATACGCCTGAACCGGGTCCGCCTTTGAACGGCAACGGAATGACCTCATTGGCTACCACACGAAGTTGGGCTTGGATGTTTAATTGAGGGTGATTTGGGTTGGCGGATTTCATTTTTTGTGCTTTGAATTGAACAATATGGTAACTCGGATTGATTCCACCGCCGGCAAAACCCACGGTGAGGCTTTTGAATTGGGGCGGGATGGATTTTTTCATTTTGGTTGTTTTGCTATCAATAATCACCAGGGAAGTTCCGCTTGCGGCAAAGAATGATTCCAAGCTGTCAAGTGGCAGGTTCCAATCGCCGATGGGCAATGGATTCCAACTGCTACCAAAATCTGTTGTGTAAATGGAAGCGAAGTGTTTTTGCTGATTCAAGGGAATGTTTGAATTGGACGTTTGAAAACTGGGTTTCGGGATGGATGTTATTTGGTGTTTGGTTTTCTGACGTTGGGTTTTTTGGTGATCGTTTCGCATCGACAACTGGGAACCTTCGTTGTTCTGATCGCCGCCCACTTCAACGACAATTGGATCGGGGAGAATGGGATCACCGAGTACTATGCCGATGCCGGTTTTTGAATCTACTTCCAGGACATCCAAAAAAATGTCCTTACGGAAGTCGATGAATACAATGGTCCAGTTTTTCCCTCCGTCAATGGTTTTCAGGATGATGGCAGAATCTCCGGCACTCAAGATGACCGCTTCATTTTCGTTTTTGGCCCAAATATCTCGGTAGTCCTTGCGCAACAAGGAAAATGACGGATTAAGGGTTTGGGTGTAGCTTTCAATGGTTTGTTTGCCAAAGGGAAGGAAATGGGCAAATTGGGTGTTGTTTGGACGCGGGGAAATGGTATCGAAGTGTTTCCCTCCGTCGGTGGTTCGGATAACGGTGCCTTTGCTTCCGGAAAACCAGGCTAGGGAATCGCTTAGGACGCAGAGTCCACGATAATGGGGTGGTTTGATGGGATTGTTATTGGCGATGAGGAATAATGGATGGCTGATCAAAAATGTCAGAGTAGTGTAAAAAAATGATTTCAAAGTAATGAGTATTATTTTTTGATGAAAAAGGGGTAAAAAAGATGTAAATATTTTTTAATTACTTGATTTTGTGGATTTTGTGAAAGAGATTCGGTGTAAAATTAATATCTGCCTATGGAAGAAACTACTACAAAAATTTTATTTACATCAGACAGTACCCAAAACCAACAAACGATTAGCGATGCCATTCTTTCGGTGGCGCGCAGGTTCAAAGGCGAATTGATTTGGTTGCAGAATGCGACCAACGCCGAAATTGCGCAAGCCCTTGTGGATGATCTCAAGAAGCGTGCGTACAGAGATTTGTCGATTATTGACCATTCAGGAGAGTTTTGGTCGTCCACGGCCAAACACGCCAATGACATCAAGGCGGAAATGACTTTTGTTTTTGCGCAGCCCAAGTTGCCGGGCTTAATCGGTGGTGGCATGGCCGCTTGCGTGAGTAAGTTTAACAACCCTATGATTTATCTGAATCCAGAATCCAAATGGATTGAACCGAGAAATTTGTTGATGTTGTTGGATTCTAATTCGGAATCTCGACAGAAATTTTATCGGGTATCTGTGTTGGCAAAATTGTTTGGCTCGAAGGTGCATGTATTGGCATTGTCCACGGCAAAAGACAAAGAAACGGTGAAGTATCTATTTGCTTATTCAGGGCAGGGCTTTAACTACATGATTCAGAAGGGAATACCTTGTACTGAACTGGATCCTCAAGAGGGTGTTGATATGGTATCTGCGGTTTTGGAAGAAGTAGAAAAAATCCGTGATTGTTGGGTATCGTCGATGAATGAGACGGATGGCGCAGGCTTTATGAAGGCGGGCCCATTTCAGCAATATTGTGTGCAGTTGCGGGTTCCTTTGATGGCATGTGCGGTGCAGGAAATTGTGGGTAGCGGCGGGTCAGGGTATTGATGTAAATAATTAAACGAGCAAAGGGTAGGGCGGCCGAAGGCCGCCCTACCCTTTTTTTCGGTGGATCTGCCCCAAAGGTTGGGTCATTTTTTTCATTTGATACATTTTATTTGGATGTGGAATACTTGCGTTGACCAATTCCTTCCAAAGGCCGAAATTGCATCATTATGTCGATGTCGGTAAAAACGATCCAAGAATATG
>CAZZKP010000150.1:0-4653 GCA_964654675.1 uncultured Bifidobacterium sp. | reverse complement strand
CTAACTTTGTATTTATCAAAATAAACAATTCGAAACAATCATGAAAGCAAGGCATTTATTCATCCTGGGAATCACTCTAATTAGCATATTTTCAGTGGCATTCACTTTCCCTAGTCATCTTGAAATCTCACCCAAACCCATTAGAAAAACAACCATTTCATTTGAGGTTCAAGGCAATTGTGCGGAATGTAAAGAACGCATCGAAAATGCGCTAGACAAAAAAGGCATCTACAAAGCGATTTATTCCATCGAAAGCAGCATTGTTACGATTACCTATGATCCAACAAAATTGCAAGAAATTCAACTGCACAACATCATTGCCATGGTAGGACACGATACAGATAAAGTGAAAGCCAGTAATGTTGTATATCAGAGTTTGCCAGATTGTTGTAAGTATCGCAAAGACGACGACGAATGGGGACCCGGAAAGCACTAATCCTATTTTTTTTCATAGGTCCAGTCATTTCGCTTTACTCACAAACCTCCTCAACGGGGCAACCCAGAATCGCGCAAGATACCCTACCAAAAAAATCGGATAGTATTGCAGCCGTAGAAATTCACACGGAAAGAGGTGCTTATTTTAATGGCAAAGGCGTTGGATTGCAGGAGATTCTCACAGAATCTGAATTCAAAAAAGCGGCTTGTTGCACCCTTTCGGAGAGTTTCGAACTGAGCAATACCGTTGAAGTTAGTAACGCCGATGGTGTCTCAGGAATCAAACAAGTTGAGATGCTTGGCCTCAGTGGAAAGTATGTCTTAATGAGCCGTGAGAACATTCCTAGCATCAATGGGTTAGCCACATTAAATGGATTATCCAATATTCCAGGTCCCATGGTTTCAGCTGTTCAATTGGCCAAGGGCGCGGGCTCTGCAACATTAGGGCACGATGGACTCACCGGCGGATTGAATTATCAACTAAAAGCCAATATCAAAGACCCCAAACTCTTTGTCAATTTGTATTCAAATCAACAAGCCCGAAGCGAAATGAATGTGATCAGTAAGTCAATCATTGCAAATCGCGCTATCAATCATCTTTATTTACACACAGGTGGACAGTATCGCACAACGGACATGGGCAAGGATGGAATGGCAGACATGCCATTGTCACAGCGCTATTTTATAGCCGATCATTTTCAGATTCCTGGAAAAAAAGTTGAGATTCAGGGTGGCGGATTGGCCTATTCAGACAAAAAACGAGGTGGGACATTGATGTCGGGCAGTAACAATGAAATCAGCCTTGACAGTAGAGATTTTCGATTTGATTTCCACGATCAGCATGCCGAGGCCTATTCCAAGATTGGGATTTTCATGAACAAAAGCGGAAGTAAGAGCATTGGAAACATTTTCGATGCGTCGAAGCATCAAACAACATCCACACTCAACTCCTTGATTGATAGGAAATATGCCGCAACAGAAGAGAGATATTATTACAGCGGTGTTTACCAAACGGAGACTTTAACCAAAAACAGGATTAACACAGGCATTACATTGTCGGCCAATCACTTAAATGAAAATTTACTCAATATTCGGGGGGATTCATTTCAAATCGATGGATGGCAAAAAACAGCCGGTGTTTTTGGTGAATACACCATGGAAGGGAGCAAATTATCGGCTGTGATTGGCATGAGAGCGGATTATCACAATGTATATAAGGGTTTCTTCACCCCTAGATTGCACGCAAAATATCAAATCAACAAAACGAATCGCATCAATATTCAAGGCGGGATGGCCAGAAGAAGTAGTTATTTTATCGCGGAAAATTTGCCATTATTGATCAATGGTCGCGGAATTTTCATCGATTCATCATCACTGATTCAAAACAAATGGCTTCCTCAGGAAAAGGCCTGGAATTACGGTTTGAGCTATATGGGAAATTTCATGCTATTTGACTACCCTGCTACCTTTGTAATGGATTATTTCGAGACGAAATTCTTAAGTCAGGTCCTCGTGGACAGGGATCAAAATGCCACAGAAGTATACATCAATTCGGTGAGGGGAAAAGAAGCAGGAAAAACGCGCATCGCCCAGATAGATTTAAACGGTTATTTGCATCGCAGATTGAGTTTCAAGATGAGCTATCGCTGGATCAACAGTCAGCAATGGTTAAACTTCAAATTTCAGCAACAACCACTTCAATCGGTTCACCGAGCCATTGGGGCTTTGCAATATCAAACAAGAAATAAATGGTATTTGGATGCGGTATTTCAGTTCAACAGCCGCAAACGTCTTCCCTATTACTCTAGCATCAATCACGCTCTGCATCCGGGATTCAGTCCAAACTATTGGATCATCAATTTACAAGTTCGCAAGGCAATTTCTCAACAATTTGAGTTTTACTTTGGCGGAGAAAATTTGGCCAATGTATCTCAGCATCATCCCATTATGAACTGGCAAAATCCCTCAGGAAACGACTTTGACGCCGGTTATGCTTGGGGTCCTACGAATGGAAGAACAATTTATGTGGGCTTACGATGGAGTATTTTTTGATTGCGCCATAGGTTCGATGCAAATTTCGACGATACCTCGGGTCTGACACAATTTCCGTTGGGCTGTTCTACTCGTTTGTTGATTCCTTGGATCGATTCAAGATATATTGAGCCATGGCGTTGTAAGCGTTTTGCATGTCTGTCTGATTATCTAGCATAGAGCGATGTTGTTCTATCGTGATCAGGTCGGCCCGCGAAGCGGGCCCAGTCAATAACTCCCAGGGCTTGCCCTGACCAAAATTCTCCGCTGTTTTTGTCAATATGGGTAAAACCCAATCCGGATTCAACCCCTGACCTTCCAACAAATCTTTCGCCATACCAGCCATAGCCATTGTATAATTGTTGGCAAACACACCAGCCAGATGCAAATAAGCCCTTTGCTGGGAATTCAATTTCTCGATCGACATCACCCCCATTTCCTTGGCGATTTCCATCAGCATCTTCTCAACCATTTCATTGTTGCCTTCAACAAACACCGGAACTATCTGCCAATTTTCTTCACCTTTTCCAACAAAACTCTGCAAAGGATAAAATACGCCTGAATGGGCATTTTTGACTCCAACCAACCCCGTTGCGCCAGAACAATGAACCAAATTCACACCTTCAATATCGCAGTGCTCAAAGATGTTGGCAATCTCTCGATCCACCACCGATACAAATACCAAATCCCCGGGAATCAAGAAATCTAAAGAGTGGGTTAAAACTTCCTCGGCCAACCAAAAAGCGGGTTGTTGGCGGTCGATGGGAGAAATAACATCCCCTGATTTTTGATTGGATGCTTCCCTAACAACAACGACATCTACTCCAAAAGACGTATTCTTTAAACCCTCATATAGCGCCCTGCCTACTTTGCCTAAGCCCCATATGATGATTCGGCCGGTCATGCCACCAGCTTTTTTTGCTTTTGAATTCGATTCAGCACAGAAATCATAAAACCTATCACCATGATGATCGTTCCTGCCCACACCAAATTAATCCACGGGAAGGCTATCACCTGAATCACGATATAATCCCAAACTGGGGTTTTCTCCCCCGTTTGAATCACAAATCGAATGTTCTGATGGGCTGGGTTTGGATCGATGATCTGCAAATTGATAATGTTTGCCATGATTCCAAATCGATTGTCCTCCGCGGCCTTCATTTCAAAATCACCCGTTTGCTCATTGATCATAAACTCCGGCCGCAACCAAACTGAGTCGCCGAGGCGCTTTGCTTTTATCGCCAATACCAATTTCAAACCCGCAGTTTCTTTGGAACGACGGATACTATCGACTGTCATTACCACCTTACCCGTTTGAGTAATAAATGGCGTAAAGAATCCCACTGTATCCACCCTGAAATTGCTGAATGGTTCTTTTCGATCCATACTACTTTCGTAGTTCACATGGCTAAAAATGTCTGTATGCAAAAAATGTCGGGTAGAAGGCTCAGCAAGTAATCCCATTTTTGGATTGTTCTGGGTCTTTGGCTCCAACACAAAACTGTCAGTCGTTTTTCCTTGTTCATCCTTCTCAACAAAAGCCACCTTAAAGTATTTATCTATACTATCAACGCCAAGTCCTTTTCTTTCATCAAGATAGATAGCAGTGTAACCTTGTAATACTTGGGGTTTATTCTTGTAAAGCAACTGATTTTCACGATTGAATTTTATGCCTTTTGTATCTTGGTTCCCTTTCTGATCGACTTCCGGAGCCATATCAATCCCCTCTTTGGTGGAGGATAGAATGTTCTTGTTCACCGAGCTCACAAGCACACCCATCATCAAAATACCAAAACCTATGTGCGAAATGTTTCCGCCCCAGCGTTTCCATTCTGTTTTCTTCTTTTTGATGCCGTAAATCATATTGAAAACTACCACAGCCACCGTTAACACCAAAAACAAGATGAACTGATATCCTTCAATCGCAAACCCTATCGTCAACAACAATGCCGCCACCAATGTCAAAACGGTATTTACGAGCAATGGACGCTTTATTGATGCGATGTCGGTTTCACGGAACTTGAACCAATAACCCAACGACATCAACAAGAAAATGGGCATCGCCAACCAAAGTTGTACTTTGTTATAATCGGCAGCGGTAGGAACTGCAGTTTTATAGCCAAACAATTTGTTAAATACAGGAATACTGGTTGCAGCAAATACTTGAACCAGAGACAAAATCAAAAA